>LFSZ01000030.1 GCA_001512885.1 Rikenellaceae bacterium DTU001
GGCGGGCGTGGTTTTTATACAGGGACTTGAGAGCTAAGCCAATATTAAATTTAACATAAAAATATTATAAAAACCTTTTTATAATATGTGACATTTTAAATTTTTTTTACAATAAATTAAAAATAATGCATAAATTTGTATTACAAAAAACATATTGTCTAATAAATTGAAAATGAAAAAGTTGACTTTTATAATATTTATTTTTATATGCTCTAATACTTTTTGTCAAAAATATATTTTGGTTTTAGACGCTGGCCATGGAGGCAAAGATCCCGGCGCTGTATATGGTAATATCCAGGAAAAAGATATTACATTATCTTTGGTATTGGAAGTAGGAAATATTTTAAGTAATACTTATGAAAATATAAAAGTCATTTACACCAGACAATCTGATATTTTTATACCTTTAATCGAAAGGACTCGCATAGCTAATAAAAGTCACGCTAATCTATTTGTATCTTTTCATGTAAATGCTTCGAAATCTATAGAAGCTAATGGATATGAAGTTTTTGTAATGGGAAATACCAAAGTGAAAGCCTGGCTAGAAACTGCTATAGCAGAAAATTCAGTAGCCATATACGAAGAGAATTATTTAGAATCTTATGATGGCATAGATCCTAATTCTATCGAAGGATATATCGCTTTTTCATTATATCAAAATCAGTTTTTAAACAAAAGTATTAGTTTGGCTGATAAGGTTACCAATAGCACTTTACAAATAGCTCCATTTACTAATAGAGGTATTAAACAAGCTCCATTTTTTGTGCTTTATAAAGCTACTATGCCTTCTATATTGATAGAAATGGGTTTTATATCTAATCAGCATGATAGAGAATGGATAACCAATAAAGACAATCAAAAAAAATTAGCTCAGAATTTAGCTAATGCTATTGCAGATTATATTGTTAATGTAGATAATTTCCCTTTAAAAGAGAAATCTATTTTAGCAACACAAAATCAACTATCTAAAGCTAATGATGAAACTAATGAAGAACTAATATATTATATCCAATTTTTATCTTCAAATGAAATATTTACAAATACTCATAAAATATATAAAGATTTCCCTTCAGATTCTATTTCTTATTATTTTTTTAATAATACATACAAGTATATTTATGGTGAATTCACAGATTATAATCAAGCACGTCAAAAATTGAATTATGTGAAAGATAAAGGATACAATGATGCTTTTATTGTGAAGTTTAGAAATGGAAAAAGAGTACTTTAGAAAAAAAATAATCATTATTTGATGTTTTAAAAATACTTAACTTAATTTTGCAAAAAAATATGAATAAACTGATAATAAGAACTGGCAAAGTAGAATCTATCAAAAGGTATCATCCATGGATATTTAGTGGAGCAGTTAAAAAAATTGAAGGTGAGCCTAAAGAAGGTGAATGGGTAGAAGTATACGATAATCATAATAATTTTTTAGCTATGGCTCAATATTCTACTAAAGGGAGCATCATTGGCCGTATTGTTAGTTATCAAAAGGAAAATCGTTCGGTCGAATTTTACAAAAATAAAATTATGAGGGCTGTAGCTATACGTGAAGCTATTAATTTGCCTCTATCTAATATAACTAATGCTTTTAGATTAGTATACGGCGAAGCCGATGGATTGCCTGGATTAATAATAGATTTCTATGATTATCATTTAGTATTAGAAACTCATTCTACTGGTATGTATAATGATATTAATTATATTATTGAAACTCTAAAACAA
Source organism: Rikenellaceae bacterium DTU001 (assembly GCA_001512885.1). Taxonomy (GTDB): domain Bacteria; phylum Bacteroidota; class Bacteroidia; order Bacteroidales; family DTU049; genus DTU049. Next base: position 1,729 of record LFSZ01000030.1, read on the forward strand.
ATTTATCGTGAAAAATTAAAATCGATTTTTGTAATTGATAAAACACAAAATATCAAAAATACTTATTATGCTTATCAAACAGATAACATAGAAATACCTGTGATAATCAAAGAAAACAATATTTCATTTTATGTAAATTGGGAAGAAGGACAAAAGACTGGCTTTTATCTAGATCAAAGAGAAAATAGAAAATTGCTACAACGATACGTTAAGGACAAAAATGTTTTAAATATGTTTAGTTATACAGGTGCTTTTTCTGTATATGCTGCCTTAGCTGACGCCACAAAAGTAGTCTCTGTAGATAGTAGTCGAGAAGCTATTAATTTATTATATAAAAATTTTGAATTAAATAAAATAAACAAAACTAGATATGAAGCCATAGAGGATGAAGCTATGCATTATCTAAATAATATGCAAGAAAATTATTATGATGTAATTATTTTAGATCCGCCAGCCTTTGCTAAATCTATAAATACCAGACACAATGCTCTGAAAGGATATAAACGTATCAATAGTAAAGCAATAGAAAAAATAAAAAATAATGGTATTTTATTTACATTTAGCTGTTCCCAAGCTGTATCATCGTTACATTTTGAAGGTTCAGTGATGAATGCAGCATTAGATAGTGGTAGAAATATTAAAATATTGCATAGACTTACTCAAGCTCCATGTCATGCGCCTTCACTCTATCATCCAGAAGGTTACTATCTGAAAGGATTAGTTTTGTTAATCTATTAAAAAAAATAATTGATACAGTATATTATTTACTAAATAAAAATTTATTAATGAGACACAGAAATTAATTTTCTCAACAAAACCTCATTATTTTCTACGATTAATAAAATATACGTACCGTTATCTATTGCAGATATATCCATTTTGTGAGTATTTGATAGGTTGGTTATTATTTCAGTGTATATCATTTTACCAGTAAGATCATAAATAAATATTATTGGTTCATTTAAATAGTAATTATAAAAGCCTAGGAGTATCTCGTCCTTGGCTGGTATTGGATAAATAGAAATATTTTCATCATAAAAATCATTAATATTTTCTTGACAACTCATCGTTTGTAATCCATAGCTTTGTAATATAGAGTTGCATATATTAGTACTAAAAGGCCAAATATCACGTTCTACAATGTTCTTATTAGGTGCAATAAGTATGTAAGTAGGGAAAGCATCTATACCATACATTTCGCATATTTGTCTTCCACCATCATCTCCGCTAATGCAAGGATAATCAAGTCCGTATTGATTGATGAAATTTATTACATCCTGTCTACTATCATAATAATCTATACCTAAAAATATAACATCACCTTGATTGCAACCAAAATAAATATAAGATGCATTGCACTGCGGAGATGAAGTCTGACATGCACTACAGCGAGTAAAGAAAAAATCTAACAATACATATTTATTGTTATCTAAATAGTTAAATAAATTATGAACATTGCCATTAACATCTGAAGTAGTAAAATCTACTGCTATGGTCAAAGGAGTCTGAGCTTTACCATTAAATACTGTGATAAATAAAATGATAAATAAATAAATTTTTCTCATATATCAAAATATTTGAAATTTTTTTTAAAATTAAATATTCTTTCTAAATAGTTGTTTTAAATTTGTAATTAAATTTAAAACAATTATGTTGAAAAAGAAAAAATATTGCTACGATTATCCTAGACCAGCAGTAGCTACAGACATCATATTGATACACAAACAATCTGTTTTACTTGTGAAGAGAGCCAATGAGCCATATAAAGGCATGTGGTCTTTGCCAGGTGGATTTAACGAAGAGAATGAAACTTTAGAAGATACAGCTCGTAGAGAGCTAAAAGAAGAAACCTCATTAGATATATGTTTTTTAGAACAATTTAAAGCTTTTAGTGATCCCAAAAGGGATCCCCGTACACGAGTGATCACTATTGTTTTTTATGCCATTTTACCAGATGATTTCCTATTAAGTCGTACTCAAGCGGGTGATGATGCAGCTGAGGCGAAGTGGTTCCTATTATCACTACTACCACCATTAGCTTTTGATCACAAACTTGTATTAGATGAATTTATTAAATTCAAATATTTATAGCTCGATATGAATAACAAAAACAATGTCCAACATTTTTGGGGTAATATATTTAAAAAATGGTATGTTTGGTTGCCCAGTTTGATACTGATAGCTTTGATATTTATTTTATTACCTAAGGTATTACTTTATTTACTCATATCCTTTGTTATATCACTTATATTAGCCCCGATAAAAAATTTACTTTTAAAAATACGTATTAAAAAATTTCATTTGAATGATGCTGTAGCTACTATCATATCTATGTTGTTTTTATTAGGAGTTATTATTTTGTTTTTCTTTTATGTACTTCCACCTATTATTACTAAACTTACTTCTCTAATTGCTATAGACTATGATATATTACTTTTGCAATTAGAATCCAGTTTAAAACCAATAGAAAAAACATTGATTGATTATAAAATAGCTAATGAAAGTTTTAGCTTTGCTCAGATAATTCAAAAGTATATTACAAACTTTCAAGCTAGCATAAACATAGAAAAAGCATTTGAAAACATTATAAACTCATTCGGAGATATTGTAGTGGGCGTAGTTACAGTTGTGTTTTTCTCTTTTTTTATTATTAAAGATCAGAATGTTTTTCCTTCATTAGTAAAATCGCTTTTCGCTGAACGCTATCATAGCATGATAGACAATATCATCAATGACACTCGAGTTTTACTCTCTAGATACTTTCTTGGCATTCTAATAGATCAGATCATTGTTTTTATTTTAATTTTTTTAGTATTCACTTTGATAGGATATGATTATGCTATTTTAATAGCATTTTTTGCTGGATTATTCAATATTATTCCATACTTTGGTCCTTTGATAGCTTTGATCTTAGCTATTTTATTAGGTATTGTATCTTCGCTAATGTCGGGAGCCGACACACAATTGCTATGGAATATTGTGATTACTATCATTGGATTCGAATCTGTCAAAATACTCGATAATCTTGTTTTGCAACCAAATATATATGCTAAAAGTGTTAAAAGTACACCATTCGAAGTATTTTTAGTTTTAGTAATAGGCGAAGAATTATTTGGTATTATTGGTATGATACTAAGTGTACCAGTTTATACTTTGCTCAGAATAATAGCTGTTCAAACTTTGCAAGGTGTCCCATTGATACAAAAGATTACTTCTGATCTGGAAAAATCTATTGAAAAAAAATAAATACAACCTCCCATTTACATTTTTATGACTTAATACTGAAAAATCACAAATAAGCAATTTGTTATGTGTTAGAATAAAAATAACTAATTGTTTTATTTTGTTTGTAATTTGTAATTTAGATTTTTAAATTTTCACTAAAATGTTTTTCGAAATCAAACAAAGTATTAATAGATTTTATAATTTAATTTTATTTGCTTTTTCATACTGGTATTCTAAATTATTTGGTAAATTTTGTCTTTTAAATTTACCATTTGCTATTCATATAGAGACTTGTAGTCTTTGCAATCTCTCATGTTTATTTTGCGAACAAGGTTTAGGAAATATAAATAGAGCTGATAGTTTTATTGCATTTACAGATTTTCAAAGATTAATTAATAATTTACCTAAAAATATTTTTTGGATAACCTTATATTTTCAAGGGGAACCTTTATTAGATGATACTATAATAGAAAAAATAAAATACCTACGTTCTAATGACTTTTATGTAGAGCTATCTACTAATGCTCAGAATATTTCATATAATGTGGCTACATCTTTAGTAAATAGCGGATTAAATAGAATAGTTGTCTCTATGGATGGCATATCTCAAAAAACCTATGAAAAATATAGAACTGGTGGCAATATAGACAAGGTTTATGATGCCATAAATAATTTAATAAAAGCAAAACATATATTAAAGAAAAAATCTCCCAAAATTATTGTACAATTTGTAGTTTTTAGACATAATGAACATGAAATTAGACTTTTTAAAAAACATATGAAAAAAATAAAAGTAAAAACTAGTATCAAAAGTGCCCAATTAGTGGAGAATGCTATTGATTTTTTACCCAAAAACAAAAGATTTAGCAGATATAAGATACTAAATGATCAATTAATATTAAAAAAATTACCCTCTACTCCTTGTACGAGGTTATGGACAGAATTAATATTATTACAAAATGGACAAATCGCAATATGCTGCCAAGATAAAAATGCCAATTTTTTAAATGATAATTGGTACAAAAAATCAATAAATGAGATCTGGTTTTCTGAAGAATTAAATAAAATAAGAATTCAATCCATTAAAGGCAAATATTTAGATATTTGTTACAATTGCGATAAAGGATTTTAATATTTATTATTGTTTGATTTATTAATAATTTTGTAAAAAATTTTTTTTAATGAAATTTTTGGAGGCAGAAAAATTTATTATGGAGCAGCTACCAATGTATGAGCGGCAAGGTTCATCAGGCTATCAAGGTGGCATAGAAAAAACATTATTTATGCTAAATAAATTTGATAAACCTCACTTAAAAATTCCAATGATTCATATAGCCGGGACTAATGGCAAAGGAAGTGTTAGTTCATTGATAGCTTCTATATTGCAAGAGGCAGGATACAAAGTCGGATTATACACCTCTCCTCACCTAAAAACAATGCGAGAACGTATAAAGGTTAATGGTGAGATGATACCTGCACAATGGATAGCTAAATTTACTACTAAAAATTTTAAATTGTTAGAACAACTAAAACCAAGTTTTTTTGAAATAAATACTGTGATGGCTTTTTCTTATTTTGCCCAATCTAACGTAGATATTGCTGTGATAGAGACAGGATTAGGTGGTAGGTTAGATGCTACTAATGTGATAATACCTTTAGTTTCTATCATTACAAATATTTCTTATGATCATACTAATTTACTAGGAAATACTTTACAAGAGATAGCTGCAGAAAAAGCTGGTATCATCAAAAACGGCATACCATGTATAATAGGTGAAAATGATCAAGAAACATTACCAGTTTTTATTGATTTTGCTTATAAAAACAATGCTAGACTCATCATCTCAGCTGATGAATGGAAACTAATAGATTTTTCTCAAAATCTATTACCACCTTCTATGCGATTGCATTTAAAAAATAATTATAATGATGATTTTTTTGATATTTATTCTCCATTGATAGGTAAATTTCAAATAGATAATATTAAAACTGTATTATCTGCCATTAATATTTTGCAAACGTATAAATATATTATTTCTACTAAACATATAATAAATGGTATAAAAAATGTTTTTGATAATACTGGATTTTTTGGACGATGGACTTATGTACCAGATAGAATTCCTATCATTATGGATATAGGACATAATGTAAATGCAGTGAGTAATGTAATTAAAATTTTAGAATCTATACCCAAAGATCATTTGCATATTGTATGGGGCATGATGGCAGATAAAGATATAGATGGTATTTTAAGCTTATTACCAAAAGATGCAATATATTATTTTTGTAGTCCCAAAGTCCCTAGAGCATTAGATTTTATGCTTTTAAACGAAAAAGCTAAAAATTTTAATCTGTCTGGTAAAACTTATAATTCTGTTTCCAATGCTTTAAATGCCGCTAAATCACAAGCAATAGCTAATGACATAATCTATGTAGGCGGTAGTGCTTTTGTAGTAGCCGAAGCCATGTGATTTGTATTTTTAACGGATATTTTTCAAATAATATCATAATCAATATCTCTAAATACCAATATTGATATACCCTATGAAAACATATTTACAATCGTCTAAAAAATATTTATCATATTTTATCATTTAATGATAAAATAAAGAACAGTACTCTCTACTTATAATTTTTTTTATTATATTTGTAGTAAATAAAAATTTATTATATACAAACAAAAAATAAATGAGTAAAAATATACTACCTAAAGAGGCTTTAGAAAAAAGATCTTATAAAAAAGATGAAGATATCAGAGGATGTTATTATCGAGATCAGACTGCTATTATTCACTCGAGGCCTTTTAGACGTTTAAAGCATAAAACACAAGTTTTTTTCAGCCCTGATGATGATCACGTATGCACGAGAATCGAGCATGTGCTCCATGTAGCCACTATATCTGCTACTATATGCAGAGGCTTAAATTCTAAAGATAATTCTGAATGGTCATTAAACGAAGATTTAGCTTATTCCATAGGTCTAGGACACGATCTAGGCCATACACCATTCGGGCATGCTGGAGAATCTGAGTTATCTTTTTTGCTTGGTGGCAAAGATTTATTCATTCACGAAATTAATAGTTATAGAGTTGTCGAAAAACTTACAAATCAAGGCGAAGGCCTCAATCTAACATATGCAGTAAAAGATGGCATCATCTTTCATAATGGAGAAAGCTTTGAAAAAAGCATCAAACCAGATCAAACAATAAAAAATTTAGACACCATCACTGATAGAAAACATTTACCCACTACCTACGAAGGCTGCATTGTGAGATTTTCTGATAAAATCGCATATCTTGGTAGAGATATAGAAGATGCCATCATAGCTGGTTTTTTTTCAAAAGAGGATATACCAGATATTATTAAAAACAAAATAGGTACTTCTAATGGTGAGATCATCAATCATTTAGTTTTGGATGTTATAGATAATTCTACTGATGACGAAATATCCTTTTCTGATGAATGTTATGAATTAATGCTAAAATTAAAAGATTTTAACTATAAATATATATATGATCACCCCCGACTAAAAGAATATAAAATATACTGTAAAAGGATAATTGAAACTTTATTTGATTATCTTACTAAACTTTTCTGCCAATATCATTGGGAGATAGATTGGTATCTAAAAGAAAACAACCTAAATATTGATATATTTTTTGGTAATTACCTTAAAGGAATGAAAAACTTTTATATTAATGAAAAACAACAAAATAATCTCACCGAGGGAGATCTATGCAAACAAATTGTTACAGACTATATATCTGGTATGACAGATAAATTTGCTATCGACTGCATGAAGGAAATTTCGATTCCTAGGCCTATCGAGTTTATACAAAGGCCATATAGTTTATAATAAATTACACGATATCATTGATTTTGGCATTATACAAATTCAAAATCCAAGTAAAATAATTTTTTTTGTGATTATATAAAACTTTGCAAATGAATGAGTAATATAATGTACAGAAATTTTATCAATATTTTTTACAAAAATTAAGTATTAAAAAATTTATCAAAAATTAATTTCTGTTTATTTATTTTACATTCTATAATACTTTTTAATATCTTATTTGAATTTTTAAATGTATTTTTGCATATTATTTTTATTAATATTATTGTAAATGAATAGATTTGGTCACATAAAATACTCAAAATTTATTTTTATAATAATATTATTGATTTGCATACCATTATTAAGCCAAACAGAAGCTCAAAAGAAAAAATTAGAACAAGAAAGGGCAAATTTAGAAAAACAAATTAAAAACACTGAAAAACTACTGCAATCTACACGTAAAAATAGAAAAAATTCTCTAGCAGAGCTCGATCTTTTGAACGCTAAACTACGAGATAATCAAAAAATGAGAAACATCATAACATCTGAGCTGGCGTATGCTAATACTAAATTAAGTGAAATTTCTAAAGAGATACCCATATTGCAACAAAATATTCAAGATCTTTCTGTAGGACTTAGTAAAATAATAACACTAATGTATGTGTACAAAACACAACAAAATAGAATTTCTTTTGTATTGAGTGCTAATTCATTTAATGAAGCTTTTGAACGTTATCAATACCTAAAACAATTAGCTAATATTTATAAATTACAAATCAAAAATTATCAAGCTTCTTTGCAAAAATTAATGGATCTACAGCAAGAATATGAACAATTAAAAGAGGAAAAACAAAAATTATTAGCTCAGCAGGATTCTATACTAATAGTTATAGAAAAAGAAATTAAAAATAAAAATATACTAGTAAATGAATTAAAGAAAAAAGAAACCAATTTAGAAAAACAAATAAAAGAACAAAAGAAAGTACAACAAGAACTCGAAAAACAAATACAAATAATAATAAAAGAATTAGAAAGAGCTAGAGCTGCTAAAGCTAAAGAAGCATCTAAGTCACCATCAGGTGCACCGGCGACTAAAGCGAGCCCATCTATTGCTAGCATTTATAGAGGCAAATTATCAAAACCCGTAGATAATGGAGTAATAGTAGGCACTTTTGGCAACCAATCACATCCAGTTTACCAAAATATAACTATTCAAAACAATGGCATAGATTACAATGTAAAAGAAGATGAGTGGGTCAAATGTGTATATGATGGCACAGTATCAGCTATTTTTTCACTACCTAATCAATTAAAAGCTGTAATAGTGAAACATGAAGATTTTCTTACTGTTTATTCTAATTTATCTACTGTAAATGTAAAACAAAATCAAAAAGTAAATAAGGGAACCATTATTGGAAAAACTGGTTTTTTGAAAGATTATAAAGCTAATATTTTGCATTTTGAGATATGGACTGATAGCAAAGAACCAGAGAATCCATTATTGTGGTTGAGTAATTAATTTTTTTAATAAAAAAGTTATAAATGATATGAATTTATTCGAAGGGATCGCAGATTATTTGCTCGTTATGAAAAAAACTTTTACAAGACCAGTGAAGTTTAAAACCCTTGCAAATCAAGTTGTACACGAGATGTATTATTTAGGTGTAGAGTCCTTACCTATTGTGTGTTTTCTAAGTCTTTTCATAGGTATAGTTGTTATCATACAAACTGCATTTCAGATAGAGAGTCCACTAATTCCGAAATATACAGCTGGATTTATCACAAGAGTAGTGATAATATACGAATTTTCGCCTACTATTATGAGCATGCTCTTAGCAGGTAGAGTGGGCTCACGTATAGCTGCTGAGATAGGTACTATGAAGGTAACAGAACAAATAGATGCTTTAGAAGTGATGGGAATCAATTCGGCATCATATTTGATCTTACCTAAAATAATTGCTTTTGTGATTATTATGCCTGTGATTATTACTTTTAGTATATTTAGTGGGTTATTTGGTGGCTATTTAGTTACTATTGGCTCTACACAAATACCTCCAAGCGAGTATTTTTATGGACTTAGAGCTTTTTTTACACCTTTTGAGATTACTTATGCATTATCTAAAAGCTTATTTTTTGGTTTTATAATTACTTCTATCAGCGGGTTTTATGGATATATTGTAGAGGGTGGAGCACTAGAGGTAGGTAAAAATAGTACAAAGGCTATGGTACAATCAAGTATTTTTATTATTATTTTTGATGTTATTTTGACTCAAATATTTTTAGGTTAATTTATTATGATTAGAGTAGAGCATCTTACAAAAAAATTTGATGATAAAGTGGTTTTAAAAGACATTACTACAAGATTTGAGCCAGGTAAGGTAAATTTAGTGATAGGGATGAGTGGCTCGGGTAAAACTGTTTTTATGAAATGCTTGTTAGGACTTTTGATACCTGAAAAAGGCGAATTATATTATGGTGACAAAAATTTTTATTCATTATCAGAAAAAGAACAAAAATTAATAAGAAAAGAAATGGGAGTCGTTTTTCAAAGTGGAGCCATTTTTGATTTTTTAGATGTAGAAGGTAATGTGAAATTCCCTTTGGATATGTTTACTAATATGTCTAATAAAGAAAAGTTAGAAAGGGTAAATTTTTGTTTAGAAAGAGTAAATCTACAAGGTACTAATAAACTAAAGCCTCCAGAGCTAAGTGGCGGTATGAAAAAACGTTTAGCTATTGCTCGTGCTATAGCTCTAAATCCAAAATATTTATTCTGCGATGAGCCTAACTCTGGTTTAGACCCCCAAAATGCGGTTCTTATCGATGAGCTAATATCAGATCTAACACACGAATTTAATACTACTACAGTAGTAAACACTCATGACATGAACTCTGTCATTAAAATTGGTGAAAAAGTAATTTTCTTTTACAATGGTATGCTTTGGTGGGAAGGTTCTAAGGATAATATATTTGAAACTGATAACCAAGAATTAAAAGATTTTATATTTGCATCATCACTCGCTCAAAAATTATTAGAATCATTATGAGTACAATAGAAGTTATTGTTGTTATTTTATTAGTTTTAGCTGCTATTAGAGGTATAATGACAGGATTTCTACGTCAGCTCGTTATTTTTGTTGGATACTACCTACTTGTTTTACTTTTATTTGGTATAATAGGCAAAAATGCCTTTGCCATGCAGCTGATTCCACAAAATTCTTCAATATTTCAAACCATCCTTACTATGATTGTGCTAATAATAGGCGGAGCATTATTAGTAAAATTTGCAGCTAAAATCATAAATGCTATTTTTAATAAAATACCAGTATTAGGAACTGCCAATAGAGTATTAGGTATGATTTTTTGTGTCATTTTAGTAATGTTTATCTTTGGTAGCTTTATATCTATATTACTAAATTTAGGAGTCAAAGTCGAAAGTCTTGGATTGGATAAACGAGGAATTTCTCATATTTGTTATAAAATTTTCACAACCTTAGTTAATATTTTCTAAAAAATTTATTTATGATTAATAGAGAATATGCATTAGATTTATTAAATAAACACGTTAGCAATCCTAAATTAATAGCTCATTCACTTGCATCAGAAGCTATTATGAAAAAATTGGCAAATTATCTAGGTGAAGATGAGGATAAGTGGGCGTTAGCTGGTTTGCTACATGATATAGATGTAGAATTAACAAATGGTGTCCCTACACTTCATGGATTAAAAGCAAAAGAAATTTTGCAAAAAGAAAAATTCGATAATGATATTATAGAAGCCATAGTATTGCATAATGAGATAGCAGCACAAAGCTTACGTTCTAAACACTTTCACCACGCATTAGCAGCTGCAGAAACATTATCTGGTTTTATCTTTGCGGTAGCTCTCATATATCCTTCTAAAAAAATCAGTGATGTCAAAGTACAATCAGTAGTGAAAAGAATGAAAGAAAAACGTTTCGCTGCTAACGTAAACAGAGATACAATAATGGAATGCGAATTAATAGGTATACCCCTCAATGATTTTGTTAAATTAGCATTAGAAGCCTTAGCTCCTATCGAAGATGAATTAGCCTATAAGTAAGGTCATATTTTTGGGCGATTATTATTCAAATCAATAAAATTTATTGCGGTATATGGTCATGCACTCTATATCATATCGCCATATAACAAAAAATATCAATAAAAATTCTAATATTTTGTTTATAAATCTCATATAAAATTATGACTTCACCAAATACAAATTATCATCACNNGTTATAATTATTCACATATTATATGCAATATTTGTTTGGCGAAATCATAAATAATAAAATGGTTTTAAATGAACATGGTAAAATCGCAAATGAATATCAGGAATGAATCACCAAACATTATCCAAATACACAATTGGATGAATACGTAATAATGCCAAATCACATCCATGGTATTATATTCATTATTGGGGCAATTCATGAATTGCCCTAATGAATTGCTCTCTTGAATAAGTCATCATAGGAGCGTATTGCCATACGCCCAATCACAAAAATTATAATAAAATCAGAGGTTTAGACAATAATGAATTTTATATCAATTATTTTATCATTCATAATGGTTTTTTATATGGTAATAAGGAATTTTTTATAATAATATAGAAAAATTATTATAAATTGGTAAAAAAAAATTGTTTATTAAAAAATATTATTAAATTTGCACATAAACCCTTAAAATCAAAAAAATATGAATTTTGAAAGGTTTTTGAAAAAAGAATTAATCTAGAAAAAAAATTAAAAAGATATGGAAGATGATAGTTTAGATCTTACAGAAGTCAAAAAAATAATCACTGAAGAATGTGAAAAGGCAGGTTTTAATGTTGTTAAAATCATACTTTTTGGCAGTAGAGTCCGGGGCGATTATACCGAAGAAAGCGATTGGGATTTACTTGTCATTTTAGACAAAGATATTACATTTAACGAATTAAAAAAACTTACTGGTAGGATTCAATTAAAACTTGCAGCTATCAATTTCTCAAATGATTTAATATTTAGAGGTATCAATCAATTTAATAAATCTATGAAAGTTGTTGGCAACATATCTTATTATGCAAACAAGGAAGGGATAGAAATATGAATATAGAAGAGACCAAAAATTGGATTAAAAAAGCAGAAAATGATTTGAAAGTAGTAAAATATTTAATAGAAGGAAAAGACCCAATAACTGATGTTATTTGCTTTCATGCACAGCAATGTGTAGAAAAATATTTGAAAGCATTTCTTGTTTATAATAACAAATCTTTTCACAAAACTCATAATATTGCAGAAATCCTTAGATTATGCATAGAAATTGATACTGAATTCGAAGAACTTGCAAAAATAGATGTTCATGAGCTAACTGTATATGCAACCGAATTACGATACCCAGAATTTTTTTATATTCCGAGCATTGACGAAGCAAAAAAATGTTTAGAACTTGCTTTAAAAGTACAAGAATTTGTTGTAAAAAAACTAAATATAAAATAGGAAATTACGAAATAATTCGTTATTGGGGCAATTCACAAATTGCCCCAATGAAAAACACCTCGTAAGTGCGTATGATCATCATACGCACTTACATATACTAAAACATGACTTCACCAAATACAAATTATCATCACCTTTCAAAACGTTTGGGCTGTTATAATTATTCACATATTATATGCAATATTTGTTTGGCGAAATCATTAATAATAAAATGGTTTTAAATGAACATGGTAAAATCGCAAATGAATATCAGGAATGAATCACCAAACATTATCCAAATACACAATTGGATGAATACGTAATAATGCCACTATTGTATTATTAGTTAAGCATTTAATTAAATAATTAGATTTGATATTGTTATGATTTATTTTTTAAAATTTAACGCCAAACATTTTAAAAAATTATATAATTTTACTAAATATTTTATATAATTATGAATCCTATCATTGAAGAATTTATTAATAAAAATATATGTATCTGGGGATGGGGCAGAGAAGGACAAAGCACATATTCATTTATAAATAAATTTTTGCCTAATGCCAATATAACCATAGCTGATAAAAATAAAATAAAAGAAAAATCCTTAAAATACATTTCAGAAACAGAACTTATAGAAAAAATTGATCTTTTTGATTTAATAATTAAATCTCCTGGCATTAGTTTATACAATTTTAATATAAAAAAATCTGATAAGCTAACCTCACAAGTAGAATTATTCTTGAAACATTATAAACACAAAACCATAGGCGTTACCGGTACAAAAGGTAAGTCTACTACCACTAGCTTAATATATCATTTACTTAGATCAATAAATATTGACGCTAAAATTGGCGGTAATATGGGTATACCAGTTTTTGAACTTTTAATTAATGATGCAGATGCAGATTGGTATGTCATAGAATTGTCTTGTCATCAATTAGATCAGATCAAACTTTCGCCACATATTAGTATATTATTAAATATTTTTCCAGAGCATTTAGATTATTATAAATCTTTTGAGTTGTATAAAGAAGCTAAATTAAATATTTTATCACATCAAAATATTCATGACATCGCAATCATTAATAATTCAATGCGAGAAATTCAAATGATCAATAGTGAAATTTGGCAATTTGGCAATTATGATATTAATGAAAATCGAGGTCTTTTTTATCAAACTAAAAATAATTTTATTTTTAAAAATAAAAATTTTAATAAAAAATTAATCATACATGAGGATAAATTGCAATTAAAAGGTAAACATAATTTATTAAATATCAGTGCAGCATTATTAGCATCATACCTATTAAGCAATTTTGATATTGATAAATTAATTGATTACTTATACGATTTTCAACCCTTACCACATAGATTAGAATATGTAGGCAAATATCAAAATATTGATTTTTATAATGATAGCATTTCTACTATTCCACAATCTACTATAGCAGCATTAGAATCTCTTGGCAATGTAGATACATTGATATTAGGTGGTATGGATAGAGGTATAGATTACACTGAATTGATAGATTATTTAAAAAAATCTAAAGTGAGGAATATTTTTTGTATTGGAGAATTAAAAATATTTTTATATAATAATTTAAAAGAAAATCAAGATAAAAATATAATGATATTCGATAGTTTGGAGCAAGCTATCGATGCTGCATATAAATATACTCTACCTGACAAAATTTGTCTTTTATCACCTGCAGCTCCCAGTTATGATCAATTTAAAAACTTCGAAGATCGCGGAGATAAATTTAAAACATTTGTAAAAATTAAAGGAAAGTAATGTAAATCAATATTTTTTGTTAAATTTGTTTATGAAAATTTGATAATGAAAAAAAACATTTTTGTTTTATTAATTGCTTTAATCCTATTGGCTGGTTGTGATAAAGAGCCTAAAGAACATAGTTTCACTGGTATGGTAAAAGATCAATTTTTAGATAAACCAGTTGCTAATGTTAAATTAGATCTACAAGCACAAGTATTGCAAGATAATATATTTTCGGTAGCTTATCAAACAATCTCAACTGGTTATACCGATGATCTAGGTAGATTTCAATTAAATTATGGAGATAATGTTTATGATGAATATAGATTGATATTGAATAAAGACGGTTATTTTTATAAAACCATCAATTTAGGTAACAAATTGATAAATGATAAAATCTACACAATAGCTGCTAAAGGAGTAATAAAAATTCATATAAAAAATATTAATCCTTATGATGAAAACGATTTCATATCTATTAGTTGGATAATACCTAATGATGCATATTTCAATTCTGAAATAAATTTCCCATTTATTGTCAATGGTTTAGATGTAGACCTCTTTTTAGTATGTAATGTCAATGCTTATGCACCTTATATCTTAGTAGCTAATTGGAAACACAATGCTATAGAAATTATTCGTTCAGACACCATCACTCCTTTATTTAATGATACTACATATTATGATTTATTTTACTAATTTATTACATTAATTATTTAACTTCTATTTAGTTAATTTCTTCATTTTAAATTAACAAGTAGTCAATATTGCCTATTATTATATAAAGATTTCAACCTTTTAAATTGTCTATTTATCAAGATATAAGCATCTAGTTCTTTTATTTTTGTCAATTTATTATCTTCTACGGTGATCTCACCTTGAGAAATGACGTATTTAATATATTTACGGTCTATAAGCTGCAATAATTGCATTGGTTTCATTTCTTCATTTATACAATTTATCAAAGGACAATCATATATTACAAATGAAGCGGGATCATAAATAGAGGGGAAAAACCTTGAAAAATATTTATGAGGCTGGTATAAACGCTTCAGTGCATCATTTATTGAAATCCTATCATATTCTGTATTGAAATAATAAGTATTTTTCATAGTTTGCCACATATCACTATGCATCCCATCAGTTCCAAACATTATCAATGGCAATCCTTCGGAGCTAAAGTATCCTTTGTTTTCCCATTGACTACTTTCGTATAACTCTATTACATTATTTTTATTTTCTCTTATTAAATCTACTTCATCATTAGTTATATGCAAACAGCCAGCCCACATATTTCGAGGATTATTAATTAGATTTAAAGCATCTAATCTCTCTACTACTGACAATTTATACTTGTCTATTGAATGAGATTGATCATAAGCGTATTCAGCTAAATGTCCATGAATACCACATTTAAATTTATCCATTAATCTTTTTACCTCTGTTAAAGTACCCGTTCCTACATTAAACAAATGATCTAATCCCATTAGCCCTTTATGAGATTTTAACCAAGCTTCAGTTGTATCTAATAGATTCTCAGCTACTCCAAATCCATATTTGTCTGTTATTACTATAACAGGCATGACATTTACACCTACTTTTTTATATGTTTCATAGATTATTTGTATATTATCTATAGAGGCTATAGCTGGTCCACTGAGCATATCTATCACGTGGATTGTACCATTTTTTAATAAATTGATAGCACTATACAAAGCCGCAGCTTCTAGTAAATCTCTATCCCATATCTTATCTAATTTATGATATATTTTTTCTTGTTTTTGCAAACCTAAAATAGTTTCATCTGTTAATATTAACTGACTAAAAAAATTCTGAGAATGAAAATGCGCATTGATATATGCAGGCATTACGAGAAGTCTATTGCAATCTATTATAGTAGCCTCACTAGATTTGTCGAGTAGTTCACTTATTTCTTTTGAATATATTACCTTTTTGTTTGAATTTTTGTCAATTAATACGTTTCCTACCCAAATTTCATTAAATTTATTTTTAAAGAGATTGGCATTTTTTAATATTAAAGACATTTACGAAAAAATTGTTTTGCAAAATTATAAAAATAAATATATATGGAAAACGACTATCATTCATTAGATTTTTATAAATCTACTTTATCTCTAAATTCGCTATCATTGGTAGTTACTTATCTAAATTATTTCGTTTTTGATAAGTTATCACCAATGATTATAAATCTTTTTTTTCAAAATATTTTTATTAATGAAAATTATACCCTTATCTGTGGTCATGAGAAAAATGATTTTTTTTATTCAAAAAATATACCTATTAATAATGTTAATATTAAAATAAATGATTTAGATAATAGTTTTGAAATTATAAAACAAAATAATGAAGACTATTTCGTAGAAATTAACATTAAAAATTTATATTGCCATGACTCATCCGATATTAATAAAAATAAATATTGGTATTTTGCATATTTGAATTGTGCTAATCAAATGCTAATAGGATTTGAAAAACCTATTAGTAATGAAAAATATTTATTTTTAAACAAATATTTATATATAGTAAATCATATCAAAAATACTATCTATAACAAGGATAATAGTAGTAAGTCTCTCAATACCTGTCAATTATCAATATTAATAACAAATAAAGACAATCAACTTTTACTATCAGATCCATTCTCATTACAATTTTTTGACATATCTCAATACCTCTCTTTTTATAATAAGTTTTTATCCTTTGAAAGGAATGATTTGCATATAGAAAAAAAATTAAACATTTGTATAAAAGAAATACATATATCTAATATACCAGATCATATTTTACAAAAAAATTATAGCACAGTGATTTCGTTCATAAACACATATACGTTTTCTACAAATGATATTACAGAGCCCTTTACCTATCACATTATTGGATTAGATTTACAAAATGCAATAAAAAAATATTCTGATAATATAAATAATTATAAGAATATTATAGAAAATATTCAAAGTGTTTATTATGAAATATTAGATAATGTAATAATAGAAATATCGCCATCAGTTTATGATTTTTTAGGTTACAAAAGAGAAGAACTTAAAGGTAAACCAGCTGTAGAGTTTTTTTATTCAGCTAAAGAAAGAGAAGATTATATAAATAAATTAAGAGATAAAAAACAATTAAAAAACCAATTATTAAAACTCATAAATAAAGATAATCAACTAGTTTATTGCCTTACAAACTCAAAAATGGTAATTGAAAATGGTAAAGAAAAAATTATAGGTTCATTAACTGACATCACTGAAATGATAAAATCTAATAAAGAATTAGAAAAGAAAAACATAGAATTAGAAAATTTAATAAATAATGATTTGATAGGTGTGATCTATGCTACTACTGATGGAGAGGTCAAACTATGCAATGAATTAGCCAAACAATATATATTAATCGACGAAAATAATTGCCTGCTAACACAGTGCAATACTTTTAAACAAATTATAAATTTCGATGAATTGCTTAGTACTTTAAATAATACAGGAAAATTTTCTAAAATAGCAACTATCACAAGAGATAACCAAAGATATGATTTCGATATTCAAGCTTCATTAATTAATTATCCTAATTCAGATGATAAGAGGTTGCTAATCTTTATCACAGATATCACTGAAAAGCTACAGATCAATAATGAATTAGAACAAATAAATCTAAACTTTAATGAAGTTATTGAAAATATAGAAGAACCATTATTCATATATGATCAAACAGGTACACTCTTATATGCAAATCCTAAATTCTACAAATATCTAAATTATCAAGAAAGCGAGTTATTGAATAATAATATTTCTAAATTTACACCAAAAGATACTTATGATTTATTAATTAATATTTTCAAAAACATAAAAAAACTCAAAAATAAAAAAACTGAATTGTCTTTGATTTCTAAATCAGGAAAACCACAATTATATGAGGCTGTATTTTCATGTAGATATAGCTATCGTAGCACTTCTAATGTAGCTGTGGTACTTTTGCATAACATAGAAGAGAGAAAAATGTACGAAGAAAATCTACTAAAAAATATTAATGAAAAAGATAAATTAATAAAAGAGATACATCATCGTACCAAAAATAATTTACAATTAATTTTGTCATTAATAAAATTAAATTTACAAAAAAATATTAATATAAACAATTTAAATGCCATCACTGCATTAAGAGATATATATGAAAAGGTCTCACTTTTGTCATATTTACAAAATGAATTATATTTTGCCAAAAATAGCAATGTAGCAGATATAAAAGCTGTGATAGTAAAAGAAACTAATAGATTAATAAAAGATTTTAATAAAAAAATACAATTGTATTTAGATTTACCCGATGAGATAATAATGCATGTAGATGTGGCTATTCCATTTATGCTTTCTTATATAGAATTGATTTATAACAGCATAATTCACGCATTTCCTATCGATTGGGAAAACCCAACAATAACTGTAAAAATAGAAAAAGTAAATAACGGTATAAATTTAGAAATCATAGATAATGGTATAGGCATATCAGCTTTAGATATCCAAAATTTTGCAAAAACATTGGGGTTATCATTAGTAAATACACTAATAACTTATCAATTGGGAGGCACGTTTGATATTACACCTTTATCATCTACAGGTACTCAGGCCAGTATATCATTAAAAAATATATTATTAAAAAAATAAAGTATTAATCTACAAAGCCACTACAATTGACAGCACCATATGGCAAAACTGTAGAATTTTTAAATTTTACTTTATCATTTACTAGTATTTCTATGTTTACAGATCCTGTAGGAGTTAAATTTTTGGCTCCAAGATATAAATAAGTGTTTGGGGTAGCTTTGAAATCATATTGCCAGGTTTTGCCTACAATCTCAGATGCTACCATGACCCCATGTTCATTATAATAATTAACTGAAAGCCTTTCTGCAGTTGAGTTTACTTTATAAGTAATATTTTTCTTAATTACTATTGGAGCTACATTTTTTTTGCAGGAAGAAAAAAATACTAATCCTATTGTTAATAATAAAATTGTTTTTTTCATAAAAATGTTTTTTGCTAAATTAATAATTATTTTTTAAATAAATAATTATTTTGTGATTGTTTTTTTTTTAAAATTATTAATTAAAAGTTTATTTCAATAATTTTAATTATTTTTGTAAAAAATTCAATTTATGAATGACATAAGTAACATGGGGAATGATAAATTTGAAATAGATAATGCACCAAAAGAAAAAAAGAAAAATACTTGGTACATTATATTAATTATTTTACTTTTAGTAACTAATGCTATATTCATTTATCTTTATTTCAGTTCTCAAAATAAATTTCAGACTGCAGTAGTAGAAAAAGAAAGAACTCTACAAGAAACTTATCAGCTCAAATATGAATTGGACAGTATAATGAGAGAATATGATAAGATCAAAGAAGAGTATGGTATATTAAATATTAAACTATCAGATCAGGATAGTTTAATAAAAGAGCAAGCTAAAGAAATAGAAAAACTAATAGCCTCTCAAGCAGATTATACAAGAATAAAAAGGCAATTAGATAGGCTAAGAAATATCACCCAAAGTTATGTAAGACAAATAGATAGCTTGTATAGAATAAATCAAGAACTAACAGTTGAAAATGTAAAACTAAAAGAAGATTTAACTTATGAAAAAACCAAAGCAATAGAATTATCTACTATTACAGATTCTTTATCAAAAACTATATCAGAAGCTACTTACATGGTGGCTTACAATATAACACCGATTGCCTATAAAATTAGAGGTAATAAAGCTACACCTACTGATAAAGCTAAACGCACAGACAAGTTTGATATTTGTTTTACTATTGGTGAAAACAAATTAGTACCAACTGGTGAGTATACATTATACATACGTATTGCCAGACCAGATGGTTTAATATTGACACAGGGAGGCTATTCATTTGATTATCAAGGAAGAAATTT
The DNA here is from genome assembly GCA_001512885.1 of Rikenellaceae bacterium DTU001. GTDB lineage: Bacteria > Bacteroidota > Bacteroidia > Bacteroidales > DTU049 > DTU049. Next base: position 21,993 of record LFSZ01000030.1, read on the forward strand.
GCAATTTTCAGAAAAAACTATAATCAATTATACTGGCAAAGCTCAAAAAGTTTGCGTAGACTACGCTAGAGATAATCTCAATTTGATTCCAGGTATTTATTATTTTTCTGTTTTTACTAATGATTATATTCTCGGTGAGGGTAGCCTGAAATTAGAATAACTTATAAGCTTTATTATAAAAGCTAATAATGGATAAATTTGTTACTTCTTTTTTTAATATTCTTTTCCCAAAAACTTGTGTATCCTGTGAAAATCCAATTTATGACAAAAATAATATCTTATGTAGTGATTGTTTTTCTAAATTAGGTTTTACTTATTATAAAAATTTTGTTGAAAACCCTCTGTACGAAAAATTTATTGGTCAAGCAAATATAGAGTATGCTTATGCCCTTTGCTATTTTTATAAAGATGGTATTTTGCAACATTGCTTGCATGCTCTTAAATACAAAGGACATAAAGATGTTGGTACTTTTTTTGGGAAATTGATTGGGTATGAATTAAATGATATTGATCCCCCTGTAGATATAATAATTCCTGTACCTCTACATCCTAAAAAAGAAAAAGTAAGAGGATATAATCAAGCAGAAATGATAGCAAAAGGGGTCAGCAAAGTATTAAAAATACCTATTGCTATAAATATTATAAAAAGGACTAAATTCACTGAAACGCAAACTAAAAAAACTAAATGGGAAAGATATGATAATCTAAATGGAGTTTTTGCTATACAAAATAGCAAGTCATTGGCTAATAAGCACGTCTTAATAGTAGATGATGTGATAACTACTGGAGCTACCACTGTATCATTAATAGATCTTTTAAAAGATATAGAAAATATTAAAATCAGTGTAGCTTGTATTGGCACACCTGATAAAATTTGATATATGAAAGGATTAGTAACTAAAAGTACTGGAAGCTGGTATTATGTAAAATCTATAGAAACTGGCGAAATAATACCCTGTAGGGTGCGAGGTAAGTTTAGATTGCAAAATTATAAAACTACAAATCCGGTAGCTGTTGGAGATTATGTAGAAATAGAATTAGAACAATCTAAAACTGAACCATCAGGTATAATAACTTTTATTTATGAAAGAGAAAATGCTATATTGAGAAAGGCTACAAAAGCTGGTGCCACATATCAAATCATTGCTACTAATCTAGACGGTGCTCTACTAATGGTAACCCCTCAACATCCTTTTACTCCAATGGGATTTATTGATAGATTTTTAGTTTTAGCCGAAGCTTATAATGTAGAGACTACCATTTTATTTCATAAATGCGATTTATATGATGAAAAAGATGAATATTTTCAATTATTATATAATATTTATCATCAAATCGGCTACAAGATTTTTTTGACATCAATAATTACTAAACAAGGTATAGAAGAACTTAAAAATTTTATAAAAAATAAAACTTTTTTGCTAGTAGGTCAAAGTGGCGTCGGTAAATCTTCATTATTAAATACAATGGATAGTTCATTAAATTTGAAAACTCAGGAATTATCAGCTAAATATCTCAAAGGCAAGCATACAACTACTTTTGCTGAAATGCATTTTTTGAGATCTGGGGGAGCTATTATTGATACACCTGGAATTAAAGAATTAGGATTACCAAATTTCCAAAAATGGGAACTCGGTTACTGGTTTAGAGAATTTATACCTTACATAAAAAATTGCAAGTACAATAATTGCACCCATATCAATGAGCCTGATTGTGCTGTAATAGCTGCAGTAAAAAATGGAGATATAAGTACTCAACGATATAATAATTATCTAAATATATTATTAGATTAAGATACATTATATATTTAAATTGCTTATAATTTTTAGGTTATAATTTAAACTTTTTAATAACCTTAGCTGTAGCTATCTAAATTTTTTTATTTATTAATTGTATATTATTTTTTTAACTTTGCATAAAAAAATGTCTATAATCAAACCATCAATTCCAAGTGGCACTCGTGATTTTGGACCGGATCAAGTGAAAAAACGCAATTATATTATTGATATTTTAAAAAAAATATTTGAATTGCATAATTTTTTACCTATCGAAACACCTGCAATGGAAAATTTGAGCACTCTACTTGGTAAATATGGAGACGAAGGAGATAGACTGATATATAAAATTTTGAATTCTGGTGATTTTTTAAATAATCTGCCCGATCATTTATGGAAAACCAAAGATATAAACTCATGGATAGAATATCTTAGTGATAAAGGATTGAGATACGATCTCACTGTACCCTTAGCTAGATATGTAGTAATGCATAGAAATGAAATAAATTTCCCATTTAAAAGATATCAAATTCAACCGGTATGGCGAGCAGACCGCCCCCAAAAAGGACGTTACCGCGAATTTTATCAATGTGATATAGATATCATTGGTACAGATTCATTATTAGCTGAGATAGAATTAGTAACTCTAGCAGATGAGGTGTTTACACAACTCAACTTGTCTACCACTACCAAAATAAATAATAGAAAAATTTTACAAGGTATAGCTCAATGGTTATGTGTAGATGCAGAAGGATTTATTCCATTCACAATTACCTTAGACAAACTTGACAAAATAGGTTTAGAGGATGTATTATCGTCTTTTAAAGAAGCAGGTTGGTCAGATAACAATATAACAAAATTAAAAAATTTAATTAATTTTTCATCTACGAACAAAGATTGGAGTGAAGTGGAAATATATTTGAATAAAATCCTTGGCGATAGCGAAGTTGGGCTGGCGGGTTTAGATGAGATATCATTTATAATGCGAAATTTAGATTTTATCAATTTAAATAATAATCTTATTTTTGATATTACATTGGCGAGAGGCTTAAATTATTATACTGGAACTATTTTTGAAATTATCAGTAATGAAATGTCTATTGGAAGTATATGTGGTGGAGGTAGATATGACGATTTAACAGCCCTTTTCGGATTACAGGGATTATCTGGTGTGGGTATATCTTTTGGTGCTGAACGCATTTATGATATATTAGAAAAATTAAATCGTTTTCCTGATTTTATTACTAGAGAAGATAAAATATTAATTGTAAACTTTGGAGAAAATTATCTTAAATATTCCTTACCAATATTATTAGATTTGCATAAAGCTGGTTTCATAGCAGATATATATCCTGACGAAGTAAAACTAAAAAAACAATTTAATTATGCAAATGAATTAAAATTCAAATATGTTATAATAATAGGCGAAGATGAAATAGCAAATGATGAAGTATCTATTAAAGATATGTATAGTGGAGAGCAAGTGAAAATTTCAAAAAATAATATAATTTCATATTTAAAAAATAAAGAATTATGAGAGAGAAAAAATTGTTAGAAGGAAAAACTGTAGGGATACTGACTGGCGGTGGAGATACCCCAGCGGTTAATTCGTCGATAGAGCAAATACGCAATCATGTAGCTATCTTAGGTGCAAAGATTTATGGCATTAGAAAAGGATGGAAGGGATTATTAGGCGATGGAGATATAGTAGATTTAACAAATCAACCTTTTGATGGTAAATGTGGTGGTTCTGCTCTAAAGTCTAGTCGTACTAATCCTTTTCCTTCGAAAAAAAATCCTGAAAGTCGTGTAGATCAAGTTTTGAAAAATTTGGATCGCTATAGTATTGATATTTTAGTTACCATAGGAGGAGATGATACTAATGGTGCAGCTAAAAAATTGTGGGAACAAGAAAAAATACCAGTTATAGGTTTTCCTAAAACTATAGATAATGATTTGCATACACAAACAATTCATAATTATAAAGGTAAAGAAATAGAAGTATGCTTATGCCCTGGATTTCCATCAGCTGCAAATTCTGTAGTAGAATTTACTCAAAAAATAAGAACCACTGCTGCATCACATAATAGAGTGATGGTATTAGAAGTGATGGGACGAAATGCAGGTTGGCTCACTGCTGCAGCATCTTACGGCTTTGCTGATATGGTTCTGATCCCTGAATATGAAATCACTAAAGAACGAAAAGAAGAGTTTTTCGAATGTATAAAAAAGAAATATCAAAAGGATAATTATTTGATAATTGCTGTTTCTGAAGGAACTCGCTGGTACAATGATCAAAAAGATCAGGTGGAAGTAGTATATGCAAGCACTGAAACGGATGAATATGGACATCCTCGCTTAGGCGGTATTAGTGGAGTGATAGCTAGCGAAATAAGTAAAAAATTAAAAATAGATGCACGAGCTCAAATAATTGGTTATTATGCGAGAAGTGGTAAATGTTATGAATATGATCGAAAACTAACAGTAGCTCTAGCAGATAAAATGTTAGATCTTTTATTAAGGGAAGATTTTGGCAAAATGCCTGTTATGAAAAAAATCGTCAGCTATCCATACGTTGAAGAATATAATACTACAGCTATAGAAATGGGGGATGTAGATAATCTACCACTACCTCTTGATTATTACAATCCTTTAGAATTTCAAATGGCTGAATCATACTTTGATTTTCTTTATCATATTTTAGGTCATATAGAAAAGTATGAATTTAAATATAATTATCCCAAAGTTTATCCTATCAAATAAAGATTTAATTTTTTTAGGTAGATAATTAATTATTAATGTTATAGCATTATCTTTGTTGTCAAACAATAAGGATGGATGTGAAATTATAATTTTCTATAAAATTTACATAATGTTTAAGTTTTTCAAGTTTATATGTTAAATAATTTTTATATTTTTATAAAAATTTTAATTCATGAAAAAAATTGTAGAAAACACCAGTAAATATCTTGCTATGAGTAAGGAAGAGAATAAAGAATTCTTAGACAACCTGTATTCATTAATGAAAAAATTAGAAGCCGATGTAGTCGATTATCAAGGTCTAAAAATACTCAGTGCCCCACCACTATGCCCAGACTGTCGAAGCAATCACATTATTAAAAATGGTTTACAAAATGGGATGCAAAACTATCGCTGCAAAGACTGCGGCAGACAATTTAGAGTTACCACTGGTACTTTTGTTTACAGGTTGCAAAAGAAAGAAAAAATGCTTGATTACATCAGATGTATGGTAGCAGGCAAAAGTCTCAGAACTTGTGCTAAAGAGGTGGGCATCAGCCTACCAACAAGCTTTGCTTGGCGACACAAGATATTAGCAGCTCTACAAAGTTTCGAAGATAATATCAATTTTTTCGGTGTAGTAGAGATGGATGAACTATTGATGGATTATTCCGAAAAAGGCAGAGTATACAAAAATGCCGAAGAGCTGAAGCGAGCTAGGAAGCAAAAGCCAAAGAAAGTAGCCGTATTGGCTGCTACAGACAGAGCTGGCAATTTATTATTCAAAAAATTTGATGGCAAAAAGCTAAGTTCAGAACAAATAGAGCAATTTCTGAAGGCTAAGATGTCAAAGGATGGAGTCATGTGTAGCAGTAATAAAAAAGCATTCAAAAAGGTTAGAAGGAATGTAATCAAGCACAAAGAAATAGTAACTAGCAATAGGCAAAAGCGAGGTATATATAGCCTAAGTACCGTCAAGAAAAAGGCTAGTGAATTCACTAATTGGATATATTTCAAATTTAGGGGCGTAGCTACTAAATACCTGCAAAACTACATTATGTGGTATGTAGTGATGGGTAAATACCTCACAGGCAAGACTGTAAGCAATACTGGGCGAATGCTCAATCTTGCATCCTCGGACAGGTGGGCATGGTATCGGTATAGAGAGTTAGTAAATATAACATATCTAAACTTAAACATTTATTAATTATCCACTCCCCTTAACCACACTTCTATACCAAAAACGCATCTATACTAATCTATAATAAGAAATAAGATAATTAATGTTTTAAATTAACAATTTAATGAATTTAGTGAAATTTGAATTTATGTTTTTAAAGTTTATAATATAAAAGAATTTTTTTTAGAATCCAGATGCACCAAATTAATAATTATTGAGAATTTTTTTATTTTTTTATAATTTATTTTTATCATTTGTTTAACGTAAAAGTATTTCATCTGTTAAAAATACTAGATAAATGCATATGATAAAATTCTTTATTATTGTATGAGTTTAGAATAAACAAAAAAATAAAGTTTAGTAAATTTGTTTTTACTTTTTATTTTTGCAATATAAATTTATATTATGTTAAGTTCAGAAGAGAGAAAAGAAATAAAAAATTTAATACAAAGTGAGATAACGCCTGCTATTGGGTGTACAGAACCTATAGCTGTGGCTCTTTGTGTAGCTAAAGCAAAAGAAATAATAGGAAGCATCCCAGAAAAAATAGATGTTTTATTGAGTAAAAATATTATTAAAAATGCTATGGGTGTTGGAATACCTGGAACAGGTATGGTAGGATTACCTATTGCTATTGCATTAGGAGCTTTAATTGGCAAATCAGAAAATAAATTACAATTATTAAAAGATGTACAGCCTCGGGATGTAGAAAAAGGCAAAAAATATATTTCTGAAAATAGAATAAATATTTATTTAAAAGAAAATTGTCCTAATAACTTATACATAGAAACACATTGTTATGTTGATAGTGAAAAATCTGTTGTTATTATAGAAGGAGCTCATGATAATTTTACTTACATAGAAAAAAACAATAAAATATTATTAAATCAAAGCTATGAATCTAATGACAAAAATGATAATGTTGTCCAATTGACATTTAATAAAATATATGAATATGCTATAGAGACACCCATAGAAGAATTAGAATTTATTTTAGAAGCCGCAGATATGAATAAATTAGCATCCATACAGTCTTTTATTGGAAATTATGGGCATCAAATTTCAAAAATTTTAACAAGTGAAAAGGCAAAGTCAATTTTAGGAGATAATATTTTGAACCGAATAATAGCCGCTACAGCTGGTGCTTGTGATTTACGTATGGATGGAGCTATGGTTCCTGTGATGAGTACTGCTGGTAGTGGTAATCAAGGTATAGCAGCTACTATACCTGTTTTGATTTTTGCTGAAGAAACAAATTGTGATAAAAAAAAGCTAATACGTGCTTTAATATTAAGTAATTTGACAGTAATATATATTAAGCAAAAAATAGGTAAACTTTCTCCACTTTGTGGTTGTGTTGTAGCTTCTACTGGTTCTAGTTGTGCTATTACTTATTTAATGAATGGTAATAAATTACAAATATCTCATGCTGCTAAAAATATGATTGCCAGTATCACTGGCCTAATTTGTGATGGAGCTAAACCAAGTTGCTCTCTAAAAATAGCTACCAGTATATATACTGCTTTATTATCTTCATTAATGGCAATAGATAACAAAGTGGTCTTATCTAACGAAGGTATCATTGATGATGACATAGATAAAACTATTAATAATTTAGCTGCTATTGGCAATATAGGAATGAAAAATACTGATAATATTATTTTAGATATTATGACTAAAAAAATATCTAAGAGTCCTATGAAATATTAATTTAAAACAATACCTTTGATTACTAATAAAATAATTTTGAAATATATGTGTGAGAATGATTTAATATATATGCGTCGCTGTTTAAATCTTGCAAAAGAAGGACTTGGTTATGTTAGGTCAAATCCTTTAGTAGGTTGCGTTATCGTAAAGGATAATCATATCATTGGAGAAGGATTTCACCATGCATTTGGTAAACCACACGCAGAAATTGAAGCAATAAATAATGTAAAAGATAAATCACAAATAAAAAATAGCACTATATATATAAATTTAGAACCTTGCTCACATTATGGTAAAACTCCACCTTGTTCGCAATCTATCATAGATGTACAACCTCTTAGATTAGTAATAGCAGATATAGACCCTAATCCATTAGTAAATAATAAAGGCAAAGAAATTTTAGAAAAAGCTGGTATCAAAGTTGATGTTGGCTTATGTAAAAATGAACATAGACATTTGAATAGGCGTTTTTATACTTTTTATCAGAAAAATCGCCCCTATATTATACTTAAATGGGCACAAACACTAGATGGCTTCATTGCTCAAAAAAATCAACAATGTATTAAATGGATTAGTAATGACGCTAGCTTGCAATTAGTACATAAGTGGCGTACAGAGGAAATGGCAATACTTGTTGGTGCTGAAACAATTAGATGTGACAATCCTCAATTGACTTCTAGACATTGGTATGGACACAATCCTATTAGATTAGTAGTTACTAATTCAAGTAATTTGCCAATTAATTCTAATATTTTTAATGATCAAGCTGAAACTACAATTTTTTATAAAAATTTAATTAAACAATACCCTTCAAATATAGATCTAGTAAAAATAGAAAATGATTTTTTAGGTTCACTATTTGCTTACTGTTTAGAAAAAAACATAATATCTATTTTAGTTGAAGGTGGTGCTTCTACTTTAGATAATTTTATTAAACGTAATCTATGGGATGAGGCAAGAGTGATAATAGGTAGCAATATTTTTGGTAATGGTAAAAAAGCCCCAATTATTGATGAATATAAATCATTTGACATTTTTGATCTTGAGGATAATAAAATAATTCATTATTATAATGATACTTATTAAAAATAAATCCTACTCACAAATAAGCGCAACAGACAAGGTATGGGGTAAAAAAAGGGGAAGATACTATAGAGTTTAGAAAGTAGTACATTGTTAGTTAGATTATTTGATTTTTATTTAGAAAAAATGTAAAAAAATATTTATATTGTTTCTTTTAAAAAAATTATCCTATTTTTGCAAATATAAAATGAAATTATATGATACAAATTAATGTCAAAAATATTTCACATCATCCATTGCCAGATTATGCTACACTGTTTAGTTCTGGTATGGATATATATGCTTATATAGACAATGAATTTGTAATGAAGCCTATGGAGCGTGCTTTAATATCGACAGGATTATATATAGAATTACCACCTGGTTATGAAGCTCAGATACGTCCGCGCTCAGGTTTAGCAATTAAAAATGGTATAACAGTATTAAATACTCCTGGCACAATAGATGCAGATTATAGAGGCGAAGTAAAAGTAATACTAATTAATCTAAGTGATCAAAATTTTACAATTCATGATGGTGATAGGATAGCACAAATGGTTATTCAAAAAATCGAAAGAGCATTATGGAGAGAAGTAGATGAAATAAGTGATAGTGAAAGAGGTGGAGGGGGCTTTGGGCACACTGGTAAATAATTAATCTTAAAATATTTGAATCTATGAAAATTATAATTCCAATGGCTGGTATAGGTAAAAGAATGAGACCACATACTCTCACTATACCTAAACCTTTGATTCCATTAGCAGGTAAACCAATAGTAGAGCGAATAATAAACATTTTAATTGAATCATTAGATAGAGAAATTGATGAAATTGCCTTTGTTATTGGCGACTTCTCCGAAGAGATACAGCAACGGGTAGCAGATTTAGGTAACAAATTTAATATTAAAACTTCTATTTATCGTCAGAGTAGCCCACTGGGGACAGCTCATGCAGTTTTAGCAGCCGAGCCATCACTTAAAGGAGAAGTCATAGTTGCCTTTGCTGATACTTTATTTTTCTCTCAATTTAATTTAAAAAATATAGATGCAGATGGCATTATATGGACTTGTGAAGTTCCTAATCCTAAGGACTATGGAGTAGTAAAACTTGATGATGATGGTTGTGTAACTGAATTTTTTGAGAAACCTACTAATTTTATTAGCAATAAAGCTATTATTGGGTTATATTATTTTAGAAATGCTGAAATATTAAAAAAATCTTTATTTAAATTAATAGAAAATGATCAAAAAGTTAATGGTGAATACCAATTAACAGATGCACTACAATATATGATAGAAAATGGATACAAGATAAAAGCTCAAAACGTAGATGAATGGTTGGATTGTGGTAACAAAAATGCAACTTTAATAGCTCATAAAAGAATTTTGGAACGTTATCCTGATGAAAGTAAAGTAAATGAAAGCGTTAAATGCAAAAACGCTATCATAGTACCACCTTGTTACATAGAAGAAGATGTGATCTTAGAAAACTCTATAGTAGGACCTTTTGTTAGTATTGGCAAAGATTGTATAATCTCACATTCTATCATTACTAATTCTATTATTCAAAATAATGTTAAATTATCTAATGTTAATATTGATAATTCTATGATAGGTAAATATGTAGATTATAATGATAGTTATGATGAGTTAAACATTGGAGATTATTCTGAAATGAACAAATGAAATTATTAGCATATAAATAATAAATAAAAGTTTATTTATATGATTAAATTATTTGATACTAGAGTATATTATTCGCTAGCTCTACCAATAGCTTCTTTATGAAATAATAATGAACGTATAAGTTCGGCTATACAAATAAATAAAATTGAAAAGAATATTTCTTTGATAATAAATAATAATCTTAGATACATCCAAGTAGTGAAGTACTCAATAATAGCAGTAGTAAATGAAAATATTATTGTAAAAATCGTAATATAGAGTAGAAAACCTGGCCAGCCTAGAAGATCTGAATTAGCATAAAGTAGCTTATCTGCTTTTCGATACTTATTAAATTGTGGTAATCTAAAATAGTAATATTGTAAAAACATTAATAATGTAGATGCAAAAGCATATAATCCATAAGTAAATGTAAATAAATCTCTAAGCATACCTATAGCAAAACCGATTAATAGTAATAGTGTTTTATTGTAATTAAATGGTATAAGGCATAAAAAAATATATATAAACAAATTAATCTGTATACCCCACGATAATGGTAAATGATCTAATATTAGTATTTGAATAAAAAAAATCAGAAAAGCAAATAATGTTTTTTTGAAGGTAGACATTTATTTATTTATTTTGATATAATATATTTATTTCATCACTATCTAAGCAAACTACAGTATAAGTGTAATAGACACTTATTAAATCTTCTAAATATCTAAATTTGTAGCGTTTAGTTTGGTAAATATTATCAGAGGTTTTTGCTGTTATAATGCCGATAGGTATACCAGGCGGAAACAAAGTAGAATAATGACTTGTATAAATAGTATCGTTTATATTAATTTTTACTGTAAAAGGTACATTTATTATTTCTCCATTATTGGGCGTATGCATATCCCATTGAGCGATGCCGACATAATTATTTTTAATAGCAGCAGAAATTTTAACATCTGGATGCATATATGTTTTGACTAAAGAATATCGTTCGGATACCCAAGTTATTACACCTAATATGCCTTTAGGAGTAAAAACTCCGCTATTTTCTTTTATTCCATCCCTTTTGCCTTTGTCTATAACAGCATAATTTTTAGATTCATGCAAAGTCATTGATATCAATCGTGCAGGTAAAAATTGATATAATTGTTTTGATGTATCTGAAATTAAATAATCAACTTGATTATCAGATATACATCGAATATTTACATATTGATTATTTTTATTATACAAATTAATATTTTCATAAAATAATGCTTCATTTTCTTTTTTTAGATGCATATAATGAGATAAATCTTTTGAAAAGCTATTAATAGGATTGGTAATAAATGAAGATATTTGAAAAAAATATCCTTTGTGAATTTCAGAATTATAAATATATAGCCATAAAGAAAAAATAGATAATATTAAAAATACAATAAAAAAATTATATTTTTTAAATAATTTGAGCCAGTTCCACATGTACTAAATTAGAAAGGGAAATTTATTAAAATTTTTAAGAGCTACACTAGCACCGCGAGCTACTGCTAATAAAGGATCATCGCCAGCCTTTACTTTTAGTTTGATGCGGGTAGATAATCTTTTATCTAAACCACGTAAAAGGGCACCACCACCTGTTAGGTAAATGCCGTTTTGCAAAATGTCGGCAGATAATTCTGGAGGTGTATATTCTAAAGCATTAATTACTGTATTTTCGATTTTAGAAATAGTTTTATCGATAGCATGAGCTATCTCTTCGTGATTTACATGCACTGAGCGAGGAATACCTGTGATAATATCTCTGCCATTTACTTCCATAGGCTCTGGTGGATTTTCAATATTTGGAATAGCGGCACCTACTTCGATTTTTATACGTTCTGCTGTTCTTTCACCGATACTTAGATTGTGAGCACGTCTCATATAATCTTGGATATCTTCATTTAATTCATTACCACCAATTCTAATACTTTTATTACTTACAATGCCTCCTAAAGCTATTACTGCCACTTCAGTAGTGCCGCCTCCTATGTCTACAATCATATTGCCATAATTATCTAATACATCTATTCCTATACCTAGTGCAGCAGCCATAGGTTCATGAATTAGTTTTACTTCTTTAGCGCCAGCTTGTTCAGCAGAATCGTGTACAGCACGCATCTCTACCTCTGTGATACCACTTGGTATACCTATTACCATTCGATAGCTATAGTTTATTATTGTATTTTTCCAAGGTATCATTTTTATAAATTCTCTTATCATAATCTCAGCAGCATAGAAATCAGCTATAACGCCATCTCTCAAAGGGATTATAGTCTTTATATGTTCATGTGTTTTGCCATGCATCATCATAGCTTTTTTGCCAACTGCAATCACTGTATTTGTAATATTATCTATCGCTACTATAGAAGGCTCATTTACTACTACTTTATCATTATATAATATTATTGTGTTAGCTGTACCTAAGTCTACCGCTATTTCTTTTGTTAAAAAATTAAATAAAGCCATCTTATTCCTTTATTTTTTAATGTTTAAAATTCCTTATTTTTGTGAATGACAAAATTATATCATTTTCTTGACAAAAAGATATAATATTTTTGTCATGTATAGATCCACCTGGTTCTACTACAGCGACTATACCATTTTGATAAGCTAAATCTATACTATCTGTGAAGGGAAAAAAACCATCACTAGCCAATATAGCTCCAGTGAGATCATGACCAAATGTTTTTGCTTTTTCTATTGCTATCCTAGTAGAATCTACTCTACTTGGTTGACCACATCCCATACCTAGTAACTGATTATCTTTGACTATAGTAATAGCGTTTGATTTTAAGTACTTGACAATAGATACTCCTAATTTCATGTCATCTATTAATTTATTATTCAATTTTTCATTTTTCACTATCCATTCCCACTTAGATGAATCTGGGATGTAATCATCTCTTTGCTGTACTAAACTACCACCTAAGACGCTTCGCCATTGCCAATTATTAGGCTTAGTTTCAGAGATAGAAAGTAAAATTCTATTTTTTTTGATTGATAATTTCTCTATTTGACCTTTTGTAAAATGAGGTACTATAAGCACTTCAAAAAATAAACTATTTAATTTTTCTATTGTGGCATCATCTATGGGAGTATTGAAAGCAAAAATACCACCATAAGCAGAAACAGGATCCCCAGCGAGAGCTCTATCGAAAGCATCTATTGGACTTTTGCCTATGGCTACACCGCAGGGGTTAGTATGTTTCACTACTACACAAGATGGTTGATTTAGCTCATTTACTAGTAACCATGCACTATCTATATCTAAAAAATTATTATAGGACAATTCTTTGCCGTGATGTTTTTCGTATCTCATGCTCTCATCATGTAGAAAAAAAGCCTGTTGATGTGGATTCTCGCCATATCTAAGAGGAGTTACCAAATTTTTACTAATGATTTTGCTTTCTTGTGCTAAATAAGGTTGTGAAAACCATTGAAATATTGTAGCATCATACATCGTTACGATAGCAAAAGAATTCTTAGCTAAATGACGCCTGTCATGCTCTTCACTATATCCATTTTTTATACACTCAAAGAAATGAGGATAGTCTCTGCTATCAGCTGCTACAAGCACATCTTTGAAATTCTTTGCCGCAGCACGTATGAGTGTGATACCACCAATATCTATCTTTTCTATTATTTCAGATTCATCTATACTTGTTTTTATGGTTTCTGCAAAAGGATAAAGATCCACTAAAACTGCATCTATTTCTTCTAAATTATACTTTTTGGCTTCTTTTTTATCATTTTCATTATCTCTTCTGAGTAATATGCCTCCTATAATAACTGGATGTAGGGTTTTAACTCGTCCATCTAAGAGGGCTGGATAATTAGTCAAATTGTCAATTTCTATTACATTTATTCCATTTTCATTGAGAAATTTACTAGTACCACCAGTACTTATTATTTTACCTTTGTAATTTTTCAAGATATTTAGATAGGGTAGGAGAACGTCCTTATTATAAACAGAAATTAATACTGAATTTATTGTTTTAATAGACATTTTTTTGCAAAGATAAAAAAAGAAAATTGTATTTTAAATTTTAATTATATTTTAATTAAAATATTTAGTATTTAAAATCTTCAGAGAATAAAGCCGAACTATTTAGAATTTATTATTCTTATGTTATTTATTAATTATTTTTAAATAATTCCAGTAAATCCCATAAATGCTAAAGACAAGATACCAGCAAGTATCAAGGCTATAGGAACACCTTGAAATGCTTTTGGAATATTCGAAAATTCTAATCTCTCCCTTAGACCAGCCATTATTATTAATGCTAAGCCAAAACCAATACCAATAGATATAGCGTAGACTATCGATTCTCCAAGATTATAATTTTTTGTAATTACTAATAAAGCTACACCTAATACAGCACAATTAGTAGTAATCAGAGGCAAATAGATGCCGAGAGCTTGGTATAATGGTTGAGAAATTTTTTTAATAATAATTTCTACCATTTGCACTAAAGATGCTATCACTAAAATAAAAGCAATAGTTTGCAAATATTCTAAATGCAAAGGAGCTAATATGCCATAATAAACTAAGTAAGTAACTAAGGTAGCTAATGTAAGGACAAATACTACTGCTGCCCCCATACCGACAGCTGTACTCATTTTTTGTGATACACCTAAAAATGGGCAAATACCTAAAAATTGTGTTAATACAACATTAGATACAAAAATTGCTGATATTATAATAATTAAATATTCCATTACTAATTATTTTTTGGTTTATTAGACATTTTATTTTTATATAAATTATTCAATGCCATTAATATTCCTAATGTTAAAAAAGCGCCAGGTGCTAAAATAAAAACTAAAATACCATCAGATGTAGGAGCTATAAATTTGTATCCAAATATACTGCCTGCACCGAGGATTTCTCTTATCATACCTAAAACTGTTAGAATCAATGTAAATCCCACTCCCATCCCCAAGCCATCTATTAATGATGATAAGACATTGTTTTTAGAAGCAAAGGCTTCGGCTCTACCCAATACGATACAATTAACAACTATTAATGGTATAAAGATGCCTAAAGCTTTATATAAATCAGGTACAAAAGCATGCATCACCATATCTATAATAGTTACAAAAGTAGCTATTATAACTATAAAAACAGGAATGCGAATGATTTTAGGAACAATTTTACGAATAGATGAAATTATTACATTACTTAATGTTAAAACAAAAGTAAAAGCTAAGCCCATTGCTAATCCATTTATTGCAGAAGAAGTAACGGCTAAGGTAGGACACATACCCAAAACTAATACTAATACTGGATTTTCTTTTAATATTCCTTTTGAAAAATTTTGCCACTGATTCATAATTTTATTCTCCTCCTTTCCACGCTTTCAATGATCTATATGCTCTATCTACAGCATCACAAAAAGCTCGAGATGAGATAGTAGAGGCGGTGATAGCATCTACATCCCCATTATCTTTTTTTACTGATAACTTAAATTTTTCTGGATTTTTACCTCTGAATTGATCTTTAAAATCAGATTGAGTAATTTTTTCGCCTAAACCAGGAGTTTCAGCATGACTCAAAACCTGTGTATTGATAATAGTAAGGGTGGTATCGAAACCCACCATTAACTCTATTTTACCATTAAACCCTTGCATCGTATATGTACTGACTGCATAGCCTACTATTTGACCATTGTATGATGCTTCAAAAACTTTAAGTGAATCTTCGCCATCGATGTTTGGGATATAAAAAGTTTTTAAATCAGAAAAAGACGGTAATACTTCTCTTAGTGCATCTTTTTCTTTTTGTTGTTGAGCTTTTTGTATGGGGCCTGTAGTAATTAAATTAATCAAAGCCAACATTATAGCAGCTACAGCTGCAATGATAAAAAGTGTAAGTGCTAAATTTGATAAACTTGATTCTCTTTTACTCATGCTTTTACCTCCCCGAAATGTTTATATGATATTCTATCTATAAGTGGTACAAAGGCATTCATAATCAAAATAGAAAATGATACGCCCTCTGGGTAGGCACCAAAGAGCCTTATCAATGCCGTTAATACTCCACATCCTATGCCAAAAATTATTTGTCCTCTATACGATGTAGGTGATGTGACCATATCTGTAGCCATAAAAAAAGCTCCCAAAATCAATCCACCTGTTAATAAATGAAATAATGGATCTGCGTATTTAGTAGGGTCTATCAACCAAAATATTCCAGTGAATATTATCACGGTCAAAATATAGGATAGTGGAATATGCAAGGTAATAACTTTGCGATACAATAAATAAATAGCACCAATCAATAATAATATAGCCGAAACTTCTCCCATACTTCCTCCCATATTGCCAAGCATCATATCTACATATGATGGCAATTCGCCAGTTTGACTAGCTGCTGATATAGAACCACTTTCTTTTAATATTCCTAATGGTGTAGGTCCAGTAACTACATCTGACAATTGACCTGCTGATGCAATAGGCTTAGGCCATGAAGTCATATATACAGGAAATGAAATTAAAAGAAATACTCGAGCTACAAGAGCAGGATTGAATAAATTTTGTCCTAAACCACCAAAGACCATTTTTCCTATACCAATAGCTATTAGCGAACCAATGATTACTACCCAAGTAGGTAGATTACTAGGCACATTAAAAGCTAAAAGCATACCTGTAACTATAGCAGAGAGATCATTGATAGTTGGCTTTTGCTTTAATAAAAATTTTTGAATTAAATATTCGAAAATTAAACAAGTAACTACCGATACAAAAAATACTCTGACAGCACCTAATCCAAAAAAATAAAATGCGCCAAGTGTAGCGGGTATTAGAGCTATCACTACATCTAGCATAATACGCTGTACATTATCTTTAGCATATATATGAGGCGAGCCAGAGATTATAAATTTCTTATCCATATTTGTATTAATTTTTTCGAGATCTTATTATTGCACTCACTTTGTTTTTGCCTAATCTAATATAATCTAATAAAGGTCTTTTAGCAGGACATATATATTGGCAAGAGCCGCATTCCATGCAATCTATTATCCAATGTTTCTCTGCGTCTTCCCATCTTTCTTTTATGACTAGTTTTTCTAAATAAAAAGGTTCTAAACCCATAGGGCAAGCATGGACACATCTACCACATCTAATGCAAGGATAAGGATCTAATCTTTTTGAAAAATTGTATGGAAACAGTAAAATACCTCCCATTGCTTTAGTCAATGGTATGTCTGTATTTGATAGTGTTTTGCCCATCATTGGTCCACCACTAATCAATTTAGCTGTATCTTCGGGTAAACCACCTGCTAATTCTATCAAATGCTTCAAAGGTATACCTATTCGGGATAAAAAATTAGATGGTTTTGATACATTAGGTCCGGTAACAGTAACCACACGCTCTATCAAAGGCATATTTTTTTGTACAGCATCATAGATAGCTTTTGCAGTGCCTACATTTTGAACTACACAACCAACCTCTATTGGTAATTTACCGGATGGAACTTCTCTACCTGTTATAGCTTTTATTAATTGCTTCTCAGCACCTTGTGGATATTTCTTTTTCAAAGTAACTACTTCTATGCCATTATAATCTTTTGCTAATTTAGTTAATAACTCTATAGCATCTAGTTTATTATTTTCAATACCTATGAAAGCTCTATGTACTCCTAAAGCTTTCATAATAATAGAAGTACCTACTAAGATTTCTTCAGGTTTTTCGAGCATGAGTCGATGATCACAAGTAAGATATGGTTCACATTCTGCACCATTTATTAATAGATATTCTGCTACTTTGCCTTGCGGAATGGTGAGTTTGACATGAGTAGGAAAGGCCGCTCCACCCAAGCCTACAATACCAGCATTTTTGATTTTTTCGATGATTTCTTGTGGAGTTGCTTTTATCTCCTTTATCAGGTTATTAGTAATATCTATGCCTTCTTCCCAGGTATCTTCACCTTCTACATTAATAATAATAGCTTGGTGTTTATAACCAGTAGCATCTAATATCGGATCTATTTTATCTATCGTACCAGTTACAGGAGAATGAACATTAGAAGAGATAAAAGCTTCACCTTTAGCTATCAATTGTCCAGTTTTCACTTTATCACCTTTTTTTACTATAGGTACTGCAGGGGCTCCGGCACTCTGATTTAGCATTATATAAACTTTATCTGGTAGAGTAGCTACAAAAATAGGAGATTTAGCAGTTAGCTTGCAATCATCTGGGTGTACGCCTCCTTTGGGAAATGTTTTTAACATGATTTAATTATTTACTATATTTTTTGATGAATCATTTGCAATATTGGCGTTTTCCTGTTTTTTAGGTAAAAAATTAACTTCTAAAATGCAATTAGTAGGACAGACAGCAACACATTTACGACACAGAGTACATTTTTTATAATCTATATAAGCTAAGAAATTTTCAATTTTTATAGCATCAAATTTACATTCTTTAGCACAAGCATTGCATCCTATACAAGCTACCAAGCAGTTTGCTTTAGCATAAACACCTTTTTCTTTATTCATGCAAGCTACATAAATTCTACGATTTTTAGGTCCTTTATTTCTAAGCTCGATAATATTTCTAGGGCAAGCTTTTACACAATTACCACAAGCAGTACAATTATCTTCTATTACAACTGGTAAACCTGTAATAGGATCCATGTACAAAGCATCAAATTTACATGCTTCAACGCAATCTCCAAGTCCGAGACATCCATAAGCACAGCCACCTTTGCCTGCGAAGAGAAAATTAGCAAAACCACAGTTTTTTATTCCGTTATAATCGTGTTTAGGAGGACAATTTTCAAAAGAACCTTGACAACGAATGACAGCTACCTGAGGCTTTTTCTCTTCAGCAGTTAAATTCATTAATTCTGCTATTTCGCTCATTACTTTATTACCACCAGGTGCACAAAAAAGACCATCGAG
This sequence comes from Rikenellaceae bacterium DTU001, assembly GCA_001512885.1. Taxonomy (GTDB): domain Bacteria; phylum Bacteroidota; class Bacteroidia; order Bacteroidales; family DTU049; genus DTU049. The sequence continues at coordinate 41,047 of LFSZ01000030.1, forward strand.
CGAATTGTTTTTAACTATAGCTTCTGCAAAATTTCTACACCCCGCATAACCACAACCGCCACAATTAGCACCAGGCAATTTCTCTGCTATTAAATCTATTCGGGGATCCTCTTCTACGTGAAATTGTTTATCAACAAAATAAATAATAACTGCAAAAATAGCAGCCATAAGTGATAATACAACAAATGCAATAATGACAGGTTCCACTTATTATAATTTTATTGCAAAATAAAGAATTTTTTTTTGAAATAAAAAAATTATTAAATGATTAATAAAAATAATTATGAAGTAAAAAAATATTATTTAATTTTAAAATATTAGAAAGTAATCATAAAAATATAATTGTTCGGTAATATTTTATGATTTTTATAACAATTTTTTTATAATTATTATAGATATATTTTTAATTTTGCAAAATCTTAATTAATAATCTGATAAGCAATAGAAGAATGTATGATAGTGAATGCTTTTTTGAAAGGAATACCAGTAGGTTTAATATTGGCATTTAGTTTTGGTCCAGCTTTTTTCTTGGTAATACAGACAGCTTTAGAAAAAGGATTTAAAAAAGCTATAGTTACATCGATAGGAGTTTCTAGTAGCGATGCAGTATTTATTTGCTTATCATTATTAGGTATAACGGCCATCGAAGGATTACTGAAAGATGTTTTTGGGGTAATAGCAAGTATTGTGCTTATAATATATGGTGTAGTTATGATCTTTTCTAAACCAGAAATACTTAAGAAAAGAAATCCTAAAGTAAAAGATATTCGTAGTAAAAATGAATATATTAAGTTATATTTCAAGGGATTTTTATTGAATATAGCTAATCCTTTTGTATTGATTTTTTGGGTTAGTATAGCTGGTATAGTTTCGCAAACTGCTCCTAAGGATCAATTTTTATTATATAATATTTTCTTTTTTCTAGGTATCTTATTTACTGTTTTTTCTATGGATGTTATCAAAAGTCTGACGGCTCATAAATTAAAAAATTATTTGAGGCCAAGATACATAATATATGCTAATAGAATAATTGGGTGTATTATAGTAATATTGGGTGTTTTACTTATTTTTAAAACTTTTATGATAAACTAATCTACTACGTATATTATGATATATTGTGAAGATAAATGATGAATTTACTTTAACTCAGCTGGCATAAAAAATTACTGATTAAATGCATAATGTATTATGTTAGCTCCCATTTGTAATGCTTTTAGTCTGATTTCTGGAGGATCATTATGCACTTCTTCACTTTCCCATCCATCTCCCAGATCGCATTCATAGGTATATAGCAAAACTAACCTGCCATTTAGAATTATACCAAATGCTTGGGGCGGTTTACTATCGTGCTCATGAATTTTTGGCAAGCCATTAGAGAAATTATATACTTGGCTAAAGATAGGGTGTGATGGGGGTAACTCCTGCAGTGGTAGATCAGGAAAGATTTTTTGTATCTGCGGACGTATGAAAGGATCCATACCATAATTATCATCGATATGTAAAAAACCACCTGCTTCTAAGTATTTTCTTATATTCGCTGCTTCATTATCCGAAAAAATCACATTACCATGGCCAGTCATATGTATAAAAGGATAATTAAAAATTTCTTGTGAGCCTGGTTCTATCTCCGGTATATTAGGATCTATATTAGTATTAATATTTTGATTACAAAAAACAGCAAGATTTGGCAAAGATGTTGGGTTAGCATACCAATCACCTCCGCCAGAATATTTTAATAAAGCTATTTTTATGCTATAAACATTTCTTTGGGCAAAAGATAAATTTGATATTAATAGTAATAATATTATTAGAAATTTTTTCATAAATTATTTTTTATTGCAAATATAGTTAAACTTACAATAGCGGCAGTTTCACTTCTGAGTCTTTGTTTACCTAATGACACTGGTATGATACCGTTATAAATAGCCTTATTGACTTCATCTATTGTAAAATCGCCCTCTGGACCAATAAAAATACCTATGTCTTCTTTAGGTTGTAAGAAATCAAAAAATTGTGTTTTCTCTAATTCTGTACCACAATAGCAGATTGTACGTTTCATTTTTATATTATTTTTGATAGCTTCTTCGAAAAAAATCGGCTCACAAATATGAGGGAAATAAAATTTCAGAGATTGTAATGATGAGTATTTTATTATATTTTGCAATCTCGTTAGTTTGATAGTTGTTTTGATAGTTCTCTCAGTGATAATAGGTATTAATTCACTTACTCCTAATTCTACCGTTTTTTCTACCAGCCAGTCTAATCTCTCTGTCTGTTTTAATATAGGTGTGTATAGTATTGCTTTATTATCACGGGGAGGCATAGTTTTCACCTCTAGTACATCGACTATTATTTTTTGTTTCATACATTCTACTATTTTGCCCGTAGCTAGAAGTCCCTTACCATTTGTAAAAAATATTTTATCTCTAGTTTTTATATGATGAGCTCTCAAATGCTTATACGTTTCACCTTCTATTACTACTCTATCTCTAATATTTTCTAAATAAAATAAATCCATATTTTTTGATAAAATTCTATATCAATTTATTAATTGATGCAAAATTATAAATCTTTAATTAAAAAAAAACGTTGATTCGCTTTTAACGGTGTAAAACTAAATGCTAATGACTCAAACACCATACGTTTATGTTTTTTGATAATTGTGATTTTTTACATTAATAGATTGTCTGTTGCATTTATTTGAATTATTTTTTTTAAAATAAATTTAAAAAATCACACGAAAAAATCCAGAATTCACTTATCAAAATAACAAATAATTGATAAATTATTTTTCTCCAGGTTAGATCTTCGGCTATTAAAATTTTTTGAATATTTAGTGTCAAAAGCCATACATATATCAAAAGTACGATTTTGAAGTTATCTAAAGGTAATGTAAAAGCTATTATTATGCAAATTAATATCTGAACTATTGATACCCAGATCTGTCTTCTCTTGTATACTAATTGTCTCTGCATCCACGGATAAATCATTATGCAAGTAACAAGTGAAAAAATTGTAAATGCTAATAGTGGTAAAGACAAACTAGCTGATGACAATTGGGGTTTTGATGATAAAAAGTAATGATAAATCTGAAAATCTAAAAAAGCATAATCGATTGTGAGAATAATAATAGCTAATGTCAGTGCAGAAATAAAAGGTGTTATAATTTTTTTAAAGTCTAGGATATCTAAAAATGAAATTGTAATATATACAGATAAGAGCAAGAAAATAAAAACAGGATTAATAAATATCAATAAAAATATTATTAAACCATAAAAATATAGTTCTTTTAGAGAGAAATTATTTTTTTTAAGTAAATATAATTGAAAAGTAAACCAAATATATGAAATAATAGTACTCTCAAAAAAGGTATCAAAATTTATAAATATTAAAAAAAATGCAAAACTGGGTAACATAGCTATTATATAGCTAAATGAATATTTATATTTTTTGTCGTAAATAAGTATAAATGAAAAAATAGTAATGACGACAAATAATAAAAAAGCTGAGATAGCTATAGAATTTATAAATCTAAATTTATAGATAATAGCCGAAGTATTCATAAGTATATATGAAACAATAATATATGTAGATAAACTCAAAAATAAAATAAGTTTATCTGATACTTTTAGACAGATATTGCTATGTTTACCTTTTCGTTTTATCATTTAATCTTAATATTAAAAAAATGAATTCATAAATATAAATATTTAAATAAATAAAATTTTAAATCTTTTTTTAAAAAAAAATGGAACTATATTTTTTTAAAAAACAAAATTAATAATTTAAAACAGAAAAATATTTAGATTAAGAAAAATAAGAATTTAATTTTATATAAATATTCAAAAAAACTGTTTCTTGCACTTTATTTTAGGTTTGATTAATAAGGCAGGTTATTTGCAAGATCACTATGTCAAAAAAAAATTTATAGTTAATCGAGTAATGGTTATCTGTTATTATTATTTTAAGTGATTAATTAAATTTAGTTGAAAGACTTGAATAATGCCTTGTGAATAGTTATTTAGCTGTTTTATGTTAAAATATTTAATTTATAATTTATTATATAAATTTGTCTAAAATTATAAGCAATTGACGACAAATAATTGGTTAATAAATTTGAAAAAGATCTTAATTAAATATAAAAATTTAATATTATTAGGGTGTTTTTTTTTGTGCATATTAATATTATTATTTTTACCTACTAATAAAAAACCTTATTATCAGCATAAATATCAAAAATTAGACTTTCCAGATATAATAGAAAGAGGCTATATAAATGTAATAGTTGAGCATAATAGTATGAATTTCTTTGTACATCATGGTAGAGTAATGGGGCTACAATATGAGCTACTCGATCATATAGAGAAACGATGGAATATAAATATCAACCAAATAGTAATAAATGATCTAGGCGAAGCACTTGCTTTGGTAGCTTTCGATAGTATCGATATTTTGACTTCAGATATTACCATTGTACCTGGGCGATATCCCTGTATAGACTTTAGTATACCTTTATATAAAACTAAGATGGTATTGGTTCTATATGATTCTATAAAGCCCTCGACAGAGATCAATGATTTTTCTAAGTTAGATATTAAAAAATTAGAAAATAAAATAATAGCAGTTCCTACTAAATCGATATTTATCAATTTTTTAAATAAATTAAAAAAAAGTTTAAATTTAAATTTTCAAATAAAAGAATTGATAGAAGAACCTGAATCTATATTGGATAGTGTGATGGCAAAGAAATATGATGCTACTATAATGGATGAAAAGATATTAATAGTCAATACACCTTTACTAAAAAATACAAGCTCATATTATTTACCTTTTCCATCCTTAGATGTAGGCTGGGCATTTAGTTGTCATCAACCAATATTAAGAGATAGTGTAAATGCTGCATTAATAGACTTAAAAAACAAAGGTATTTTAGCTTCATTACTTAATAAATATCAAAGACCTATATATATACAGACTACATATAAGCAAATAGCTCATTCTAAAAGAACAAAAAAATTGACAAAATATGATAATATCTTACAAAAATATGCTAAAATTTATGATATTGACTGGCGTTTAGTAGCAGCATTGATATATCATGAGTCAAATTTTAATATAGATGCAGTTTCGTATAAAGGTGCTTTTGGCATCATACAGATAATGCCACAGACAGCAGAGGAATATGGTATGTCGCCTACTAGCTCTATAGATCAACAAATAAAAGTTGCATATAGGATTTTAAATGATTACAAAAAACAATTAAGCATATATTTTGATAATGATAAAGATTTATATAGAGCTATGATAGCTTCTTACAATTTAGGACTTGGACATATATTAGATGCTATTGCTTTAGCTCTAAAATATGATGGACAAATTAATAGTTGGGAGCAAGTAGCACAATGGCTATTGAATAAATCACAAAAAATATATTATTCTGATCCAGTGGTAAAAAACGGCTATTGCAAAGGACGACTAACGGTTTATTTTGTTAATTTAGTGTATGAAACTTATGAAAATTATAAACAATTAATTTAAATATGTAATTTTGTCAAAAAAAATGAATCTAGAGTTTTATATACCAGAAATAATACAAAAAGAAGCTGAAGCTATTAAAAACATTCCAATAGATAATAAATATCTGGATACTGTAGATCTAATATATGATCGTGTTCATTTAAAAAAAGGCAAATTAGTAACTTCGGGTATGGGCAAAGCTGGACAGATAGCTTTGAATATAGCGACTACTTTTAGCAGTACAGGTACGCCATCTATTTTTTTGCATCCTGCAGATGCTCAACATGGTGATCTAGGTGTGATACAACCTAATGATGTTTTATTATTAATTTCTAATTCTGGCAAAACAACTGAAATTTTGCAATTAGTAGATTTAGCAAGAAATTTATATAATGATATTCCTTTAATAGTGATTACAGGTAATAAAGATGGTATATTAGCTCATAAAGCTGATCTGACTTTATACACTGGAAATCCACCAGAAGTATGCCCATTAGGGCTGACGCCTACTACTTCTACTACTGTTATGACTGTTATAGGTGATATACTGGTAACATTAATGATGCGAAAAATTGACTTTAAAGTAGAAGAATATGCTAAAAGACATCATTCAGGATATCTTGGCGAAAAATCTAAAATGTTTGTAAATCAAAATAAAAAATAATAATTTTATGTGGCTATTTGCAGGTCCTTGTGTAATAGAAAATGATAAAATACCTTTTGTGGTAGCAGAAAAAATAAAGAATATTGCAGATGAGTTAGGTTATCATTTTATCTTTAAAAGTAGCTATCTGAAAGCTAATCGTTCTAAATTAGACAGCTTCAGAGGTATACCTCGACTAGAAGCACTAAAAATATTAAATGAAATAAGAAAAAATTATAAAATACCTACGATAACAGATGTACACGAAAGCTGGGAATGCGAAGAGGTAGCCGAATATGTCGATTATTTACAAATCCCCGCTTTTCTATGTAGACAAACTGAATTATTAATATCGGCTGGCAAAACAGGGAAACCAATTAATATCAAAAAAGGTCAATTTATGTCTCCAGAAAGCATGAAATATGCTGTAGATAAAGTTAAAAGCACTGGTAATGAAAATATTTTTCTTACCGAAAGAGGAGTTATGTTTGGTTATTATGATCTCATAGTAGATATGACCTCGATACCTCGCATGAAAAGTATTGGATGTCCTGTATTAATAGATGCTACTCACGGTATTCAAATGCCAAATCGTAGTGATGGTGTTACGCATGGACATAGAGAATTTGTGGAAACCATAGCTCTGGCGGGTATCGCTGCTGGGGCAGATGGCATTTTTTTAGAAACACATCCTAATCCCGAACAAGCTCTTAGTGATGCCGATACTCAATGGCCGCTAGATGATGTTTATGATTTACTCAAAAAAGCAAAAGAAATTTATTCAATTATTAATAATGTTTAATATGAAAAAATTGTTTTTGTCGCTATTAATTTTAATTTATCCTTTTTTTGTTTATAATCAGATTTTTATCACTCCTGAGCCCCAATCAATGACTAAAAGGATAGATATTTTTGTAGGTCAAGGCTATGATATTAAATATCACAAATTGTATATCAGTGTAACTCCTGGCTCTGATCATATTAGTGGTGGTGTGTTTACAAAGTTTATACCATTAGATGATACTGATACTATGGATTTCGATGCTAATCAGTGTTTAGTTATCGATTCAGTTATATATCATGGTAATGCTATGACTTTTATTCATCAAAATAATAGGTTAATTATTAAAAATCTTACACTAGTATCTCAATCATTAGATAGTATTATTATTTACTATCATGGCACTCCAGCGGCTAGTGGTTTTGGATCTTTTTATTCTGACTCACAATGGTTGTGGACTCTTTCAGAACCTTTTGGGGCTTCAGACTGGTGGCCTTGCAAAAATGACTTAAGTGATAAAATCGATTCTATAGATATTTTCATAGAACATCCATCAAATTATATCGCTGTTGCTAATGGATTAGAGCAATCAAAAGTAGATTTAGTGAATAGCAGAACCTTAACTCATTGGAAGCATAAATATCCGGTAGCTACTTATCTAATAGCTATAGCTGTAGCCCCATATCATTATTTTAATGTTCATATACCTCTCACTGAAGGAGATTTACAAATTGATAATTATGTGCTTTCATCAGCTTATAATAATGCACAAAATGCAATGCCTAATTTCTCAAAGGTGATGAAGTTTTATGATTCACTTATAGCACCTTATCCATTTATGAATGAGAGATATGGTCATGCACACTTCGGTTGGGGAGGCGGTATGGAGCATCAAACAATAAGTTTTGTAGGGAGTTTCGATTATGAACTTTTAGCTCATGAACTTTTACATCAATGGTATGGCGATGCTGTTACTTGTGGCTCTTGGCATGATGTATGGCTAAATGAAGGGTTTGCTACTTATTTCACCGCACTTTCTCAAGAAAAATTTTTCCCTCAAGATTTCATTTATTGGAAAAATCAATCTATTGATTTTATTACCTATCTTCCTTGCGGAGCTGTGTATGTTTATGATACTACTTCTGTGGATAGAATATTTAATTCTCGTCTAAGCTACAGAAAAGGCGCTTATATATTACATATGCTTAGATGGATTCTAGGTGATGATGTTTTTTTTAATGGAGTGAGGCAATATTATCAAACGTATAAATATAATTCTGCTAAAACTGAAGATTTCAAAAATATAATGGAGCAGGTATCTGATACTACATTAACAGAATTTTTTAATGACTGGATATACGATGAGGGATATCCGATGTATAATTTTACAGTCACTAATATTGATGATGATAATTTCAAAATCCAAGTCCATCAATCATCATCATGTCATTATAATACATTTTTTGAAATGCCTTTACCTTTTTTATTGCGGTATGATATTTTTGATACCATCATAATACTTAATAATTTAGTACAAAATCAAGATTTTTTTATCAATTTACCAATGCCTAATGAAATAATATTTGATCCTAATAAATGGATTTTAACTAAAAATGCAACTATTATTATAGATGTCGAGACTTATTTAAACAAGCAATTATCTATATATCCAAATCCTGCATCTAATAAAGTAGCAATAAATAATCATAGCAATAATAAATTTACTCTTGTCATTACCGATCTATTATCCAAAAAATTAATCGTTGATGATTGCATATTGCCAAATTCTACTTATACTGTAGATATTAGTTCATTGATCACTGGCACGTATTTAATGACATTCAAATCTGAAAAAAATGAAATTATTACTAAAAAGCTAGTGAAACAATAATTTGAAAAATTAGTTTTACGGTTTTAGTATAGTTTTATTAAAATCAATACACCTACAAAGCAAAAATTTTGCTACAGCAAATTATTGACAATTAAATTTTTAGGTTCTATAACGTTTTGAGTGGGTAAATAAAAAATAGTAAATTTGGATAAAAAAAAGATAT
>LFSZ01000051.1 GCA_001512885.1 Rikenellaceae bacterium DTU001
GAGTCCTAAATGGGCGATGTATGTTTTGATAATAATTCTCGGCTTGTATGGAGTGAAGACTGTTACGAGACGTTTTGCTTGGAAAGACAATTTAACCTTATTCACTACTGATGCTAAGACCTCGCGTAATAGTGCACGTGCTAATACAGCTGCGGGAGAATCTTTATTAGATGCTGTTAAAAAAACAAATAATTTACAAAAGAAAAAAAAATTATTAGACGAAGCAATTTATTACCTCAATAGAGCTATAAGTATTTATCCTGAATACTATGCTGCTCATAATATTTTAGGTGAAGCTTATTTCATGAAAAAAAATTATAACGAGGCACTCAATAATGCACTAATATGTGCTAAGCTAAGGCCAATGGAACTATTACCATACAAAAATATTTTTGCAGCTGGCATAAATGCTTATTATGATTCATCTTTTGATGTAGCTAATCATGCTTTTACATTTCTCACTAATAATTCTTATTTTATAATGAACCAGTTTTCAGACTCTACATATTTTACTTTACAATTAGCTTTAGCATTTAGATACTTGAATAAAATTGATTCTGCTATTATAATACTTGAAAATATCATAAAGAAGGATACATGCTATGTAGAAGCATTTAATCAATTAGCTGAATTGCATAGTATGAAACCTGGTGGGTTAGAAACTTCTGAATATTATTTATTACGTGGTTATAATTGTGATCCTAATAATGCTGCTATTTTAGAGAATCTAGGCACCTTAAATGTGATTAAACATAATTATTCTCAAGCACTAATATATCTTAAAAATGTTTATAATATTAATCCAAATAATAAAAATGTTATCAAAAATCTAGCTATTGCATATCAAAATCTAGGAATGATAGACAGTGCCAAGTATTATGCCAATAAATTACATTGAAAAAAGTTGAATTGAAAAACTATGATCTATCACCTAATTTAAAGATCTAAACTCCAACCATTTGATTAATTGTCGAATGTGAGATGTCAATTTAATCAGTATATGTTATCACAATTGAATCAAATATCAACCAGAATACATTGATATATGTTACATTTTCATTAATTATTAATTTAGTTTTGATTATTTGATTATTTTTATCTATTTTTTCAATATTAATATTTGATTTTAAATATATATTTTTAATATTTATTTTTTTATAAACAGATTCTTTAGCAGACCAAAATAAAGTAGTATAAAGTTTAATATCATTTTTAGGTAAAAGTTTTTCTTCTTCTATAGTTAAAAATTTATTTTTTAATTTTAATGCTTGATTGGATATAAGTTCGATGTCTAGACCTCTATTTTCATTTATATTTTCATTGATCAAGATGGCAGAATAACCATCTGTGTGGCTAACACTGATAGCTCGAGGTGGATTTACTAAAAATGGCTTATTATTTTCATCATAATAAATTCTGTAAATAAAATCTGCTTGCACAATAGACCTTATAAGAGCTCTATAGCTCATCCATTGTTTTTTTCGTTTTTCACTTTTAAATGATTCTAAGGTATCGAATTCCTCTTTATTTAAATATAAATATTTAAGCAACTCTTCTATGCTTTCAGTGATTTGCCAAATTCCTAATTCTAATCCTTCTTTTATTTTATTATAAAAAATTACTGGCATTTTATTGTATTATAAGTTTTTGTATAAAAAAATTAGTTTTATTATTGATAATGATCACGTATAACCCTCTATTAAATGAAATAGGTATATTAATATCTGTAGGATTATAAGCAATGTCATTATAAATTAATTGTCCTTGGATAGTATATAATTTTATTTGTACATCATCATTTACGTTAGGAAAATAGATATGTATAAAATCATCAGTAGTATAAATATTAGCAACAAAATTATAATCAAGTATATGTGCACTAGGTCCCCAAATAGAAGCTACCCATTCGGGATGATCTATAAAGGGATTGCGATTATGTTGTATTACAAAAACAGAATCATTTCTTTGCTTCTCTTTGGTACTTACTGGATCTAACTGGTGCCATTGTAAAAATAAATTTTTTGCCCAAGGAGCTAAATCTCCATTTTCAAAGCTTTCTCCATTCCAATTATTAATTTTGTTCATATATCTGGTAGACATATAAAAATATATACGAGCGATATCACCTTTAAAAGAATCTATAGGCTCAAAAACGATACCGGAATACCCTGTAGTAATAGAACTGCCTACTTTGCTGCCATTAAGAGAGGTCCAGCTAGCACTTCCTACATTGCCATAAGGGTAATTGCTTCGTCTATTATTTACATAGCCGTCTGTAGGCAATACATGAAAAAGATCAGTATACATTGGAGAGGCATCATTAAACCAGCTTGCAGGTACAGTATGCTCTCTATTATAGCAATCGCCTTCAGAGTTATAATTACCGCATTGATCTATGATAAATGTATATTCATAGGGGGGAATACCTCCTGGAATATCACTGTAAATGTCCCATACTTTGCCGTTAGGTTTTTTATCTGTTAGTGGGTATGCGTTCCATAATTGGTTATATGATAATGTAGTTACATTACTATTGATTATATTAAATAGCGCTTGCTTGAGTTCTTGACCACTTTTGCCCTCTGCATTATCATAGTAACCATAAGGTATTTGGCTAAATAAACAGATAGCGATTAAACTAAAAAATAATGTAATATTTATTTTTTTCATATTTTTTATTTCAACAAATTTACAAGATTTTTTTCATCAGTTAAAATTATTTTTCGAAAATGGAAATTTAATTAAAAAGAAATATTATTAGAATGTGCTAAAGTATAGGAAATCTTTTCTTTATAAACCTATTTGAGAAGTGATAATGTTGTAGATTTTATTATGGATTTTGACAAATATTTTTTTTGATAAATAATATTAAATTTTATAAATTTATAAATTTTTATTAATATGATAAATGAATAAATGATTCAAAAAATTACAATAATTACAGGCGGACAAAGTGGCGTAGATAGAGCTGCTATGGATTTTGTTTTAGATAATCCTCAATTAAAAATAAAATGTGGAGGGTTTTGCCCTAAAGGTAGAAAAGCAGAAGATGGTATAATACCTCAAAAATATCCGCTTATTGAGTGTGAGACCGACAATTACGCAGTTCGTACAGAGTTGAATGTAAAAAATAGTGATGGAGTTTTGATTATTTTTAAGGTAAAAATTAATGATCCCGGTACTACATTAACAGTAGAATTAGCTAAAAAACATAATAAACCATTATATCTGTGCAATATCAAACAAAATAACATTAATGAAATAAGAAAATGGATTAGTGAAAACGCGATAAATACTTTAAATATTGCAGGTCCACGTCTTAGCAATGACCCTGAGATATATGAATTGACATATGATTTTTTAGTTCAATTATTTCTTGTATAAATTTATGTAATTATTAAAAATCTATCCATTGCCCATCTATTGCAAATTATAATATAATGAGCTACGAAGATTTGTTCATAAAATATATTGCCCAAATAATTTTTGAACTTTTCAATATTATCAATAAGTATTATTAATGAATATATTTACTAAATCTTTGTTTTACTTATAATTTTGTGCTTAGGTTCTGTATGAAAATAATAATTTATTTATGTGTTATTTTTTCAAAATATGTTCAAAATGGCAAAAAACAATGATTAAAATAATTTTTTAAATAAAAAAAACTTCATTAATTTTGTCTGATTATTTTTAAATAAAAAAATATAAATAATATAAAAATGAAAAGGAATCTTTTGTTAATAAGTAACTCTACAATGGCAGGTGAAGTATATTTGGGCTGGTGCAAAGAATTAATTACTAATTTTCTAAAAAAATTTAATATTTATGAAGTACTTTTTATCCCATATGCTGGGGTAAATTTGGACTCTAAAAGTATAGAATTTAGCTATAATGCTTACGAGAGTAAGGTGCAACGTGTCTTTGATACAGATAATATTTATATCAATAGTATACATCATTATTCCGATCCCACTAATGCAGTATTAAATGCTAAATGTATAATGGTAGGCGGCGGTAATACATTTCATTTAGTTTACGAATTATACAAAAATAATTTGATGACAACTATACGTGAAAAATCCTTGTGTGGTATTCCATATATAGGTTGGAGTGCTGGTGCTAATCTTGCCTGTCCTACTATTAAAACTACTAACGATATGCCAATTGTTTTCCCAAAATCTTTTGATGCTCTTAATTTAATCGATTTTCAGATAAATCCTCATTATATAGATCATAACCCTGCTGATCATGGTGGCGAAACTCGTGAACAGAGAATATTAGAGTTTTTAGTAGTTAATAAAGATATGAAAGTATTGGGCCTACGAGAAGGTACTTACTTAGAAATTTATAATGATAATATGTGGCTAAAAGGTGACAAACCTGCTCGTCTCTTTCAATTTAATACTGAACCAAGAGAAATAAAACCTGGCGAAAATATGATTATTATTTGATAAAAAAACCTTAATTTAAAATAATATATATGAATAAAAAAATAAAATTTATAGTTTTATCTATTATAATTATATTTTACAATTCTATTAAAGTGAATGCCCAATTACCCATAGATCCTGACACTAAAAAAATTAAATATCAAGAGGTAGTTCAAGAGCAGGGAAACAAAGATACACTTTATAATAGAGCTATCAGATGGATAAATAGTTTCTTCGAAAATCCTCAAGGAATTACTAAAGTGAGAGATCCTGAAAATGGTAAAATCGTAGGTACTTATCGTATGCGAATGATAGATACTTTAGTTGATGGCAGTAAAACATTAAGCAATACCATAGTGATTTGTACTTTTACTATTGAAGCGAAGGATGGGAGATATCGTTACACACTAGATGATTTCTATGTACCTGCAGTATCTAAAATGTTCCTAGAAAAATGGATGGATAAAACCGATCCATATTATTTACCCAAATATGATAGTTATCTAAAGCAAGTAGATGAATATGTTAATAGATTTATCAAAAGCCTCAAAGAAGGAATGAAACCGCCTATAATTAAAATAGACGAATGGTGAGTATTGTTTTGTACTCATCTTTTATATTCATTTTTATTGCTGATAGATGTTTAGCTAATTATAATTTTTTATGTTATGATTCCTTTTTTTACATTTATTTTATAAAAACTAATACCTAATTCCTTTTTTTTTATTATTTTTGTATTAAAATAGTTGTTTAATAATTAATTATAAAATTATGAAAAAAATACTAGTATTTTTATTTTTATTAGTTCCTATTTTACTTCATAGCCAGTTATATATTAATACATCGTATATTCCACAACAATTGGTCGAAGATTTTTTGATAGGACCAGGCATTACTGTATCAAATGTAACTTATAGAGGGCAATTGCAACAATTTGCTTATTTTTCTAATGGTAATAGCACTGTTTTGGGTATGGATGAAGGTATAATCCTGTGTACAGGTACTGCTTCTAATATAGCTCAAAATGGAAGCAGCTTTATGAGTAATAGTCTTGGAGGTCTTGGAGTAACAGAGCTTGATTCAATAGTTAGTCCATATACGACTAATGATGGTGCGGTACTAGAATTTGATTTTATACCATTAGATACTTTGCTCACCTTTTATTATATTTTTGGAAGTGAAGAATATCCAGAATTTGTATGTTCTTCTTTTAATGATGTGTTTGCTTTTCTAATATCAGGTATCAATCCTAGTGGTGGAATGTATGTAGACAAAAATATTGCACTAGTGCCTGGCACAGATTTGCCGGTAGCTATCAATACAATAAATCCAGGTGTCCCTGGAGCATCATATTCTGCTTCAGGGTGTACTAGTTTATCATATTCTAATTTGTATATAAATAATAATAATTCATATCAGCAACCAGTATTTGATGGTTTTACCATACCACTAGTGGCTGAGGCAAAAGTAATACCATGCCAAACATATCATATTAAATTATGCATTGCTGACGTTACTGACCATGCATATGATTCAGGTGTTTTTTTAAAGCGTAATTCTTTTTTAACTAATCTACCTGAATTAAACATTGTTACTCCCTATGCTAGCCCAGATACTATTTATGAAGGATGTGCACCTATAGATTTAGTTTTTTCACATCCCGAACCAGTACCTTATCATACTAATATTGCAATAGGTATAGGTGGAACAGCTACTAATGGAGTCGATTATACTTATTTATCTAATATCATTACTATACCTGCTGACTCTACTTCTGTCTCTCATACTATTTATGCTTTTGCTGATGGAATCGATGAGGCTGATGAATATCTCATTATTAATATTAGTGGTTATTGTGGTTTGATAAGCTCTGATACCATATGGATAAAAGATAATCCTTTTTTTGTAACATTAAATGATACTACGATATGTGAAGATGATGTCCCATTAACATTGACACCTACTATACATGATGGTCAGGCTCCTTATAATTTTATTTGGAATACTGGGGATGATAATGAAAATTTGATTATTTATCCTGATTTCACATCTACCTATTCTGTCACTGTTAGTGATAATTTGAGTTGTTCCGCGTCTGCTGAAGCTCTAATAACTGTAAATCCACTCCCCGATGTCTATATTAACCCCTCCGATACTTCAATTTGTAAAAATGAGTTTATTACGCTTACTGTTTATGGTTCAGATTTTTACGTTTGGTCAGATGGAAGTACAGATAGTTCTATAACTGTATCACCACAGACTACAACTATATATTCTGTGACGGGGACAGACAGCAGTGGATGTTCTAATAGTGCATTAGCTACAGTAAATATAATAGAAAGTCCTTCGCTAAATATAACTGCTTCGCCTCCTAAATTATGTTCAGGCGAAAGTAGTAAATTAATAGTAAGTGGTGCACAAACTTATCTGTGGAGCACTGGTGAAACTACAAGTCAGATAATCGTTTCACCTCAAATTACAACTAGTTATACTGTTACTGGTAGTATTCAAAACTGTTCTGATACTAAAAGCATTACAATAGAAGTGATCCCAAATCCCGAAGTTAATATAACAGCTTCGGCTACTCATTTACTTGCTGGAGATATAGCATCCTTGCAAGCAGAAGGTGCTAATGAATTTTTATGGTATGGAGACAATTCTATTAGCTGTATAAATTGTCCTACTATTGAAGTATCACCACTCTCTTCTACTGAGATTTGCGTTATAGGTTTTAATAGTATTTGTACTGACACTGCTTGTGTATTTATAGAAGTAGACCCTTGTACATTATTTATACCTAATGCCTTTACTCCTATTAAAAATAGCTTGAATGATGTATGGCAAATTTTTACTCCTTGTCCTATTGATAAAGGGGAAATAAGAATATATAATCGTTGGGGAAAACAAATATTTTATACTACAGACCTTTATTCTAGTTGGGATGGAACCTTCGAAGGTGAATTAGTGCCCCCTGGTGTTTATTCTTTTATGATTCGTTATGCTTATGCTCATACAAACTCTATATATTATACCCGCAAAGGTACTATTACTATTCTTTATTAATTTTTTATATAATCACGAATTCTATTATATACATTAAAAATATGTTTTAATAAAAAATTGAAATTAATTTACAATTTTATAAAAATAAACTGTAAATTATCAAAAACAATTAAATAATTAACAATAAAAATAACCCAAAATAGTGATTATATAATTGAACCATTCATTTAGAGTTTCATTCCTATGGTAAATGAAACTAATATATTATTCATAGATAGATTAGCTTTAGGCTCAGGTTTGTTGAGTATTTCCATTACTAGAGGATCATATAAATATCTTTGATCATTATGTAAATAATAATTTATACCAACATCAAAAATTAATATATTTTCTCTGTATCCAAATCCTAGACCTATAACATGTGTATCGAAATTACTAATATTTTTATATGGTGATGAATAATAAGCATATCCAGCTCTCATGGCAAATGGCTTCAATACCCATTCAGTACCTACTCTTATATTATGTCCATAAGTTAATTCATTATTAATACTATTATTTAGGTCAAAAAAAGTAGTATTTGCTTTTTTTGTACTAAAATGATTTTGCGTATAATCTGTCCACTCGTATTCTGCATTTATAAATCCATTTTCACCAAATATAAACCCCAACCCAATAATAGCACGCATAGGATTATAATATCTATAATTAAATTCTCCTCGAGGACTATCTGCAGTATAGATACCATTGTATACATTTGTTCGCATGGTTCTAAAATACGAATCATGTAACCAGAAATAAGTAGGACTATGAAAAGCTAGCGAAAATCTAAACCATTGTATTGGTTTATACATAAAACCTATTTTGAAATTTAAGCCTTCACCATCTGTATTTAAATAATCAAAAACTTCTAAAGATTTGAAATCAGGTATGGTATCTTTAACATCTTCTTCGCTATAAGTAGATTCTCTTTCAAAAGAAAAAATTGGGAAATTAATTGATCCACCAATATATAATTTATCATCGTAATTACCTGCTATTGCCAAATTTATTTCATACATACTGCCACTATTAATTTCTAAATAGTCTTGCCTAACACCTCGGGTGACTATTCCCTCATAGGCAGTAGGTGTGCCCGGTATTGTATCTAAAAGCCACGTATCGAAAGCCAACCATGTATCAAAAACATTTAATTGATTAGGTAAAAAACCATTAGCATAGACAGAATAAACATCTACAATACTACTATAAGGGTTGTCTGCCGAAATCATTATCCTGCTATTAAAATCAGCTAACTTAGAATAGCTAAGACCAAAATTCAAATTTTTCCAATCGTGTTTGTCTGTATTAAAATTAGATGAAATAACTAATCCCATGCTAGGTAGTGAAACCACAGTTTTAATATCATCATTAGAATTATTTAAGTATTTAGAATTAGATAAAAAATTAGAGATAGAAAAAGATCCAGATATTTCTGATTTTTTATAAACACCAAGTCCGGCAGGATTGAGGCTAATACCAGTAATATTAGCTCCAATACCAGAGAATGCTCCAGATACGGCATTAAATCTGCTATCTCCATAAGGCATTAGATATGAATATCTGACTGCATCATCGAGGTTTTGTGCATATATACCTGTATATCCTATAATTACTAGGCATAAACCTAAATAAAAACTTAATTTTTTCATATTAATATATTTTTTAAATTAATATTTTATCTTCTACCACCACGAGATGGTGCAGAACCGGAACCCGAACTTCTTGGAGTATTACTATGAGAGCTACCAGATGAACTAGATCTAGATGGGGCATTATAAGAAGGAGAACTATTATTACTACGATTAGGACTACTATAATTATTAGCAGGGGGGCTTGAATATCTAGTTGGCTGTACTGGTTGGTTTTTATTAGGAGATGGTCTAGAATAACTACGGCTTGGAGTTTGTGTTTGCGAAGGTGTAACTTTGCTAGGATTAGATTCTTGTGGTTTTTGATATTGATTAGTGTTTTGTTGCTGAGTAGGCTGAGTTATTGGTTTTTGTTGCTGAGTAGGTTGTTTTATATTAGCTGGTTGAGTAGGTTGAGTTATTGGTTTTTGTTCATTAATAGGTTTATCTATTATAGCGGGTTTTATAGGTTGTTCACTTGTAGTTACAGGTTTTTGTATAGGTTTTTTATCAGTATCTAAATTATTAGGCAATTTGTCGTTTAGTGTAGCATTTTGGTCTATATTTATCAAAGAAGAAGGTTTAGTAATAGTTATCTCTTGGGGCTTGACTTCTAATGGGGTGTAACCAACTCTACTCAATCTATCAGCAAAAGTCAAATTAGAAGCAGGGGTTCTATTAAGCGATGCAGGAGGTATATTATCATTGATAGTTCTATTTTGCCTGCCACTAGTAGATGCACTTATATAATCTCGAGGTCCATAGTAAACGGTTCCAGAGTGCACATCAAAAGGATTATAGTAAAAATATTCTGACCCATAAAATCCATGATAATATCCAAGCCAAAATCCGTCCCAATATCCATTATGATAGCCATGCCAGTAGCCATAAGGATAACCCCAGCTATAATAAGGATAACACCATCCTAAATAATAGTTGTATGGGTGATAACCCCAGTAAAAGGAAAATCCAGGTCTCCAAAAAGGATATGTAAGATATATAGAAATACCAAAATACCAAGGATCATAAGTATACCAATACATATTAGTATACCATGGAGCATAATATCCAAAACCTAATTCAGGATAATAAAAACGACGTATACGAGATGAATAAGAAAAATCATAATAATCGCCATAATAATTGTTTGTTATGTAAGTGTTGCCATACGAATCAGTATATGTTTCAGAATAATAAGGCTCAGCTTGAGTAGGATCATATTGCTGATTTTCATATGATTGATAATTTTGATCATTTGGTGCTTTAGCACTTGAATACTGGTGTACTTGTGGATTGTAATATACATCGTCATAAGGTGTATTATCAGTGTAGTAGTTATTTATAGTACATCCACTAAAAATCAACCCCACCACACAGGCTATTAAAAAATTTAAGGTTTTCATAACTCCTCCTTCTTTTTTATAATATATTGCAATTATTATACCAAAATATAAGAAAAATAATAAAACTAAAAAATCTTTTGCATTTTGCAATAATTATATATAGCAAAAAGGCTAGCTAAAAACAATGGTAGTGCAGGTATACGATATCTGCTAAGAGATCCATAATTAGCAGAAGCAAGCCCAACAAAAAAGATAAAAATTAATGAAAAAACAAAAGAAAAAATAATAAAATCATCTTGAAAAATAAATTTAAAAAATCGCCATCTAATTTTGTATAAGAGATAAATAGTCAATATAAATAAAGCCAAACTTTCTAATGCACCTAAAAGCATAGTAAAGCTATCAGCTTGCCAAATAAAAGGCCCGAAGAGTCCATAAAAAATAGAAATAGGATATTTAGATAAAATACTAGAAATCGTAGGTTCGAAAGAACCGATATCATATTTATGAGCGCTATAAGTTTCATTTTTTATAAAATCTTGTTGAGTAATGTATGCTTTATCGATTGCACTTTGTATACTTCCATAAGGTCCTAAAGAAGATCCAATAGAGGTGTAAATAACAATAGTTAAAATAACAGCAAACAAAAGCCCCAAAGGTGTAATAAAATATTTAACAAAACGATTTTTTATTTTTCTAATATAAGAAAGTGAAAATAAAAGTAAAAATGTAGGTAAAAGAGCTATAGCTACGTAAGGTTTTATTAAAATTATAATATAAAAATTCATTAATAATAATAATAGATTACCAAAAATATTTTTTTTATAAACAAAAATTTGATAAAAATTATATATGCTCCATAGCATAGCTCCGTAAATAAAAGTATCTTTTAGTATACCACTACTCCAAAAAGTAGGTGATGGAAAAAACAATACTGCTATAGCAGCGTATTTAGTAAAATTTGGAAATAACTTATTAAGCAAAATAAACATTTTCCATTGCCCGATAAAAGCAAACATAGCAACTAAAATTGTAGTAGAAATATAATTTTGTGTTAAAAGCAATGCTGGAAAAGAAAACCGAGAAACTGCGAAAGTTTTTGGGTCTTCTACTAAATACATAACGGGATAGCCAGTATTAATTGAAAACAATTGATAAAAATCATTATAATTCATATTTCCTGTAAAAATAATTTTGCTTATTTTGCCAGGATGATTAAAAAAAGCATTTACAAAGCATTTAGTATTATAGCAATACCAATAAGCATCACCTCCACCATAATAAAAATAATAAATAAATATAAAAGCAATGCTCATAAGTATTTTGAAACCAAGACCATACATTAAATACTTATGAAAAATATTATCAGTAACAACTTTGCTGTAAAAATATATTAAAGAAAAAATAGTAATAATTAAAATCAGAGAAATAAGAATATTTTCAAAAGAAAATATAGGATCTAAGCCCATTATAAATAATTATTCTATAAGGTTAATACTTTTAATCTCAAAAATATTACCAGAGTTATCAATGATATACCTTGCTTTAGAGCCAGTTTCTTTAATAAATTCATAAGCTGCATACCCAGAGTTCTTTGCTTTTTCAAAAATATTTTCTGGTTTCCAAAATTCTAAAGCTATATGAGAAAAAGATTGAGGATTTTTGATATCAGTTAAAATTAATTCCAATACTAAATTAAATTTTTTAACTCTAAAAATTTTAACTTGTTCACAGTTTAAAAAAGTTTTTACTATTGATGGGTGCAAATAATATTCATCTATAAGCTCAAATCCGAGAACATTTTTATAAAAATATTCAACATCTTCAGATGAATTGATGTTTAAACCTATATGTCTAAGCATTATTAATTTTATCGCAAATTTACATATAATTTTTGTATTGTGATTAATAGATTTTTTTATTTTTATTGAAGTTTTGTATATTAGTATCTAAATGAAGATAATCTCAACAATACTTCAATCCATCAAATCTTCTATCCAATTACAAACAATATTTCTATCACCATAAGCGTCATCTATACGAGCTACAGGTGGCCAATATTTATCTTTAAGATTAACAGCTGCTTTTTCTCTAGTATAAGGCAAATCCCAATTATCATTAAGCAGTTTTTTTAAAGTATGGGGAGCATTTTTTAAAGTAGTTTTTTCTAAATCAATTTTTTCATTTATTACTTCATCTATTTCAGCTTTAATAGATATCATAGCATTTACAAATCTATCAAGTTCACTGAGGGGTTCGCTTTCTGTAGGCTCTACCATCAGTGTACCATGAACTGGAAAGGCAACTGTAGGAGCATGAAAACTATAATCCATCAACCTTTTAGCTATATCTAATTCAGTTATTCCATAAGCACGAAAAGGATTACAATCAACTATAAACTCATGAGCACAAAAACCATTGGAGCCAACATATAGAATTTTGTAATAAGGTTCAAGTTTTTTTCTTAAATAATTAGAATTGAGGATGGCAATCTGTGTGGCAGCTTTTAAACCATCATCACCTAACATTTTAATATAAATATAAGAAATAGGAAGAATAAACGCACTACCAAAGGGAGCTGCAGCCACAGTATTTACAGAATGAGTGATAATGCCATCAGGATGAAATGGATGAGAAGGCAGATAAGGTGTTAAGTGTTTAGCAACAGCAATAGGACCTGCACCTGGTCCACCACCGCCATGAGGTATAGCAAAAGTTTTGTGTAAATTGAGATGACATACATCAGCACCCATTAAGCCAGGAGAAGTGAAACCTACCTGAGCATTCATATTAGCACCATCCATATATACTTGTCCACCATACTGATGTATGGTATTTATAATTTCTAAAATATTATCTTCAAAAACACCGTGAGTACTGGGATAGGTAATCATAAGAGCAGCTAGTTTATCAGCATTTTCTTTTGCTTTAGTTTTTAGATCTTCTATATCCACGTTGCCTTTATCATCAGTTTTCACTACTACTACCTTCATACCAGCTGTTACAGCACTAGCAGGATTGGTCCCATGGGCAGATGCAGGTATCAAGCATACATTTCTATATCCTTGCCCTTTAGCTTCGTAATAAGCTCTGATGGTTATTAGTCCAGTATATTCACCAGCAGCACCACTATTTGGTTGAAAAGTAATACCATTCATACCAGTTATTTTAATAAGTAATTGTCCCAATTCATCTATCAATTCTAAGTAACCTTGTACTTGATCTTTAGGTGCATACGGATGTAGATTAGCAAAGCCTGGCCAAGAGAGATGAAATAGTTCAGTAGATGCATTGAGTTTCATGGTACAGCTACCCAGAGGTATCATGGTCCTATCTAGAGCCAAATCCCTATCAGCTAATTTAGTCAAATATCTCATCATTGCTGTCTCACTATGATATATCTTAAAAATCTTTTGCTTCATAAAAATAGAGTTACGTTTGTGTTTATCATCAAAAGTTTTAATTTGTATATTTTTTATATCTTCAAATTTGAATGTGGTAGGTTCTTTGCCAGTAAGTTTAGCAAAAATGCTTAGCAAAAGATTTACATCATCCATAGTAGTAGGTTCACCAAGACTGATACCTATTTCTTTATTATTAATATATCTTACATTTATATTGTTTTCTAATAGTTTCAGTTTGAGAGTATCCATATCAACGTAAGTGGGAATTTCAATTCTAATAGTGTCAAAGAAGTATTTATTTTTTTGAACATATCCAATTTTTTGAATTTCTTGAGCTAATAAACCTGTCAGTTGATTGATATGAGCTGCTATTTCCTTAATGCCATCGGGTCCATGATAGATAGCATAAGCACCAGCCATCATAGCAAGTAGCGCCTGAGCTGTACAAATATTAGATGTTGCTCGTTCTCGCTTAATATGTTGCTCGCGAGTTTGTAGAGTCATACGCAAAGCCTTATTACCATTAGCATCTATTGATACTCCAATAATTCTACCTGGCATTTGACGGATATAATCAAGTTTAGTAGCCATGTAACCTGCATGAGGTCCACCAAAGCCCATTGGTAATCCCATTCTCTGAGTACTACCTATCACAATATCTGCGCCCCATTCACCTGGAGGTGTAAGTAATGCTAAGGACATAATATCTGCTGCAACTACAACTTTAGCATCTATATTTTTAGCTTTGTTCACTACATCAGTGTAATCTAGTATTTCTCCATACTGATCAGGATACTGAATTAAAATACCAAATATATCATCTGTAAAATTATATTTAAAAACATCTGTAACAATTACATCATAATCTAAATATTTAGCTCTAGTGAGTATGATAGCAAGTGTCTGAGGAAATACTCGCTCATCTACAACAAAAACACGAGCATCATTTTTTACTTTATCACGACTGCGAAGATTAAAAGACATAGTCATAGCTTCTGCAGCAGCAGTAGCTTCGTCTAGCATAGAAGCATTAGCTACCTCCATACTAGTAAGTTCTGCAACCATTGTTTGAAAAGCTAGTAATAATTCTAGTCTGCCTTGGCTAATTTCAGCTTGATATGGCGTGTATGAAGTATAAAATCTAGGATTTTCGAGAATATGCCTTTGTATTACGCCTGGTAGGGCAGTCTCATAATATCCCAACCCAATATAATTTTTAAAAATTTTATTTTTAAAAGCAAAATTTTTCATCAATTCTATCACTTGTGTCTCACTAAGACCTTTACCTATACCTATGTTTAGATCTTTTCGTAGGATATCAGATGGGATAGTTTTTTCCATCATTTCATCTAACGAGTTGATACCTAAGGTCTCTAACATTTTTTTGATTTCTAGTTCATTAGGGCCATTATGCCGATATGCAAAATTATGAGTAAGCATAAATTAAATTTTTTAGGATTAATAAGTGCAAAAATAACTAAAAATATGAAAATAATATCAAAAAATATTATTAATAATAAATGTAGTTTTATAATAAATTTTTCAGAAATTTTATTTTAATTTTGTAATTACATTGATAAATTAAATGTCAAAAAAATGTCAAACACTTTTGGGAAAATTATAAAAGTTCATTTATTCGGTGCTTCGCATGATAATGTAGTTGGTGTAGTAATCGAAGGAATTCCTGCTGGAATAAATATTATTGAAGATGATTTTATAGAATATATAAATCGTAGAAAAGGTGGTAGTGTAGGTACAACTGATAGAGTAGAAGCAGATAACCCAAAAATATTAACTGGTATAATAGATGAATATACTACTGGTTTGCCCATTACAATTGTATTCGAAAATAAAAATAAAAATTCAATTCCCTATCAACTATATAAATCTTGGCATAGACCTGGACATGCAGATTTTACTCAAAAATCTAAATATGGAAAATATGCCGATATTAGAGGTGGGGGTATAGCATCAGGTAGGATGACTTTACCATTAATGATCGCAGGGGTTATAGCATCTAAATGTATACCTAATGTAAATGCTAAAGCCTTTATTGCACATATTAATGGTGAAAAACCTGATAAAATAGATTGGCAAAAGATTCGAAATGAAGGGGATAGTCTTGGTGGAGAGATAATATGCATATTAGAAAATATTATTGCTGGTATAGGCGAACCTTTTTTTGATAATATAGAAAGCTATTTTAGTCATCTATTTTTTTCTATTCCTGGGATTAAAGCTGTAGGTTTCGGAGATGCATGGCAAACTGCCTTTATGAGAGGTAGTGAGTATAATGATATTTTTATTAGCAATGATGGGCAGACGACCACTAATCATTGTGGAGGTATTCAAGGTGGGATAACCAATGGTAATGCAATAGTAATACATTTAATTGTACGACCACCTGCAAGTATAAAGAAAGAACAAATAAGCTTAAATTTTGATACAGACGAATTAGAGAAACGAAAGATAACGGGGTCCCATGATTTAGCCTTTATACTTAGATTGCCACCTATCATAGAAGCGGTGTCTTTATTAGCAATAGCAGATTTGTATTTATATTCTAAAATATATTCATAAATGATATTTTGTTGAATGAAATTAATAAATGTTTAAGTTTTTCAAGTTTATATGTTAAATAATTTTTATATTTTTACAAAAATTTTAATACATGAAAAAAATCGTAGAGAATACCAGCAAATACCTAGCTATGAGCAAGGAAGAGAATAAAGAATTCTTAGACAACCTTTATTCTCTAATGAAAAAATTAGAAGCCGATGTAGTCGATTATCAAGGTCTGAAAATACTCAGTGCCCCACCACTCTGTCCAGACTGTCGAAGCAATCACATCATTAAAAATGGTTTACAAAATGGGATGCAAAACTATCGTTGCAAAGACTGTGGCAGACAATTTAGAGTTACCACCGGAACTTTTGTTTACAGGTTGCAAAAGAAAGAGAAAATGCTCGATTACATCAGATGTATGGTAGCAGGCAAAAGTCTCAGAGCTTGTGCTAAAGAAGTTGGCATCAGCCTACCTACAAGCTTCGCTTGGCGACACAAGATATTAGCAGCTCTACAAAGTTTCGAAGATAATATCAATTTTTTCGGAGTAGTAGAGATGGATGAACTATTGATGGATTATTCCGAAAAAGGCAGAATATACAAAAATGCAGAAGAGTTAAAGCGAGCCAGGAAGCAAAAGCCAAAGAAAGTAGCCGTATTAGCTGCTACTGACAGAGCTGGCAACTTGTTGTTTAAAAAATTTGAAGGCAAAAAGCTAAGTTCAGAACAGATAGAGCAATTTCTGAAGGCTAAGATGCCAAAAGATGGAGTCATGTGTAGCAGTAATAAAAAAGCATTCAAAAAGGTTAGAAGGAATGTAATCAAGCACAAAGAAATAGTAACTAGCCATAGGCAAAAGCGAGGTATATATAGCCTAAGTACTGTCAAGAAAAAGGCTAGTGAATTCACGAATTGGATATATTTCAAATTTAGGGGCGTAGCTACTAAATACCTGCAAAACTACATTATGTGGTATGTAGTGATGGGTAAATACCTCACAGGCAAGACTGTAAGCAATACTGGGCGAATGCTTAACCTCGCATCTTCGGATAGATGGGCATGGTATAGGTATAGAGAATTAGTAAATAAAACATATGTTAATTTAAACATATGTTAGTTTTCTGACTGATCCGTTTCAAGTTTCCAAATTCTCCACATCCAACATATCTCAGGTTATAATTTGGGCAATAAAATTTTAGATTGATACAAAAAAATAACTATTTTTTAATTATTTAGGTTATTTTTTTATCACAAAGTGCCATTTTAATTCCATTCTTCTCAGTGTTCTTTGTGCATTCTCAGAGAATTTTGTGGTTGATATTTAACTGTTCAATAAAAAAACCAATATTAACGAATTTCTTGTAGAATTACTCTTTTTTTAATCTTTACCCATACAAAACGTTATAGAACCTAATTTCTTTTATTACTTTTCTCTTTATCACAATAAAAATTTGTTAGAACGTGAAAAGAAAAAATTTTAGTATTTATTATAAAATGTATTTACTAATTACATCTTCATTGTTAGTATAATTTAATTTAAGTATTTCAAAAAATTTATTCCTAATATCATTCTTTTATACATATTTTTTATTGGGATCAAAAATATAAATTAGTATTTTTATAATTTTTACGTTATTATATTTTTTTTCCTTATCTTTGTAACTTAAAAAATTTCAATGGCTAAGATTGAGTTGGAAGTTAGTGGACTAATGCCTAGTAGTCCATCTATTAATGCTTATGCTATCATATTGATAGAAAAATATGGTAATCGTACTTTACCAATGTTAATAGGTGTAGCAGAAGCACAATCTATTGCTATAGCTATCGAAAAAATATCATATCCTCGTCCATTAACACATGATTTATTTGTTCAATTAATTAAAGAAATTGATATACGAATAGTAGAAGTATTGATATATAAATATGCTGAGGGAATTTTTTATGCATACTTAGTAATAGAATACAATGGAAAAATAAAAAGAATAGATGCGCGTCCTTCAGACTGTATAGCTATAGCTCTCAGAGCTAATGCACCTATTTTTGTTTATGAGTATATATTAGATGAGGTTGGTAATATATTCGAAGATAAGTATGAAATAAATAAAAATATAAGTGAAGATGACGAGGGGAATGCTTATGATATATCTCAAGATCTTTCATTAGAAAAATTAAAAGATATGGATCCCCAATTTATAAAAACTAGATTAGAAATTTTATCTATTGAAGATTTACAATTATTATTAGATAAATGTATAGAAGGGGAATTATATGAGTTGGCATCGTTGATAAGAGATGAGATAAGTAGAAGAGAACAAAAATAAAACTATAATATGTTAAGATTGAGATTAATTATCATGAACTTCTTTCAATTTTTTATTTGGGGTTCATGGCTTTTGACAATAGGAGCATTTTGGTTTCAATACAAAGGATGGTCTCCTACAGAATTTGGTTTAGTTTTTTCAACTATGGGCATAGCATCATTATTTATGCCTACTATAGCTGGTATTATTGCAGATAAATGGATTAATACAGAAAAGCTTTATGCATTATTTCATTTATGTGGCGCTATTTTGCTTTTTATTTTACCTAGTATCAATAATCCTATTACATTTTTTTGGGTGATGCTCATTAATATGTGTTTTTACATGCCTACTATTTCATTAGCTATTACTATATGCTATACATCTATCGAAAATGCCAAAATGGATTTAGTAAAAACATATCCTCCTATTAGAGTATTTGGTACTATTGGCTTTATCGTAGCTTTATGGACTGTTAGCTTATTAAAAGTAGAAACTTCTCCTGTGCAATTTTATATTGCTTCAGGTGCTTCTTTATTCTTAGCATTTTATGCTCTCACATTGCCCAAATGTCCACCACTTGGTAAAGGTAAAAAAGCTAATTTATCAGAAGCACTTGGATTAGATGCATTCAAACTATTTAAAGATACTAAAATGGCACTTTTCTTTATTTTTTCATTTTTACTAGGAGTCTCCTTGCAATTAACTAATGCGTATGGTGATACTTTTATTCATGATTTTGCTAAAATACCAGAATATGCTAATTCATTAGCTGTAAAATATCCAGCCATCATTATGTCTATATCTCAAATATCTGAAGCATTATTTATTTTAGCTATTCCTTTTTTCTTAAAGCGTTATGGAATTAAAAATGTAATGCTTATAAGCATGATAGCTTGGGTGCTTAGATTTGGATTATTTGCATATGGTAACCCTACTGATAGATTATGGATGATAATTTTATCTTGCATTATATATGGTGTGGCATTTGATTTTTTCAATATTTCAGGATCATTATTTGTAGAAACCCAAGTATCCCCTTCTATACGTGCTAGTTCACAAGGTTTATTTATGCTTATGACTAATGGATTGGGCTCATTGACAGGTAGCTTATTGAGTGGTTTAGTAATAGAAAAATTCTTTGTCGTTGATGGTAATATAATGTGGCATCAAACTTGGTTGACTTTTGCTATCTATTCTTTAATAGTTGCTATTGCATTTGCTATATTCTTTAAGCATAAACATAATCCCGCTGATTTCGAAAATGTTCACGTCTAATTTCTTTTTCTAACCTAAAAATAATAATTGATAATTAAATTTTGTAAATAGATATTTTTGTATTAATGAATTTTGATTATCATTAATCTACTTAAATTAGCATTGTCACTTTTTCAAGATTTATTAAACGTCTATCAAAATAACTTAAAATGAGTACTTGTCGTATTGATTTTGGATTTGATAATTAGAATTTTATAAACAAAATAAGGGTTAGATATCTAACCCTTATTTTGTTTGATATGCTTTTTAGATTTTCTCTAAAAATCTAAATCACCAAAAGACCAGGATTGTCGAACAACTTCACATTCCTTATATCCTTTGCCCCAATAAAAAGTAAAAGCTATACCATCATCTTCATACATATATTGTATAGCATTTTGATCTCCAGTGCTAATTGTTTGTTGCATAGTAGGTTGTCCATACTGATCTATAATGTCTTGAATCTCTTTATCACAGTTTGATTCCTTATCATCATCTTTACACCCTACAAAGGATATTGCTAATAACAAAGCAATTGTCAAAATTCTTAATTTTTTCATAATAATTTTTTTTAAAGTTTTACATTGCAAAATTATATAAAATTTTGTATTATATGCATATGATTTTATTAAATAAATATTTTTAGGTATTTATTTAATTATTTTGATCTAAAAAATTCAAATTTTTAGAGTATTTTATTAGTCATTTTACTTTTATTTTTATTTTTAATAATTTTGTTAATATTTTATTACTAAATCATGGCAAAAACATTTAAAAACTTAGAAGAGTATATAGAACTTACAAAACAAGTAGTGATAGCAAATAGAAATAAAGGCAATCGATATTCTGAAATATTGTCATCACTATATGCGGATCCAGTACATTTTTTAGATGAAATCTTGCAAAATGCTGAGGATGCTTGTGCCAGAATAGAAACATTGGGTTACATAAAAATTAATTTTGATGTAAATGGTATAGCTATCTATCATAATGGCGATCCATTCAATGAAGCAGATTTGATAGCTATTACCACCTATGGTAAAACTACAAAAAAACAATTATCTAATATTAATAAAATTGGTAAATTTGGTATTGGTTTTCGTTCGGTTTTTGGTATTACAGATAGACCAGAAATACATTCAGGTGAGTATCACTTTGCGATCACAGATTTTGAATTACTCGAGCACATCGAGCCTAAGGCTATACCTGTGGGTTATACAACTTATTTCTGGTTTCCATTTAAAAAAAATATATCATCACGAGTCCTATGGGATGATGTAAGGTTATGGGATCATAGATTTATTTTATTTCTTAATTATATTTATAAAGTAGAACTAGTAAATCAGCCAAATAATGAAAATTATTTTATCGAAAAAATAATTACTGATGATGATAAAATAATCGTGATAAAAAGTAATTTGCCAGAGTGCTTATCAGAAGAGAATTATTTATTAATTAGTAAAAATAATAATAAGCAGAAAAGATTATCTATAGCAATGTCTCTGGATAAAAATGAAACACGCAATCCATTATTTGTGTTTTTCCCTACAAAAGAAACTTTGAATTTACCCTTTTTAGTACATGGTTTTTTCACTACTACTCCTACTCGCGAACAAATACCATGGGACAATAAAGCTGTTAAAGAAAATCAAATTTTACTAAAACAACTAAATAATTTATTTAAAAATTTTCTAAAAGAACTTCGTAAAAGAGCATTACTGACACCGAAGCTATATGAAGCTTTTACTTTAACTAACCATACACATCCTATAGAAAAATTATGGACCGAACAATGGATAGATTTTTTAAAAATAGATAGATCTATTTTAACTAAAGAAAAAAAATATTTACCACCAGCACTTACAGCACTTCCTAAACATAAATCGCTAGTAGAATTAATTCCTGCTAATGCATTAAATAAATTATGGAATAAAAAAGCGTGGATAGAACCTTCAATTTTAGATTACCCTAATATCACTGAATTGATTAAAAAAGAATTGTATATTAGGATAATTGACGAAAGAGACTTTGGTTATGCTGTCAAAGAATTGAATTTAAATAAAAGATACAAATTAAAACAAATAGAGTTATTTTATAGTTTATTAGCAGAGCATCCAGAATTGGTTTTACCTATTAATAAAGATAAATTTTATAGTTTGACTGATTTTGCATGGCTTTATACTGAAGATAAAAAATGGTTGTGTCATAATGACCAATTATCCAATATTTACTTGAGCGGAGCACCTGATCCAAGTCAAAATATTAATCCAATATTTTTAAAACAAGAAAAAATAGTCAATTTTTTATATTCTTTACAAATAAAACCTTATGAAATAGCAGATGGCGTGAATAATCAATTGACAGCTCTAATGCAAAAAAAAGCTTATCGCAAATTATGGAAATTAATGCTTGAAAATATCGATAATATAGATTTCGAACTCATAGCTAATTTTAGCTGTTTTCCAAATTTAAAAAAAGAATGGAAAAAAGCTGATGAGGTATATTTACCAACTAAAGAGTTAGAATATTATTTTTCTTATCATGTTGATTTTATTGATTGTAAATGGTTTGAACGTAATTTCAAATTACCATTTTCCCAATTACAATATATAACAAAAAAAATAGGTGTTTGCAAATTTCCAAAAAAAATAAAAATAGATAAAAAACTGACTGAAGAAGAAAAAATATCATTGCGCCGAAATACCGAAGTGAAACCAATAATAGAAGAAAAGATAATAGATTGGAATATAGAAGGCTTGGATGAGTTTATCGAAAATATAAATTTCGAAAAAAGCAATTTTCTTTTTCATTGGATTTTGCAATTTCCTGATGATTACTGGTGGGGCCAATATACATGGGCATCATACATCAGAGAGGATAGAGCTATATTTCGTTCTATGGCTTGGCACACTTTATATAAAAATGCTTGGATCTATGATGACAATAATCATTTGATGCCTACTGCTGAAATAGATTTATCAAAAATAAAATCAGAGTATAATCTTTCTGCTAATGAAATAAAGAATTTTATAAATTTGTTTGAACTTACTCATTATGACGATTTTGGTCTCTCATTAGATGAGTACAAGTTGATACAGTTATATCGAGATGGTACGCTTGGAATTGAAGGTATGCTAAATGGTAGTTTTGCATACCCCAAAAAAAATATTCATTATTTCAATTTAAAAGAATTAAAAAACAAAGGAATAATTACTAATTCATTAAAAATATTAGAAGAATTCACCCCTGATTTTCCAATTAATATTTTTCCTTTTGTACAGATTAAAAAACCTTTTGAAAAGATGTTTTCTAATCTTTTAGACATAGCTTATGAATGGATAATGCAACAGATATTAGCTAATAATGAAAATTATAAAATTAAAAAATCTAATGAAGGATATATAGATCTGCTAAAGAGCAACTTTGTAATGAAAAGGTATTATGTGGGTGGTAGGGAGTACTCAAATGATTATTTTATGATTTACAAATCTGTGTTAGAGCCTAATATTAATATACCAGCTAGTTTGATATTGATAGACCTTTCTGACAATGAAAATATTTTATTAATAGAAATAGAAGATTACGAGCAATTTATTGGTAATAACATGATAAATCCAGAAATAATTTTTTTATTATGGTAAAATTAGAAAAAGAAGTTTATAATTTTTTAAATAAAAATATTGAAAATTTTAAAGATATTAAATATCTGCTTGGAGTGAGTGGTGGTATAGATAGTATGGTTTTAGCATACATATTTCAACGGTTGCAATTAAAATTTGGTGTAGCTCATATAAATTTTCAGTTAAGAGGCGATGATAGTGATAGTGATGAAATATTTGTAAAACAATGGTTTGACCCATTTGATATTCCTTTATATTTTAAAAAAGTAAATACGATTGAATATGCTGAAAAAAATAAAGTATCTATTGAAGAGGCTGCTAGACAATTGAGATACGATTTTTTTGAGAAATTAGCATATAAGTATGATTATAACTACATAGTATTGGCACATCATGCTAATGATGTAATAGAAACTTTGTTTATAAATTTATTACGTGGTGCTACTATTAATGGATTAGCTAGTATACCCAAGATGAGAGATAATATCATACGTCCATTATGGCATGTATCTCGTGATGAAATAGAGAGATATACCAAATATCACAATATTCCATATAGATTAGACAAAACAAATGATGAATTGATATTTTTGAGAAATCGCATTCGTCATGAACTACTACCATTGCTTAGAGATATGAGAGCTGGTGTAGATAAAACTTTGATAAATAATATAGATGTTTTACAAGCGCAGAGCCAATGTTACAATTATTTGATGAAAAATTATATTAATTCTAAAATTAATAAATATTCAGATCATAGTTTTTCGCTTGATATGTCTAATATTCATACGATTTCATTGGCAGTTTTACATTTTTTACTCTCACCATTATCAGCTACTTACGATCAATTGCAAAATATAATAAATGCATTACCTCTCAGTGAAACTAGAAAATTTATTTTACCAGATTATGATGTTTATACTCAAAAAAACATCTTATATGTGATAAATAATAAGACTATTTTTCCTGAATTAATTATTGATAAAGAAACTAAAGAAATAAAGACACTAATTAAATTAAAAATACAAATATTACCTATTCAACAAATAAAAATTAAAAAGTCAAATAATTATGCTTATATAGATCTAAACAAGATTATTTTTCCTTTGAAATTGCGAAAGATAAGAGATGGAGATATGTTTATTCCCTTAGGATTTCATGGTAAAATGAAAATAAGTGATTTTCTAATTAATCAAAAAGCTAGTCCCATCGATAAACACTTTCAATATGTAATAGAAGATGCCAGTAGTAAAATCATATGGGTAGTAGGTCGTAGAATATCAGATCTAGTAAAAATAGATAAAAATACTAAACAAGTAATGGTAATAGAGTTATACAAAAAATAATATTAAAATTTGGGCTGTAATCACTCGCATAAACATAGTGAGTGGATAAACAGTAGAATAGCTAACGACAGGTGCATCATTGTCTGACAATGAATTGGCAAAAGCTAAGGCTGGTGGATTTGTAACACTACCAGTAATGAGTCCAATGAGAGTAAAATAGTTTAGCTTAAATACTAATCTACCAATAATACCGACAATGAGAATAGGTACAATAGTAATAATAAATCCGTAAGCTATCCAGAGATAACCACCATTTATTATAGTCTGTACAAAATCTTTGCCAACACTAATGCCTACTGAGGCTAAAAACATTGAAATACCAATTTCTCTAATCATCAAATTAGCACTCACTGTAGTGTATGTAACCAAGTGGTATTTAGCTCCAAAATTACTTAATAATATTGCAACAATTAGAGCTCCTCCAGCTAATCCAAGCTTTATAGGTTGCGGTATACCCGGGAATCTTAAAGGTATACTTCCTAATAATACTCCTAATGCGATACCAATAAAAATAGCAATTAGATTAGGTTCATTCAATTGTTTAAGTGAATTGCCAAGAAATTTTTCAATATTAATGATAGCTGATTCAGTACCTACTACAGTCAATCTATCACCCATTTGAAGGTTGAGATTTGGACTAGCGACTAAATCAAAGCCAGCACGATTAACACGAGTAACATTAACACCAAAATTACTTCTCAATTTTAATTGTCCGATAGTTTTACCGTTAATTTTAGGATTTGAGATAATTATTTGCTCTGAAATTAATTGTTGATCTAATTTATTCCATTGCTCTGCATCCATTTCTATTTGTTTACCTAATAAATAATTTATTTCATCTATATTTTGCAAATTAGTTACAACTAATATCTTATCATCTTTATTTAAAATAGTTTTAGGTTGTGCGATTTCTATTGTATTAATATCTGAATGATAAACACGAGAAATTACAAAATCTTTATTTATCAATTTTTTAATATCAAAAATATTTTTGCCAAAAATATCTGGATTTGTAATTTGTATAGAGAATACGCGTGCTTGGCTGATCTGAGATTTTTCTAATTTTTCTAAATCTTTTTTTTCTTTTTCTAAATCTATTTTAAAAATCAAACGTAATAAAATAATAACAAAAATAACACCTAAAATACCTAATGGATAACAAACAGCATAACCTAATGCAATTGAAGGGTCGGCTCTGCCTGTCATATCAATAAAAGTTTGTTGAGCTACACCCATACTAGGGGTGTTAGTTACTGCTCCAGATAATATGCCTGTCATAGTAGAAATAGGTAAGCCCGTGATCAAATGCAGGATATAAGTTACAATAACACCTAAAATGACAATAGTTAGAGCTAAAAGATTTAATTTGAGTCCACTTTTTTTGAGAGAAGCGAAAAAGCTAGGACCTACTTGTAATCCTATAAAATAAACAAATAAAATTAACCCAAAATCTTTTACAAAATTTAAAATCTTTTCATCAACAGTAAAACCAAAATGTCCCAAAAAAATTCCAATAAATAAAACCCATGTAACACCCAATGAAATACCAAAGATTTTTATTTTACCTAATGCAAGTCCAATAGCTACGATGATAGCAAGTATAAAAATCGAATGAGAGATACTGGTGCCTGTAAGTAATTGATTAATAAATGACATAATAACAAAACAAATATAAACTATTGTATTTTAAATGGTTATTGTTTTTGATTATTAAACTGACTACAAAGGTAATATTATTTTAGTAAAAGAAAAAATTTATGAAAATAAATAAGAGTAGTAATGTTGAATTTACGAATAGATTAAAATAAATAATTAATGTATCGATTGATTAAAAATGTTAAAATCTATACAGGATTAATATCAGAAAATTTATTAAATTTGCAAAAAATAAAAAATTAT
>LFSZ01000059.1 GCA_001512885.1 Rikenellaceae bacterium DTU001
TTATTATTCAAAAAATTTGATGGCAAAAAGCTAAGTTCAGAACAGATAGAGCAATTTCTGAAGGCTAAAATGCCAAAGGATGGAGTCATGTGTAGCAGTAATAAAAAAGCATTCCAAAAGGTTAGAAGAAATGTAATCAAGCATAAAGAAATAGTAACCAGCCATAGGCAAAAGCGAGGTATATATAGCCTAAGTACTGTCAAGAAGAAAGCTGGTGAATTCACTAATTGGATATATTTCAAATTTAGGGGCGTAGCTACCAAATACCTGCAAAACTACATTATGTGGTATGTAGTGATGGGTAAATACCTCACAGGCAAGACTGTAAGCAATACTGGGCGAATACTCAACCTTGCATCCTCGGACAGGTGGGCGTGGTATCGGTATAGAGAGTTAGTGAATATAACATATGTAAACTTAAACATATTTTAGTTTTCCGACTGATCCGTTTCAAGTTTCCAAATCTCCACATCCAACATATTTTAGGTTATAATTTGGGTAATCAAATTATAGATTGTTACAAAAAAATAACTATTTTTTAATTATTTAGGTTAATTTTTTTATTACACAGAGCTATTTGTAGCCCTTTTAATTCCATCCTATTCTGTGTTCTTTGAACATTATTAGAGTACTCTGTGGTTAATATTTAACTGTCCAATAATAAATAAACCAATATTAACAAATTACTCTTTTTTTAATCTTTATCCATATAAAACGTTATAGAACCAACTATTTTAATTAATTTTTTTACTCACTTCAATTTTTTTTAAAAAAATATAAAAAAAATTTTTAAATTTGTAAATAATAATAGGTAATTTTTTTGAAAAAAATGGATCGTAGGAGTTTTTTAAAGCAAGGCTTATTAACAGGCATAAGTGGTATTTTATTGTCTCAAATGCCTTTTTTAAATAGATTAGAAGGTAAAAATATAATAGATAAAATGATAAATGAAAACGAACAATTAGCTAAATTTTGGGAAAACATTAATGATAGCACCGTTAGATGTTTGCTATGTCCAAATCAGTGTGTGATTCAAGATGGTCAGTTGGGTATTTGTAAAGATAGAAAAAACATTAATGGCAAATTATATAGCCTATCTTATGGTAGAATAGTTTCATTAAATATAGATCCTATTGAAAAAAAACCTTTATATCACTTTTTACCAATGTCTACTGTACTATCATTTGGCACGGCAGGTTGTAATTTTTCTTGTAAGAATTGTCAAAATTGGGATATAGCACAGGCATCACCATTAGAAATAAGATCATATCATTATACACCACAGCAAATTGTAAAAACTGCAGTCGCACAAAAAATCCCTTCGATAGCTTTTACTTACAATGAACCCACTGTATTTTATGAATATATGTATGAAACGGCACTTTTGGCTAAAAATTATGGAATAAAAACTATATTAGTGAGCAATGGATATATAAATCCAGAGCCTTTGGCAGAATTAATACCATATTTAGATGCTGCTAATATAGATCTTAAATCTTTTGATGATAAAATTTATATTAAACTAAATGGTGGTAGACTACAACCAGTATTAAATACAATAAAAACACTTAAAAAAAGTGGCATTTGGTTAGAAATAACTAATTTGATAGTTCCTACTTACACTGATGACCTTAATATGATAGATAATATGGCTAGTTGGCTCGTAGATAATGGCTGTGCAGAAACTCCATTGCATTTTTCGCGATTTTTTCCAGCTTACAAATTATCCAATCTCCCACCTACACCAATAAATACTATTGAAGAAGCTACTAAAATTGCTAAAAAAAGAGGTATGAAATATGTATATCCGGGCAATGTTTTGGATGAAAAAGCTAATAGTACTTATTGCCCACAATGCGATTCATTATTGATTAGACGCCAAGGATACCATACCTCTATTGTAGGTATCATTAATGATGGCAAATGTAGTAAATGCGGCTATAAAATCACAGGTATTTGGAAATAAAAAAATACTAAACTAAGCAACAAAAATTTATAAAACCTTCATTAAAACATATTAATGATTTTAGATAATAAAAAAATCAACCTGATGTGTTAATCTATTACATTCACTACTTCTTTGATTTCTGGAATATAAGTTTTTAGAGTTTCTTCGATTCCTTCTTTCAGAGTTATCATGGCCATCGGACATGCATGGCAAGCACCTTTCAATTTTAATTTTACTATATAGTCCGTTGTTAACTCTATAAACTCCATATCACCGCCGTCATTTTGCAAATATGGGCGTATCTGATCTAAAAGATGTATAACTCTTTTTTTAATTTCTTCGTATTCCATTTTATTTTTTTTAATGATATTTTATTTCTACGATTTTTGTTTTGGGTAGCGAAGCATTGCGTATAGCGATAGCGCGTACAGTGTTATCAACCATCTTTTCTAATTCTCGTCCATAGTTAGTATTTTGATCTAATATAGCTGGTCTACCCTTGTCTGCCTCATCACACACTTGAGGATCTATAGGGATCTGTCCGAGTATTTGTATATTATACATTTTTGATATTTCTTCGATAGAACCACTACCCGAAAAAATATTATATTTTTTATCTGGAGCATCAGGCGGTATGAAATAAGACATATTCTCTACAATTCCTAAAACAGGCACATTAATATTAGGATCTTTAAACATATTAATAGCTTTCACAGCATCATTAATTGCAATTTTTTGTGGCGTTGTTACTATTACTACACCTGTAAGGCTATAATTTTGCACAATTGTTAAATGGATATCACCAGTACCAGGAGGTGTATCTATTACCAAATAATCTAATTCTCCCCAATCTGTATCTTCCATTATTTGTTTAAAAGCAGAACCTATCATAGGGCCACGCCATATAAGAGCTTTGTCAGGATCTATGAAAAACCCCATACTCATTATTTTAGTTCCATATTTCTCTAATGGTGTGATTATTTGTTTATGATCTTTATCTATTATTTGAGGTTGTATATTTTCTAAACCAAACATTAATGGAGCGCTCGGGCCATGTATATCAGCATCCATGAATGCTGTTTTTGCTCCTTTTTGAGCTAAGCCTACTGCTAGATTTACTGCTATTGTAGATTTACCTACGCCACCTTTGCCAGAGACCACTGCTACGATATTTTTAATATTTCCCATTATTGATTCTGATCTAACAGTAGTAGTTTTAGATGAGATGTTTACATTCACTTCTGCATCTGGTATAATAGATTTAATTTTTTCAATGATTTGCGTTTCGAAATATTTTTTTAAAGGACATGCAGGCGTAGTTAATATTAATGACAAACTAACTTTCCCTTCTTTTACATCTAAGTCTTGCACCATCCCTAACGTTACTATGTCTTTCTGCAAATCAGGATCTATTACTGATCTGAGTGCTTCTAATATTTTT
Source organism: Rikenellaceae bacterium DTU001 (assembly GCA_001512885.1). GTDB lineage: Bacteria > Bacteroidota > Bacteroidia > Bacteroidales > DTU049 > DTU049. The sequence continues at coordinate 3,390 of LFSZ01000059.1, forward strand.
TGCTTCATTACTTGATTTTTTATTTTAGCAAAATTAATAATTAAAATTAAGTAAATTTATAAAAAAGATAAATATCATATAAAAATATTAGTAAAATTTGATTATTTGTTACTAAATAAATTGATATTTTTCGCCTTCATCATCAAAAAAGAAATCTACCCAACCTAATAAAATCAATTTCATCAATAAAGAATAGCTGTCCTTGTAATTTAGTTTAAAGTATTTTTGAAATTCTTTAAATGTAAAAATTTTTTTTAAAGAAAATTTAGTAATATTTTTTCTAAAATTATCAATATCATCTATTTTTACAATTTCATTATTATGTCGTGCTAACCATACATCTTCATATATAGAACTAGCTACGTAATTTTTGTCATTTTTTCTAATGTATATACACCAATTATTATGCTCGTCAGGAGCATAAATAAGTTCATCGGACGAATAATAAACGATTACTTCTAGCACCTCTTTATCTTCTATATCATGCTTGATAACATCATATTTAATAGATGGTTTACAATATAGCATAGCTGCAGTTTCTATCATATAATATTCTTCTTCACTTTTAATACCTACGATTTTCCCATTATCTTTGACACCAATTAATAATATACCACCATCTGCATTAGCAAAGGCAGACATAGACCGAGCAATTTTTTTACTATCATTAATAGCAAATTTAAAGTCTAAATGCTGACCTTCACCTTGGCTAATTCGTTTTTGTAAATTATATTCTTCGAATTTCATAATTATAAATATATGAAATTATTGGTCAAATATTAGTATTTTACTATTAATAGTTATAGGTTATACGTTAATTACCTTTTTATTATTTCATCAATATATGATTTCTATTTTATAATCCTTCATTTTGCCAATTTTAACTGCATTATTGGCAAAAGCATTACCATTTTTTACAAATTTGCAATTGCAGATAGTCCCTCGATAATCATAAGAAGTTAAACAATTTTTGTAATTATCTCCATATTCACCTATAAGTTCATTTAAAAAATTCATAGTTTCATAAGCATAAATAGCATAAATAGAAGGGAATGTATTGTATGAGTTTATAAATTCATTAACAAAGTTTGCAATTTCTTTATTTTTTCTATCTAAATAACAATTATTAAAAAATAAATAAGGAGAAATTTTATTAAAAAAATAAAAATCAAGATTATCAAAATAAAGCCATGACGATGGACAAAAGAATTCTAAAAGGCTCAAATCTTTAATCGAAGTACCTAAATGTCTAATAATATTACCAGCTGTAGGTTCATCTAAAGTGAGTGCTACTACTACTGTTTGATCTCTAAGTCCTGATGGGAGTGAAGAGATGGTATTTGAAAAATTAACATTATTGAACCCATTTTTATTTAACAATTGTTTCAACAATCTAGCATTATATTTCTCAATAGTATCTGCCGTATGAAAAATATATATTGGGGCTTCTCTCTTTACATTATTAGTAATATATTCAGCTATTCTTTTCATCTCTTCAGTGATATTAGATAAAAATTGAACCTCTGGAATGGCATTGTCTACATCTACCTTTTGCAAGTAATGCAACCACAGAAATTTATCAGAAATAAATGGCAATGTATAAGATAAAAACTGATCATCTAAAGGTCCAAGTACTATATCTACATCTTGCCAATTTACTTTAGCTAGATTTTTTTCAAATTCTTTTTTGTTTTTTACTTGTGCTACTGGTATTATTTCAAAAGTTGTAACATAATCAATTGGCAAATTTTGTAGCAATAATAAAGCTTCATAAAATTGTAAAAATTCATATCCTTCCAAATAATTTATAGCAATATTAGTACTTGACATTTCCATTTCTGACGTTACTTCATCTATAGCTGGTACAAAAGCTATTATTTTTACTTTATCAGGTAGATGTCCTTTTTTACATTTTTTTTCATTTAGATCTTCTATAGGCAATTTTAATGTTAAAATTTGCCCAGATTTAACAAAATGCGAAGGTAGTTTATTCCATTTAACTATGCTATCGATAGAAGTATTAAATTGTTTAGCGATATAATATAAAGTTTCACCTTCTTTTACTTTATAGTTAATGATATTAGTAGAAACATCTTTTGAGATTTGTTGTATATCATCAGGGATGGTTAGTTTTTTTTCAGTAAAACCTACAATGATTTTATCATTTACTTTTAGTACTCCAGATGCTAAAATTTCTTTGTTCCAATCGCGTAGATCTTCTATATCTACATTATATTCTTTGCTAATACTATAAAGAGTTTCTTTAGGTTTAACAATATGAAAAACAGTATCATATTGAACTGCTTTTGGTGTAGTTTCAGTTTTAATAATTGGTATTTTTAGTTTTTCTCCTGGTTTTATTTTTTCTTTTGCCCACTCATTATGTTTATATACGTCGTCTAAGCTGACATTATAAGCTTTAGCAATTGAATAAACAGTTTGTCCTGCTTCTACAGTATGAATATAAAAATTTTTACCATTTTCTTCTATTATTTCTGTGCTAATAATTATTTGTTGTGCATTTAATATTGAAAATTTTATTATAAATATCATTAAAATACAAAATAATTGATTAATTTTTTTCATAATACAAATAATATTTTTTTACAAATATAATACATTAATATTAAATAATATATTATTATTAAAAATTAACTAATCAAAAAATATCATAATTAAACTACGTAAATAAATTCCAATATTAAAGAATCAATGAGAAATAAAAACATCTAGCGGTAGGAGATAAGTTGATATGAAGTAAGTAAGGAAAAGATGAGTAATCCCTAAAGATTTAAAAAGCTTATTAGATTGTAGGATGCTAGATTTATTTTTGCATAACATCATTATATCTTTTCTAACAATACAATGCAATAAGCTGCAATAGATTTACCTCTACCTATACTATCTAATTTTTCATTTGTTTTAGCTTTAATAGATAATTTGTCTTTTGAAATATTTAGAATATTGCATAGATTTTTTTGAATCATTTCTATATATGGTGCTAATTTTGGTTTTTCTAAGATAATAATACTATCAATATTTGAAATTTTGTAATTATAAGGTTCGCAAATTTCGATTGTTTTTTTAAGTAATTCAACAGAAGCAATATCTTTATACGCTGGATCATTATCAGGAAAATGAGAGCCAATATCTCCTAGATTTATAGCTCCTAGCATAGCATCTATAATAGCATGTATCAAAACATCACCATCACTATGCGCTCTACATCCATATTTATAATAAATCTCTACGCCACCTAAAATTAATTTTTTATTTTTAACTAATCGATGAATATCATATCCTATACCTATTCTATAGATTTTATCCACTATTTAGGTTTGTTTTGTGGTTTAAAAAAATTAAAACTCATTGTGAAGCGTAACACATTTTCTAATGGATGATGCTGCTCGAATGGTACTAAATAAGAGAAGCTCAAATCGAAAATATTATATCTAACACCTACACCAAATGTAGCAAATTTACGATTTCCTTTTGTTTTATGTTCATTGAAATATCCTGCTCTTACAAAAAATTGTTCAGCATAATTATATTCTACACCTCCACAAAAAATAACTTCGTGTAATTCTTCCTTGAAACCATCAGGGGCATCCCAAAAAGAGCTAAATATTGCATCTACTACACTTCTATGAGGATCCTTACCTTTAGCTATTACATACTCTTCATTGATAGAATCGTAGGCATAATAAGGCGGAGTGGGCACCAATAATTTATTCAAATCAAAAGCAACTGTAATGGCATTAAAATCATCAATATTATAAGTGAAACTAGGTCCAATACGTAGGTTGGTAGGCAAAAAAGCTCTATAGCCTATTTCGCTATAAGTAATTTTAGCACCAATATTAGATATATCCATACCAAAAGCTATACGAGCATCTTGCTTATTTATTTTAAAGTCATTTTTGTAAAAGATCGCAATATCGCCTGCGACAGATTGTCCTGGTTTAGTTTCAGCATGTCCTGTCCCCACAGTAGCACCCCCCGAGAGATTAGAATAAATATATCTAAGAGCAATAGCAAAAGAAAAATTATCACCAAATAATCTATTATAAGCAACATCAATAGCAAACTCAGTAGGAGAAAAAGTACCTAAATTTTCATCAGGAGTCATACCAGTAAACTGGATTTCACCTAGAGTAAAATATCTAAGCGAAGCTGCAATAGCCTGCTGTTTATCAAACTTATAATACCCACTCACATAAGCTAAATTAATATCATGAATAAGCTTTCGCATCCAAGGCGTATATGAAATAGTAACACCATAATCCCCATCAATAAAAATATATTTAGCAGGATTCCAATGCATGGAGTTAATATCTGGAGTAGTAGCTGCACCAACCTCTCCCATAGATCCAGCTCTAGCATCAGGAGCTATTAATAAAAATGGTACAGCGGTAGTAATAGTATTTAATCTATCACCTTCTTGTCCTAATATGTCATGATAGCTTTGTGATTTTAATACTGATATATTAAAAAAGCATATTAATGTTAAAAAACTAATTTCAATTTTTCGCATATTATTTTACTAGCAATTTGATTACAAAATTACGTAAATTTTTTAATTTTATTATATATTTTTATTTTTCAGGTAATATTAAAATTTTTCCAGAAGATAATGCAGATGTACCATTGTCATTTTCTAACCAAGCTTTGTAAACATAAGTACCAGGAGTTACAGTATTACCATGAATTGACTTGCCATCCCAATATATCTCTGTATTAGCATATGATTCATTATAACTCTCATCATATAATTTTGCTATTTTTTTACCTAAAAGATCATAAATTTCTATTATTATTTTATTATCACAACATGCCTGATTGTGCTGAATAAAAAATGTGGTGCTCGTAGTCATAGGATTAGGATATGGAATTACAGTATTGATAGTTAAATTATGCTTAGGTATAACTTGAAAAGTTACCGTGGCTTCAGAAGAATTATTAAAAACATCCCAAGCTTTTAATGTAAGAGAGTGGTATCCAGCAGAGAGATCGTGTAATGGGAAAATCAAATAACCTTCTTTATAAGAATCCAAAAAATAGCGAAAATAAGGATTAAGAATATATGGATCTTTGTAATCATAATCTATCCAAGCTACTAAATCATGTCCAATGGCTTGACCAGTCAGATTGATACCATGCTCATCACTAATTAATGCTAGTATCGTTGGATTTTCGTCTACTATATCACCATTACGAAAATTAATCGAATTCAAAAATAAATTAATTTCTGGACCTTCATTATCTGCTATAGGAATAGCAGTACCACCAATTAAAAAATCATGAGTATATCCGCTTGCATCTTCCATGCCATTCTCTGCATAAAGTGTCAATCTTCCTTTATCAAAATCATATTGTATATCTATAGGCATAAAAAAATCGATCTTAAATTCACCATTTTTTACAGTAGCAGAACCTTTATATACAATATTGGTAAAAGATTCGAAAGTTGTTGGAAAGCTACTGATGTCAGTTCCTAATGTCGAAAGTGTTTGTTTTTTGTCATACATTGTAACATAAATAGTACCATTAAAATTATTAACAACATCTGCTTGAAAATCTTCAATATGTCCTTTTATTGTAACAAATTCAAAAGCTGATAAAGTATCAATGGCAGATATGGAATTATTATTGATAGTATCAATAATAATTTTATTATAAGGGAGAGTAATTCTAGCGGCAGGATCACCCAATAGGACAAAATTACGTAAAGGAACAGCATTGTTAGCAGAATTTTTAGCTATTTTAAATAAATCACCAAATGCTGGTCTATCACTATTAACAAAATCCATCAGAGTATCTATTAATGCATTATTTAATACAGCATTATAAGAGCTATATGCTATTCTAGAAGTAGTCATCATAGTTACAGCTCCACCTTTAGGATTTAAGATTACATATTCACCCGCTGATGTACGTTCAGGATCATCGAATCTGCTAAATTCACAAGTAGCTGTTACCACTAGTGGCATAGCACACGCATTATGCCACGATAATATATCAGATATCTGCACAATTCTTTCATGAGCTAACCCTTCTTCGCCTCCATGACCTATATAATTAAATAATAGCATACCATTATTCATAGCATCATTAATAGCACTATTTACTTCTGGCGCTCGCTGGCCAGCGGGTGTAGATATTTGTGGGTAAGCATCTAAATATATTTTTTGAATATTCAATTGAGGTGCTTTAGTCTCTATTATATTGGCTATATTTTCAGCTTGATTAATGTATGTATTTCCATCTTCGTCATCAGCTATTAAGACTACTCGATTTCTCCAGTCACCTAATTGCGGTACCAAGCATTCAGCATCATCGCAAATAGTGATGCCTGTATTAGCTCCTTGTTTTTTGTAATATCTTTCTATTTTTTCTACCATTGCCCATGCTTCATTTTCTGTATTTACAGGAAATCTACCTACTGCTACATCCAAAGCTCCATAGCAATCATACCCTTCGCCATCATCTAATAAGGCAAAAAAATCATCAGACACATAACTAGCTGTGGGACTAACTGATGCAAGAGATTGAAATGTTGGTATTAGATTAGTATTATTTTTAATTCTATTCAAATAATCATAAGAAGCATCACCAAATAACAAAACATATTTAGGTTTTTCATCTTCATTAATGGCCCTATCATAAAACATTTTGATAAAATCTCTAATAGCCGAAATATCTTGCTTGCCACTACTAAATTCATTATAAATTTTATCAGGTGATACAATGATATAGCTAAGCCCTTCTTCATACTTATGTAAATCACCTATTTTTTTTGCCATTGGATAAAATTTATCAGGAGCTATAATGATGTAATCTACTTGAGATAAACCATGTAGATTTTGATTTTCTACTATTCCTTCATAATTTGGTGTGTAATAGTTACCATTAATAGCTATATATTCTTTTAATTTATTAGTACTGTCAGTAAACTGAAAAACATTTGCATTATGTAAACCAGAAATTTTTGAAGGATGCTCAGGCGTACTAATATCATAAACAGAAATAGTATTAGGAGTATTAGATATTTGGTATTTAGCAATTTTATTTTTTGGTAAAAATGGATGACTAAAGCTCATTTGATTACCATAAAACTTTAACTCACGCCAAGCTAACACTTCGATGTAATCGAGCCATCCTACAGCACTATTATTGCTACCCTTTTGATATCTCAAAGTTATATTAATATCTGGTGTCGATGATTTATATATGATATTAGCCTCTCCCTTTTTAGCATAATCATCTAAATATCCATGTATAGTAGATATAGGTATATTATAATTGTAATTATTATAAGTGAGTCTAAATGATGAAGGAAATTCTGATCTACCATAAACAATGGTACGTATATAAACATTTGAATCAGCTATAATGTTTGGAAAAGAAAAATTATAATTATACATAAGTGTGAAATCAAATTTATCGCCCACCCATAGTTTACCACTTTTATTGAAATTGTATAATTCTTTTTCTGAAAGAGCATAATCCATAAAAGTAGTGACATTGATATCTTCATTATCAATAGGAGTATTAGCTAAATTGATACGTTGTGCTACACCTTCGTTACTTATAGTTACAAAAACGAAGTTCTTTTCACTATACAAATTTCTCGAATGTACATACCTATTATTACCATGGTCAAAATCCCAATATATAGGTGCTTCTACATAAAATATAGCATAATCACCTGGACCAAACATACCATCACCACCATCATATACTTCTATTGAGATTTCGTGCAAATCATCATATCTAAAATCATTGTTAGCTTCAGGCAACATTCTACTACCGTTACAAAAAACTCTTAATTGATCAGATGGTATTGAAGATGATATTAGCCCCCATGATAGTAAATTCTCATAATTAATACAGTGAAATCCCTTGTGAGTAGTACTGAGTTTAATCCATTTGCCTTTGGATAAAACTGACTCATTTGTATAAGCTCTTTTTTGAGTAATTAAATCTTCAGTATATGGTGACACAATAGTTTTTATCTCCCAGGTAAATAAAACTTCTATAAGTGTATCAGATACCTTGCGAAATGGACATACAAAAAATATAATTTGTTTTTCACCACTAACTATTTGCTCTTGATAATATATTTGAAAATCACTAGCGATATTATGTGAATATTTTGATAATTGATTCGAAGACACAAAATACGTACTATCAATGTTTAAATAATAATCCCATTTACTATTTACAGGAATTTTTTTAGATGGCATTATATAATATGGTAATTCAGTACCATTGAAATATTCCAAAACATATGGTTTATTTAATATTTCTTGTGAAAAAATAAATATAGGTAAAAAAGTAAAGATAAAACAAAATAACTTATGCATTAGATAATTTTTAAATAATAACTGATAAAAATAAAATTTATTTTATCTGCAAAAATATTGAAAAATATTTATTTTAAAATTTAATTTTTTTTAATCTCTCTTTAAAATTAATAATTATTCATAAACAAGTAAGATAAAAATTAAGAAAAATTTTCATTTAAAAGTGGATATAATTTTTAATATCATAAACATTATTGATAAATTAATAGAAATGATCGTTTGTCAAATATTCCAATCAAAGATATTAATATATATATTAACATAAATGCATCTATGCTCTCCAAAGCATTAAGTAATGTAGAGTTTCTTTATATTTAACTTTTTAATAGTATGTAAAAATTTAAAAAAGAGAGTTTGTTAAAGATTACAAAACAAATCATTGTTTTACTTGAAGTAGTTTATCTATATTTCGTATTCACCAGCCGCCAATACTCATCCCACGCCCATCTGTCCGAGGATGCAAGGTTTAAAAGCCGACCAATGTCAGATTCTATCTCACTTGTTAAGTATTTATGTGTGATTACAAACCACATCAGATAGCTCTGCAGGTATTTAGTAGCCACTCCTCTAAATCGTCGCAACCAAACCTTGAAATCATTTACATGCTTATCGACTACCTGTACACTGTAAACACCACGTCTAATTATTTAATTATGCTATAAACTACGTAAAGTAAAACAAAGGATATTTTTAAGTAGCTCCGTTCACAAATAGCGTTTACGAAGCGTAATTTTTACAAAGCTAAATTTCTTATCCATTTTTATTTGAATAAAGACTAAAAAAAAGTTCTATAACGTTTTGTATAGGTAAAAATTAAAAAAGAGTGATTTTATAAAAAATTTGATAATATTGGTTTATTTGTTATAGGATAATCAAATATTAACCACAAAGTTCTCAAAGAATGCACAAAGA
>LFSZ01000092.1 GCA_001512885.1 Rikenellaceae bacterium DTU001
CTAGTGAATTCACTAATTGGATATATTTCAAATTTAGGGGCGTAGCTACTAAATACCTGCAAAACTACATTATGTGGTATGTAGTGATGGGTAAATACCTCACAGGCAAGACTGTAAGCAATACTGGGCGAATGCTCAACCTTGCATCCTCGGACAGGTGGGCATGGTATCGGTATAGAGAGTTAGTGAATATAACATATGTTAATTGAAACATATATTAGTTTTCCGACTGATCAGTTCTCAAGTTTCCAATTCTCCTCATCCAACATATCTCAGGTTATAATTTGGGTAATCAAATTTTAGATTGTTACAAAAAAATAACTATTTTTTAATTATTTAGGTTATTTTTTTACCACAAAGAGCTATTTGTAGCTATTAAATTCCATACTTTTCTATGTTCTTTGTGCATTCTTTGAGAACTTTGCGGTTAGTATTTAACTGTCTAATGATAAATAAACCAATATTAACAAATTTTTTATAAAATTACTCTTTTTTTAATCTTTACCCATACAAACCGTTACAAAACCATAAACTTTTTAATTAAAACAATCACACACATATTATTTTATAAAAGTATATAAACATCATTCTAGTTAAATATTATTTAATGACGATAAAATAATACTCTTAAAAATTAATGTTTAAATATAACATTGATAAATAATTTTATTATTTTTGTATAAATTAATAAAATTAAAATGCTATGAAAACCATTGTAAATGATTTAGAGGGATATCTTTCTATGGGCAAACAAGAACACCTTCTGTTTTTAGACCAGCTCTATATCTTGATGAATAAAATCAATGCTGATGCTGTAGATTACCAAACTCTAAAAGCCAAAAGCACCCCTCCATTATGTCCTGAATGTGATAGTCGACATATTGTAAAAAATGGAACTCAGAATAATCAACAAGTGTATCTCTGCAAAGAGTGTGGTAGAAGTTTCAGAGATTCTACTGGTACTTTTGTGTACAAAATACATAAAAGAGAAAAGATGCTCGATTACATTCGTTGTATGCTCGAGGGCAAAACTCTCAGAGCTTGTGCCGCTGAAGTTGGTATCAGCTTACCTACAAGCTTCGCTTGGAGACACAGGATAATCACTACATTGAGAAGTTTTGAAGATAATATCAACTTTTTTGGCGTAGTAGAATCAGATGAATTACTAATGCAATATTCTGAGAAAGGTAGAAAATATAAAAATATAAAAGAACGTATAGAAGCAAATAAAAAGAAAAAGAAGAAAGTAGCAATATTGGCTACCCAAGATAGGAGTGGTAATATGCTATTTAAACAATTTGGATTAGATAAAGTAAAAAGAGTAGAAGTGGAACAACTGCTAAAAGACAAGGTATCTGGAAATAGTGTTTTATGCATTGGTAATAATGTAGAATTCAGAAAGTTAAGAACTAATGACCTAAAGAAGCAACAGATAATTGTAAATAATGACCGACAGGATGGATTATATAGTTTATCTATCATTCAAAAGCATAAGAGCATATTTAAATATTGGATAAATAATAAATTCAGAGGTGTAGCTACCAAATATTTACAAAGTTATATAATGTGGTATGTAATTGCACATAAGTATTTATTAAAACAAACAATTGCAGATATAGGACGTATGCTCAATTTAGCATCTTCAGATCGGCGAGCATGGTATAAGTATAAATATTTAAGAGAAATCAAGGCTATATTTTAACATTCTAAAATTTCACATATTTCTTAAAACATAAAACAATTTATTCATAACTTAATTCCTTATCATACTTTTCCTTTATTAATAATTATAAAAAGCTTCTATATTTTTGATTATGTAAAAAATTTTATTACAGTAAATAAATTGTTTAATATTACTTTATATTGCTATTTCTATTTTTTAAATTAGTTTTATAGATCATTTATTTAGTTTAATAATAACATAATCGGTATATATAAATGATTAATAAAATAGTTAAATTATTTATTATGATTATATGAAAAAAACTTCTAACTTTGCAATAAAATAAAAAATAGATATTATGAATGAAGAGAATAAGCAAATGTCAGATAGAAAGCAGGTAGATGACATTGTTATAAAATTTGTCGGAGATTCTGGTGATGGTATTCAATTAGCGGGTAATATATTTGCTGATACATTAGCACATATGAATTTAGACCTAGCTACATTTCCAGATTTTCCTGCTGAGGTTAGAGCACCTCGAAATACGACTTTTGGTGTATCTGGATTTCAAATACATTTTAGTAATAAAAAAGTATTAACACCAGGAGATGAGTATGATGTTTTAGTTTGTTTTAACCCAGCTTCATTAAAAGTAAATCTTAAAAATGTTAAGGAAGGTGGTATTATAATATTAGATAGTGCTAATTTTACACCTCGCAGTTTACAAACAGCTGGATATACTTCTAATCCATTAGAAGATAATAGTTTAGAAAAATATAACGTAATAAAGGTGCCAGTTTCAGAAATTATTTTAAATATTAATAGTGATTTAGATAAAAGAACGGCTGAAAAAACTAAAAATATGTTTTTTCTGGGACTTCTATACAATATGTTTGATTTTGATCTAAAGCATGCGATTAATTATATAAATAATAAGTTTAAATCTAAATCACAAATAATAGAAGCTAATTTAAATTCATTAGAAGCTGGATATAGATATAGTGAAAATATTGAAAATTTTCCTAAATTTTACTTATCAAAATGTGAACTTTTACCAGGAAAATACAGAGATATTCAAGGCAATATAGCGACAGCATGGGGTTTGATGGCGGCAGCTGAAAAAGCTGGATTACAATTATTTGTGGGTTCGTATCCTATCACACCTGCTACAGATATTTTATCAGAACTAGCAAAACATAGAGATTTAGGAGTGAAAACATTTCAAGCAGAAGACGAGATAGCAGGTATCACTTCTGCTATTGGAGCAAGTTTTGCTGGAGCATTAGCAGTTACTACTACTTCTGGCCCTGGCTTATCATTAAAAGTAGAAGCTCTAGGCCTAGCAGTTATGACAGAGTTGCCACTCGTTATCGTAGATGTACAACGTGCAGGCCCATCTACTGGGATGCCTACTAAAAGTGAGCAAACCGATTTATATTTAGCTATGTTTGGCCGCAATGGAGAGGCTCCTATTCCGATAATATCTGCTACTTCGCCAATAGATTGCTTTTATGCGGCTTTTGAGGCTGCTAAAATTGCCCTTGAACACATGACACCTGTTATATTACTTTCTGAAGGTTATATAGGTTTGGGTTCAGGTATTTTTCGTATACCTAAAATGACTGAATTACCTAAAATAAATCCACCTTTTGCTGATCCAAATAACAAATATTATCCTTATCAACGCGATGAAGAATGGTATGTAAGAAAATGGGCTATACCTGGTACTCCAGGGCTCCAGCATCGTATTGGTGGATTAGAAAAATCAGATATTTATGGTGCAGTTACAACAGATCCTAAAAATCATGAAAAAATGGTCATTAATAGAGAAGAAAAGGTAAAACGTATTGCTCGTAAATGGCCATTGCAACGAATAACAGGACCTGAAAATCCAGACCTATTGGTTGTCAGTTGGGGCGGTACTAAAGGTCAGGTAGAGGGCGCTGTTCAAAATTTATCTACTAAAGGTTATAGTATTTCTCACACTCATTTTCGTTATATAAATCCTTTACCTCTAAATACTCACGATATCTTAAAATCAGGTAAAAAAGTTATTGTCTGTGAACTTAATAGAGGGCAATTTGCTAATATCCTTAAAATGAATTACCAAGATATAACTTTTTATCAATACAATAAAGTGCAAGGGCAACCTTTCACTATTAAAGAATTAGAAAATGCATTTTTAAATTTATTAAATTCATAAAAAATATTAAATTATGGCTAAATCAATAAATAATACAATACCAAAATCTGATATACCACTTACTCCAAAAGATTTTGAAAGTGATCAGATAATAAGATGGTGCCCAGGTTGTGGGGACCACATGATAGTCAATTCATTAAAAAAAGTATTTGCCGAGATTGGTTATAGAAAAGAAAACTACGTAGTAATATCTGGTATAGGTTGCAGTTCTAGATTGCCTTATTATGTTAATACCTATGGTTTTCATGGTATTCATGGACGAGCTAATGCTATAGCAACGGGTGCAAAAATTGCTAATCCTAAACTAAGTATATGGGTAGCTACTGGAGATGGTGACTCATTAGCTATTGGTGGGAATCACTTCATACACGTAGTAAGAAGAAATTTAGATATGAATATTATCCTCTTCAATAATCAAATTTATGGACTTACTAAAGGACAATATTCACCTACATCTCCATTAGGTACTAAAACAACAACTTCTCCATATGGTACTATCGAACATCCATTTAATACTGGCGAACTCGTGCTAGGAGCACAAGGAACATTTTTTGCTAGATCTCTGGATATTTTAGTAGATTTAACAACAGATATACTCTTCGAAGCAGCAAAACATGATGGCACCTCAATAGTAGAAGTTTTTCAGAATTGTGTAATATTTAATGACGGCGCATATAGCGAAATAACAAATAAAGAAAAACGCGATGATAATGTATTGATAGTAAAACATGGTGAACCAATGATTTTTGGTAAAAATAATAATAAAGGTCTAATACTAAATAAATTTAATCTAGAAGTAGTAACTATTGGTGAAAATGGAGTAACAGAAGATGACATATTAGTACATGATGCTAAAAATCCTTCACCTTTCATACATCTAATGTTAGCTAAAATGCATCACCCATGGGTATTTGGTGTTATTAGAGCTGTTCCACAACCTACTTATGATGATTTGATGGAAGAACAAATTAGTATGGTAAAGGCTAAATCAAATATCAAATGTATGGATGATTTACTTAATAGCGGAGATACTTGGGAGGTAAAATAATAATTTTATTTGTTTTTTTAAAAACTTAAAAATTATATATAATATTCTATTTAATTTGATGTAAAAGTTTATGCACAAGCATAATTAATTATTTTAGATAACAGAATTTTTGGTTCTATAACGTTTATTGTGGGTAAAAACATTTTAGATTGTTACATAAAAATAACTATNNCACAAAGTGCCATTTATAGTCCTTTTAATTTCATTCTTCTCTGTGTTCTTTGTGCATTCTTTAAGAACTTTGTGGTTAATATTTAACTACACTATAATTAATAAACTAATATTAACAAATTTTTTATAAAACTACTCTTTTTTTAATCTTTATCCATACAAAACGTTATAGAACAAAATTTTTGATTACATCATTTTTTATATATACGTTGTTTATATATTACAACTATTATAAGCTATTATAATTAAGTAAATATATCTATTTATTACTTTATTTCTACTTCCATAGTTACGGTCACAGTACATATTTTTATAATATCAGAAGTATTTAAAACCCCACCCCAAGTATAATCTTCATTAGAATATAAACCAGTAACTTGAAATGGTGCTATATAAGCAGATTTGATTTTCCCTATCTTTTGATTATTTGATTTTGCAATTTTCTTTGCTCTTTCTATTGCATCTTCCGATGCTTTTTCTATTAATTCATGCTTAACACTATCTAATTTAGAATAATAATATTCAGGAGTTTGAGAAGTAATCTCTATGTCTTGAGCTATTAAATTGCTTATTTCACTTACTAATATATTTATAGTATCTAATTTATTAGTTTCTATGAAAAAATTACGCTTCAATCTATATCCTGTAAATTGATTTTTATATTCATAATCATTATTTCCCAATGGTATTCTCACTGTTTCATAGGTTTTATTGATATCTATTCCCGAAATACGTATTTCATTATCATCTAATCCATTACTTTTTAAGTAATTAAAAACTATATCTGTATTAGCTTGGGTTTTTTTATAAGCTTCTTTTAAATTAGGGTGCGTAACATTAAACATTAGATTCCATCGAGCTATATCGCTATGTATTTCTTTATCAGCTTTACCTTTTACGGTAATAGTATTAGGTGTTTTAACTCTACTTTTATATGCATTCCCTAGTAATGCTGCAGCTATTATAATTGCTAAACTATAAATTATAGCCTTGAGAATTTTACTTTTCATAATGAAATATTTTTTAATAAATTTAACAAAAATATATAATAAATTTAATATGATTAAGAAATGTACCTGTATTTTTTATAATAATTACTAATAGAATAAAATAATCTAAAATGCTGTAAACACATTTCATATAAACTTGATTAAAAAAAATCGGGTTCTATAACGTTTATTGTGGGTAAAAACATTTTAGATTGTTACATAAAAATAACTATCTTTAATTATTTAGGTTGTTTATTTTACCACAGAGAACACCAAGTTATTACACAAAGTCCACAAAGTACCATTTATAGCCTTTTTAATTCCATCCTTTTTTTGTGTTCATTGTGCCTTCTTTGCGAACTTTGTGGTTAATATTTAACTGTCCAATAATAAAAAAACCAATAAATGTTTAAGTTTTTCAAGTTTATATGTTAAATAATTTTTGTATTTTTACAAAAATTTTAATTCATGAAAAAAATCGTAGAAAATACCAGTAAATATCTTGCTATGAGTAAGGAAGAGAATAAAGAATTCTTAGACAACCTTTATTCATTAATGAATAAATTAGAAGCCGATGTAGTCGATTATCAAGGTCTGAAAATACTCAGTGCCCCACCACTATGCCCAGACTGTCGTAGCAATCACATCATTAAAAATGGCTTATAAAATGAGATGCAAAACTATCGCTGTAAAGACTGTGGTAGACAGTTTAGAGTTACCACTGGAACTTTTGTTTACAGGTTGCAAAAGAAAGAGAAAATGCTCGACTACATCAGATGTATGGTAGCAGGCAAAAGTCTCAGAGCTTGTGCTAAAGAAG
>LFSZ01000036.1 GCA_001512885.1 Rikenellaceae bacterium DTU001
ATACCTATTGGAGTCCACATCACGTCTTCATCATTTAAGCTATTAGTATATTCTATTGTGAAATAATCATTATTAATTTCTGAAGCTGTAGCCCAGTTTAGTACTACTATACTATCTTTACAATCTCCATTAAAATATAGTAAACTTATCGGTAAGGGATGATCATTCCTAGTGATAGCCCATGGTGAAAAATTAATTACATTGGGTACTGTAACATATCTTGGCGTGTTAAGTATTGATGAACTTTGTGCATCTAATGGAGGATATTCCCATTTATTTATTTGTTCTAAATATCTTTGCGCTATCATAGTATTTATTGCACCACTAAGTGGATCCTCACTAGCTGCCCAACTAAATGTGAGATCAGCTATGCCGCTACCTCCACTCTTATTTATATACCAGAATCGTCTCACTATATTTATTGCATTACCAGGGGCAGGTGGATCTGGATATAATGGACTATTTAAATTAGTTACTATGTTTGGTTTATTAGAATATACGCCACTAGCATCAGTACCACCTGTAGGATATGTACTTACTGATAGATTACCTACACCAGCCGTTGTTACATTAAATTTAAATGGAATGTATGTATCACTTATACCAAATGGGAAAATATATTCACCAGTAGCAGTTGTTCCTATATTCCATTGCACTTTACTATTAAAATTTTTATCTAAAGTATTACTAAGGATATATCCATTTATTCTATTTATAGCTGCAGGTGAGGAATTATCTA
>LFSZ01000021.1:0-15440 GCA_001512885.1 Rikenellaceae bacterium DTU001
GGATCTACGCTCAGCCACCCACTCAGCTTGCTATCATAGTATCTCGCGCCGAAGTACGTGTAGCTGGTCTCGTTGTCTAGCGCCTTGGCGGTGAATTTGTACCTACTATCAAACTCATCAGTGTTTCGCTGGGAGACGAATAGTTCGCCGTAGGGGAGATACTGCAAATGCTGCACTGCTGCACCTTCTGCATTAGTTACGAAAGAGGCGGAGCCGAGATGGTCGGAGTGGTAGTGGATTTTCATTTATAAATTTTTGTTAGGTAAAATTAATGAATATTTTTGAATATTAAATAAAATTTATTTATTACAAACTTTATATGTAATTTTACAGAACAAAAAAGCGACTCATCAAAAAAATGATGAGCCGCTACGTCAAACCCTAAAAATATTTATTATCAAGGCTCCAAAATGGATATATATAAAATCTCAATGCAAAGTAAAATAATTATTTAAATATAAAAAGTTAATTTTTGTTAAATAAGGTTAAAAAATGTTAAAACAAAAAATAAGAAACAAAGAAAAGCGTTGGACATTAACGATTTTTATAGTTTCAGGTATATCATTTATAGGTATCTTATTGATACAATATTATTTTATATCATCTACAATAAATGCAGCACATGTTAATTTCGATAAGGCTATACAAGAGTCTATGTCAAAAGTTATATATCAATACGAGAAGCAAGAAATAGCAGATTTATTACAAACCAAACTTAGCAAGTACAAAGGTGCTCGAGTAATTCAAACAATAGATTCTCTCAATAAGGAATTATTTAAATCTTTAGAAAAAGTAGGCTTAGACACTACATTGTCAGACAGTGTAATTAATATTAGTAGAGAGCGAATTAGAATACAAATATATACAAATAAATATGGAGAGCTAGTACAAAAGATAGATACACATATAATAAATATTGAAAAAGAGCAAGCCGATAGTGCAACTATATCAGATTTATCAAAAAAATCAGATTTACCTATTGCTAAAGAAGAAACAATAGATAGCCAATTAGATAGTTTAGTCGGTTGGGTTAGAGTGCCTAATATTACCCTGCCCTTGAAAATAGACTCAATATATCAAGCAGTAGATAGATTTCTACGACGCAGTTTTATAATTAGCGATGTAATGGAAGATTTTTTTAATATCAAACATTTCATACCCGTAGAACAAAGAACAAATGCAAAAGTATTAGATTCACTCATAGCTAGTGCATTAGCAGAAAATAATATTAATATTAAATATTATTTTGGTATCTACAGTCCTAGTAGACAATCAATATTTTTAGAAAATGATTCCATAAGTGCACAAGAAATGATACAAAAAGGTATGATGTTTCGCCTTTATCCTAGTGATTTATTTGCTCCACCAGAATATCTTATTATATATTTTCCTAATAAAACTAGCTATATATTGTCTACTATGAGCAATTTTTTGATACTTTCTTTATTACTTATATTAGGTGTTTTAGGGTCATTTTCATTTATTCTTTACAATCTTATCAGACAAAAACGCTTGTCGGAAATGAAAACTGATTTTATTAATAATGTTACTCATGAGCTAAAAACACCATTAGCTACAATAAATATAGCATGTGAGACTATTAGTAATCTACCAAACGACCAACTACCACAGATGTTAGAAATAATAAAGGAAGAAAATGTAAGAATGCAAACCTTGATAGAAAAAATTTTACAAACTTCTTTATTAGATAAAACCTCTATACAACTAAATTTATCCAAAATCAATCTACACGATTTTTTGAATGATTTATTAAATGATTTACATTTATTTTTAAAAGATTATAATGCTGATGTAACTACCGAATTTTTAATAAAAAATCCAGAAATCTATGCTGATGAAATTCATCTAAGGCAGGTATTTTATAATCTAATAGAAAATGCTTGTAAATATTCTAATGGCAAACCTGAAATAAAAATAACTACAAGGCATAATAATAAATATATAATAGTTGAAATCTCTGATAAGGGAGTAGGAATAAAAAAGAAAGATCTTAAACATATTTTTGATAAATTTTACAGAGTGCCTACTGGTAATATCTATAATACAAAGGGATATGGTCTAGGCTTAAGCTATGTACAAGCTATTATAGAAGCTCACAAAGGTAAAATAGAAGTAATTAGTGAAACTGATCAAGGCACAATTTTTGTATTATACTTCAAAACAAATACATTATGATGAATTATGAAATATAAAATATTATTAATAGAAGATGACAAACATTTTGGATACGTATTAAAAAGTTTTTTAGATACTAAAGGATATGATGTAGAATGGTGTGAAGATGGAGAGATAGCATTAGAAAAATATAAACAAAATCCATCTTATCACCTAATGCTTGTAGATATAATGATGCCTAAAAAAGATGGAATAACATTAGTAAAAGAAATACGAGCTATCAATCCATCCATACCGATTATTTTTATTACAGCTAAAAGTCAACATGAAGATATTCTGACAGGATACGAAGTAGGTGCTGATGATTACGTCATCAAACCATTTTCTATAGATATATTATTGGCACGTATGCAAGTTTTGCTTAATAGAGTATACCCTAAGCATGAGGTTACCAAACTCGAAGCTGGCAATTCTATATTAGATATAAATAGAAATTTATTGATACTAAATAAAAAAGAGGAAATACGATTATCGCCTATAGAACTTGAAATATTAAAAACTTTTTTTCTAAATGTAAATAAAATTACTTCTAAAAACGAACTATTAATGCATCTCTATGGTGACGCTGATTATTTCAAATCACGTACCTTAGATGTTTATATTACAAAAATTAGAAAATGGATTAGACAAGATCCTTATTTAGAATTAATAAGCATGCCTAGACAAGGATACAAATTTATTAGCTTAAAGTAATATATTTATAACTGGCAACGAACAACAACTGTACTGCTCAACTACTCAATTTTTATCTTTTGCCTTTATTTGTGTTAATTTGTTAAGGAATAACAATTTGCTACTTTAACCTATGAAATTAGTTTTGTGAATTATAAACTTAGATTTTATTAATTAATTGTTTGAAATGTAACTATTTTGAAAAATCTCATATACCTATTAAAATTTGTATAAACAACAAAATTAACTTTGGTCACTGAGATATTAATAAATTATAAAACAGAAATGAATAATTTTTTTTTATATCTTAAATGTAGCTATTACTTCAGCAAAAATACTACCATCATTAATAGTATAAAAATTTATTTGAATAGGATTATTAGTCTTGTGATATACATCCATTAATCCTAATTTTTTATTCTTTTCTTTGGCTTGATTAAGCTCTACTTTTTCCTTTACTTTTCCCTGACTCAATCTATTAGCATCATATACAGCATTTCTCAAAGAATCTACTTGTATTGGTGTAATGGTATTTGCAGTGATTATTTGTATGGTATCCAATTTACGAATAGCTAGAAAAACTTGGGGTAAAATTTTATCAGATGTATATTTCACTACATTATCTAACATTTCACTAGCAACTAATAAAATGGAAGAGCGTAGCTGACGTTCATTTTTTTTCAAGTTTAATTCTAACTCATCTAATAATCTACCAATTTTGCTCTCCGTAATCATTCCTTTGAAAGATACTAGTACCTCAGAAGTAGCATAATACTGATCTAAATACTTATTAATATCAAAATGTAAGGCTTTCATAATTTATTAAATTTATAGTTGCAAAGTCATTAATTTATTTATTATAAACCAAATTTTATCTTAATTTTTTTTCAATTAATTTAGTATATTTTTTTGTTCTCCAATGATTTCCATAAATCAAAAGGTTTACAAGCTCCTTCTAATTTGATAGTAATAGTTTTGAGCTGCCTTTTTTCGTAGGGTAATTTTATTTCGTCATAAATAAAAGAATCATCAAAACCAGCATCAGCTGCATCATATTTATCAGCAGCATAAATTAGCTTTTTGGGTCTTGCCCAATAGATAGCCCCTAAGCACATAGGACAAGGCTCACAACTACTATAAATAATACAATCTGTCAATTGAAAATCATTTAATATTTTACATGCTTCTCTAATAGCTACTATTTCAGCGTGAGCTGTAGGATCATTATCTATAGTAACTCTATTAGTGCCTTTAGCAATTATTTTTCTATCTTTTACTATTACAGCTCCGAAGGGGCCCCCACCCTTTTTTACATTTTCTACAGCTAATTCTATTGCTAAATCTAAAAAATAAATATCATCACTTGTATTCATAATATACTTTTCAATTGTTTTATTAATATTTCTGCTGCTAAGTCTAATTCATCATACGATATTATTAAAGGAGGAGCCACTCTAATAGTTTGTGGCGAAAACATGTACCAGTCTACTATCAAACCATCATTTATAGCGCCTTTTATTACTTTTTTTACAAAATGAGATGATTCGAGTTCTATACCTATCAAAAAACCTTTGTGTCGAATATTTAAATTTGGAATAGCATTTAGCAATTTAGTAATAAAAAAATCTTCTTTTTCAGGTATTTCTTGAAATATTTTAGAACAAATCAAATAATCAAGTGAAGCAAGACCAGCAGCACAGCTAACAGGATGCCCTCCAAAGGTAGTTATATGACCTAAAGGTGGATCATAAGTTAGAGAATTCATAATCTCTGGAGAGGAAATAAATGCCCCCAAGGGATATCCACCACCTAGAGCTTTTGCTAATAAAAGTATATCTGGCACCACATCATATTGTTCAAAGGCAAACATAGTGCCTGTACGTCCCATACCAGTCTGTATCTCATCTAGAGCTAAAAGAGCACCTACTTGCGTACACCTATCTCTAATTGCTTTGATAAAATCTACCTCTGCTGGTATAATACCAGCCTCACCCATAATAGGTTCCATAAATACTGCAGCAGTATATTTATCTATGATAGAAAGATCGTCATAATTATTCATTTCTATATGATAAATATTGGGTATTAAAGGTCTGAAATGACGTTTAAATGTTTCATTACCCATCAGTGACAGGGCACCTTGTGTAGAACCATGATATGCATTTTTGAAACTTACTATTTTGTACCTTCTAGTATGCCTTTTTGCTAATTTCATCGCTCCCTCTACAGCTTCAGCACCACTATTGACAAAATATACCTTTGATAATGAAGGTGGCAACACACTTGCAAGTCTCTTAGCTAACTCTACCTGTGGAGATAAAATATACTCTCCATAAACATTTAAGTGAGCATATGTATCGACTTGATTTTTTACAGCATCTAATATAAAATTTGGCCGATGACCTAGATTAGAAACTGAAATTCCAGATATAAAGTCTAAATACTTTTGCCCATCTGCCCCCTCTAACCAACATCCATCAGCCAATCTAAATTCTAAAGCTACAGGTTCATTAGTAGTCTGAGCTAAAAAACGAAAAAAATCTTCTCTCATTACTATTAAACTTAACTAATAACTTTTGCAAATTTAATAAAAATTTGTTTTTAAAAATTTTTATATATTTGTCAAAAAATTATGAAAACAATCAAATTATTATTTAAATTTTTTTCAATTTCTTTATTATTAGTTAGTTGTAACTCAACATTTCAAGCTAAATATACATATTTGAATAAAGTACCTGTAAATCAAGCAATCATAGCACAATCAACAGATAATGACCTCAATAATATTGTTATAAATGATGAAAATAAATTTATATCACACACATATAATGCAGAAGAAAAAACTACGGATTTTGAAAATAATAATATTCTCAATACCAAGATCAATAATAATTATTTAAATAAATTCAAACAAAATAATTCAAGTAAAGTACCATTAAATATTTTTCCTTCTATCTCAGCGAAGCATTCTATGTCGCAGGCAAAAGAAATGAATAGCAATATGTCGCTTAACTGGATCGTGCGCCTTTTAATACAAGTATTAGTTTTAGCTCTAGTCCTTACCTTATTGGGTCTTTTGTTACCTAGTAAAGTTTTTAATATTGTTTTGACAGTTATACTCGTCATTTTTGTTATTTATCTCATTTTCTATTTAATTAGATGGCTATAGTTTTTTTATAATAATAATTTTATTAGCAAACTCAAAAAACTGTTTAAACATAGTAATAATTTTATAATTTTGTAAATTAAAAAAAATAATGAAACCAGTAAAATCATTAAAATCATTATCATTGTGGGTAATACGCATAGTTTTACTATTATTAGTTTATACTATATCACTGCCAATAATATTAAATACAAAGCCTGCATTTAATATTATTTTTATTTTTCATTTATTGTTTTTCATATGTGGAATTTTAATATTTATTGGAGGATTTTTTCGAAAACATACTATTACTGTAATATCTAGTATAGCCTTAGCTGCCTTATCATTTTATAAAATTATAGATATATTTTCATTTAATTTTTCTTATCTTTGGTTATTATATAGCTTTAGCTTTGCTTGCTCATTATTATTTTTAAGTATAGGTAATAAAAAATAAATTATTATTGAAATCACAAAATATATCATCACTAGAAACTAAAAAAGAGAGATGTGTCATTGTAGGTGTGTCATTGCCTGGACAATCAAAAGAAGAAATAAATGAATATTTAGAAGAGTTAGTGCTTTTAGTTCATTCTGCTAATGCAGATGTAATAAAAATATTCAAGCAAAATCTTAATAAAATAAATTCAAAATTTTTTGTAGGTAAAGGCAAAGTAGAAGAGATAGCCGAATTTGTGAAAAAAAATAATATAGATACGGTAATTTTTGATGACGAACTATCACCATCTCAAATAAGAAATTTAGAGAGAATAATAGATTGCAAAATCATAGATAGAACAAATCTGATATTAGATATATTTGCTGATCACGCCAAAACTGCTATAGCAAAAGCTCAGGTAGAATTAGCACAGTATGAATATCTTTTGCCAAGATTAACCCGGATGTGGACTCACCTCTCTAAACAACGTGGTGGTATAGGTATGAGAGGCCCTGGAGAAGAAGAAATAGAAACAGATAGAAGGATTATCCGAAACAAAATTAATAAACTAAAAAAGCAATTAGATGAGATAGATACACAGAAACAAACACAGCGAAAACATAGAGAATCCATTGTTAGAGCTACTTTAATAGGATATACTAACGTAGGTAAATCTACGATTATGAATATATTAAGTAAATCTAATATAATGGTAAAAGATAAACTATTTTCGACTTTAGACACTACTACGCGTAAAGTAATGATAAAGGATTTGAGCTTTTTATTAAGTGATACTGTAGGTTTTATTCGTAAATTGCCAACTTTTTTAATCGAATCTTTTAAATCTACCTTAGCAGAAGTGAATGAAGCTGATATATTGCTTCATGTAGTTGATTTATCTTCACCTCTATACGAAAAACAAATGCAAGTAGTATATCAAATCTTATCTGAAATAAATGCCGTCGATAAAACTATAATTACAATTTTTAACAAAATCGATCTATTCGAAGAAAAAATGCTAGCATTAAATCCTCATTTTGATTTTCAAAGTTATATCGATCATTATAAAAATTCATATTCTAATAATTTATCAGTTTTTATCTCTGCTACAAAAAATATTGGTATTGATGAATTAAAGGATTTATTATATGATGAAATATCAAAAGTACATGAAAAAGGATTTCCAGGTAATAAACCTTTTTATTTGTAAGTATACTTTTGAAATAATTTTATAATTTTTAGAGAAAATCAGTATTATATAGATTGCTTAATTTAATTTTTCGATATGCAGAATGCGAGACTGAGAAAGGATAGAGAAATGAAATATAGCAAATTATATCTAGCAAGCTAATTCAAAATTTTTTTTTTAAAATGTATATTTAATCTTATTTTTGTAAAAAAATGAATTTTGATTTATTAGAAAAAAATATAAAAGGAGAGCTATACACTGATGAGCTTCATAAAATAATATATGCTACAGATGCTTCAGTCTATCGAGAGATACCACATGGTGTCGTTTATCCCAAAGACAATGATGATTTAAAAATAATAATAAATTTTGCAAATAAAAATAATATAAGTCTGATCCCACGAACAGCAGGAACATCTCTAGCAGGTCAAGTTGTTGGCAAAGGTTTGATAGTAGATGTTTCTCGATATTTTAATAAAATTATAGAGATAAATCCTGAAAAAAAATATGCTATTGTCCAACCTGGTGTTATATTGAACGATCTAAATAGAAAATTAGAAAGATATAATTTATTTTTTGGCCCCGAGACTAGTACAAGTAATAGATGCATGTTGGGTGGTATGTTAGGAAATAATAGTTGTGGAGCTCACTCACTAATTTATGGTTCTGTAAGGGATCATATATTAGCTGTCAAAGTTTTATTAAGTGATGGCAGCGAAGTATTTTTAGAAGAACTAACTAAAGATGCTTTTTTCAATAAATGCAAATTAAATACTCTAGAAGGTAAAATTTATAATCATTTATATGATTTGCTTTCTAATGAAACTAATACTCACTTGATAAACTCGCAATTTCCTCATCCCGAGGTTACAAGGCGTAATATGGGTTATGCTATAGATAGCTTATTAAATACTAATATATTCTCTGAGACATCAGAGAATATTAATCTATCAAAATTACTTGCAGGTAGCGAGGGCACTCTAGCTATGTTTACTGAAATCAAATTAAATCTCGTAGAGCTACCAATACAAGAAAAAGGATTATTGTGTGTACATCTCGATAGCTTATCTGATTCATTCAAAGCAAATCTTATAGTTTTGCGACACAATCCCACTTCTGTAGAGTTAATAGATAAAGTCATATTAGATTTAACTAAAGAAAACATAACTCAACAACGCAATAGATTTTTTGTAAATGGTGATCCAGCAGCAATAATGGTAGTAGAATTATGGGGAGAAGATAAAAATATTATTGTCGAAAAAGCTAAAATGCTAAAAGAAGACTTACAAGATCACGGTTTTGGATATGCCTTTCCGCTAATATTAGACCAAGATATTAATAAAGTCTGGGCATTGAGAAAATCTGGATTGGGTGTATTATCTAATATGGTTGGTGATGCTAAACCTGTAGCTGTGATAGAAGATACTGCTATTAGACCTGTAGATTTAGGTGATTTTATTGAAGAATTAAATATAGAACTTAAACAATTAAATTTATCTTGTGTTTACTATGGTCACTTGGCTACAGGTGAATTACATTTGAGACCTATACTAAATCTAAAAGACTCCAAAGATCTCAAACGTTTCCGAATAATAGCTGAAAAAACTGCTATGCTAGTAAAAAAATATCGCGGTTCACTAAGTGGAGAGCATGGTGATGGCAGATTGAGAGGCGAATTTATCCCTACAGTATATGGCGACGAGATATATTCGATGTTTAAATCAATAAAGCAACAATGGGACCCGCACAATATCTTCAATCCTGGCAAAATAGTTGATTCCCCTCCTATGGACAGCTCGCTTAGATATGTACCTGATGCTCCTGTATTAGAAGTAGATACGTATTATGATTTTTCAGAAGAATTGGGATTGATAAGGAGTATAGAAAAGTGTAATGGTAGTGCAGATTGTCATAAATTACATTGGGCTGATGGCGGTATGTGTCCCTCGTATCAAGCAACTTTAGATGAGAAAAATTCTACACGCGCGCGTGCTAATGCACTTAGAGAAATATTAAATAATAATATAAGTCAAAATCCTTTTAATAATAAAGAATTATATGAGGTGCTAGATCTATGTTTGGTTTGCAAATTATGCAAGGCTGAATGTCCGTCTAATGTAGATATGGCAAAATTCAAAACTGAATTTTTACAACATTGGTACAAAAATCATTTGATACCATTGAGAAGTTTTGCTATAGCATACATTTCACATATACAATCATTATTCCGTTGGATACCAGGTATTTACAATTTTTTTATAAAACAACCATTGATTTCAAATTTACTTAAAAGCATATTAAAAATAGATAAAAACCGTAATTTTCCTTTAATGTACAAATTTACTCTAAAACATTATTTAAAAAGGAATTTGGCAGCACTTAATCCTACAAAATTTAAGAGAGAAATTTTATTATTTATTGATGAATTTAGTAATTATAATGACGTAAGGATAGGCATAGATACTATCAAACTATTGACAGGATTGGGTTATTCAGTAAAAATATTACCAAATAAAGAAAGCGCAAGAACATTTATTTCTAAAGGAATGCTAAAAAAGGCAAAAAAAATCATTGACAAAAACATAAACTTATTTTATGAAAACGGAGCATCATCATTACCAATATTGGGCATAGAACCCAGTGCTATATTAGGATTTAAAGATGATTATCCTTATTTATGTTCAAAAGAATTAAAAGAAAAAGCAAAAATACTGGCTAATAATGCTATGATGATAGAAGAATTTTTAATAAAAGAATCTTTGAATGGAAATATATCTAGCAATGATTTCATTCCTTATAGTGGTAAGATCTTAGTACATGGTCATTGTCAGCAAAAAGCTATAATCTCTACAAAGCCCACAATAGATGCCTTAAAACTTATTCCCGATGTAGATATCGATGAGATACCTTCAGGTTGTTGTGGTATGGCAGGTTCTTTTGGTTTTGAAAAAGAACACTATGAGATTAGCATGAAAATCGGAAACCTTATTTTATTTCCCACTATTAATAGCAACCCAAATGCAGTTATCATAGCTCCTGGTACTAGTTGTCGTCAACAAATATATGAAGGGACACAAAGACAAGCCTTGCATCCAGTACAATTTTTATATAAACAACTAAAAAATAAAATTAATTAGATAACAGCTAATAATTTGAAAAAGAGGATGATGTGGAGATAATAATATTTATTTTTTTTAAAACAATACTTGATAAATATCAGAAAATTTTATAACTTTGTATAAAAAAAATATGAAAAAGTTTGCAATTATTTTATCAGGATGTGGAGTTTATGATGGTTCAGAAATTCATGAATCTACTATGGCCATGTTAGCAATCAAAAAACATGGTTGTGATTATGAGTTGTTTGCACCAGAAAAGATGCAATATGATGTTATAAATCATTTAACAGGTCAACCTAGTGATGAAAATAGAAATGTATTAGTAGAAGCAGCACGCATAGGGCGTGGAGAAGTAAAGGATTTAAAAAACTTAAAAGCTTCAGATTTTGATATTTTACTCATACCTGGTGGTTTTGGAGCAGCAAAAAATTTAAGTACTTATGCTATAGATGGTGCAAATATGCAAGTAGATAAAGAATTAGAAAGGGTAATATTAGAATTTAATAATGCTAAAAAACCTATAGGTGCTATGTGTATAGCTCCTGTTATTATCGCTAAAGTCATACCAGGTGTTTTAGTAACTATAGGGCAAGACTTAAAAACTGCTGAAGATATCAAAGCACTTGGAGCTAATCACAAAAATACTAATAAAGCTGAAATAGCTATCGATGAAAAAAATAAAGTAGCTACTACTCCTTGTTATATGCTTAGCTCTACTATAGCTGATATATATGATGGTGCTTACAACTTGATAAGTTCCTTATTAAATATGGTATAAATTTATTACTTTTTAAAAAAAAGGCTCATTAAAATGAGCCTTTTTTTTAAAAAATTGCATACTTCTTCCTGCCTGTAAAATTGCTTATTTTACTTGATTTTTATTTCTTTACCCTTGCTTTCAATTTTTTCTTTCAATTTTGGTAAGCTTATAAACAAGATGCCATCTTTATATTCAGCATCTATTTTGTCTTTATCTATATAGTCGGGTACTATAAAGCTTCTGGTAAAGCTCTGATAATTAAATTCTCTGCGACGATAGCGTTTGTCTTTTTCTTCTTTTTCTTCTTTCTTTTCAGTGTAAATAGTCAATACATCATTGTCTAATTGCACTTTGAAATCTTCTTTCTTAAAGCCAGGAGCTGCTACCTCTATTTGAAATTTGTTCTCATCTTCTACAACATTTACAGCAGGTACATTAAATTGCTCTGGCATATAAAAGAAATCTTTTAAAAAATCATCTCCAAAAAAATTCATCTATTATCCTTGGCAGGAAGCTTTCACTTCTAGATACAGGTAATAATGCCATATTTTTCCCTCCTTTCTTTTTTTATTGTTTGTTTTTACTTATATTAGAGCAATTATTATACCAACGATTATAATATATTATCTATATCGCTGATAATCAAATGATTATAGAGCATTTCAAATGTTAATCAATGTCAAAATGACACAGTTTATATCTAATTTTTGGTGATAATTTGTCAGAAATAAAATGATGCAAAAACAAAGAGTGCAAGAAAACGAGAAGCAGAAAAGTAATAAAAAATAAAGTTCTCTTTAAGTATCAACTTTATTATCTTTGCTAAAAAATAATGTCTAAACGTCAATTTCCTCATAGTTATGTTATAGTATTTTTTATTATCATTATAGCTACTATACTGACATGGATAATACCTGCTGGTGAATTTGACAAAATAACAATATTAACTGAGCAGGGACAAAGAACCGTAATAGATGCCAATAGCTATCATAAGGTGCCTCAGCAGATTCAAACGTGGCAAATATTTTCATCTATTTTTGATGGTATAGTAGATAAAATTGAAATTATAGCATTTATTTTTATAGTTGGTGCTAGTTTTTTCTTAATTAATAAAGGCAAAGTATTAGATGTGGCTATAAAAAAATTATTACACTTGACCAGAAATTGGCGAGAAAAGAAAATACCACTGATCGGAGAGGGTAATCATCTGATAATTGTAATTTTTATGATACTTTTTAGCATTTTTGGTGCAGTCTTTGGCATGAGTGAGGAGACTATTGCTTTTATAGTGCTTTTTGTACCTATGTTTATAGCCTTGGGTTATGATAGCATAGTAGGAGTGAGCGTAGTATTCGTCGGTGCCACCTTAGGATTCATTGGTGGTGTTACCAATCCTTTTACTATAGGTATTGCACAGAGCATCGCAGGTATTCCTATTTTTTCAGGAATAGAGTATAGACTGTTTTTGTGGGTAATATTCACTACTATAGGTATTATTTTTGTCCTTAGATATGCTAAAAAAGTTTATAAAAATCCTATGGCATCATTAGTATATGATACTGATGAATATTGGAGAAATGCAAGTGTAAAAGACATAAATGATGTGAGCGAACGAGTAGATTGGCGTGGTTGGATTACTTGGATACTTATTAATGCTTTTATGATTTTAGAATTAGTAAAAATATTAAACAATAATGAATTATGGTCATCGCAAGCTATCATACTATTTTGTATGATAATATTTAGTATAGTCTTAGGTGGATTTATTTTGATTAAATATAAAAAGGAAATATATGCATTGTTTTTGCTGGGATTTGCCATTATTTCTATGATATTTGGTGTATTAGTATGGAAATGGTATATCAAAGAAATAGCTACTTTATTTTTAGTTTTAGGTATATTCACAGGTATGAGCTTGAGAATGAAAGCCAATGATATAGCTAAAACTATGATCGATGGAGCTAAAGATATAGCATCAGCAGCATTGATAGTCGGTTTGGCTTCAGCTATAATAGTGATATTAGAAGATGGCAAAATCATGGATACTATACTATATGCCACTGCCAATGTTATTCCAGAGAATTCTAAATTTTTAGCGGTTCAAGGTATGTATATCTTCGAAACAGTTTTGAATTTTATTTTACCTTCTGGCTCTGCTAAAGCTGCTCTCACAATGCCTATAATAGCTCCTCTTTGCGATATTATAGGTTTATCGAGACAATTAGGCGTTTTAGCCTTTCAATTAGGGGATGGTTTCACAAACATGATTACTCCTGTTAGCGGTGTACTAATGGGTGTACTTGGTATGGCTAAAATACAATATAATGTGTGGATCAAATATATTTGGAAATTTATTCTTATCCTTTTCATCATAGGGGCCTTAGTGCACATACCTCCTATTATGTTTCAGTTGCCTGGTTTTTGATTTTTAAATTAATTAAATTCGTATTTAAAAATAATTTTAATACATAAAATCTACATTTTTATATCATATGTATAAAAATTTTATTAATTTGAGATTATTATTTTGCTTTTTAAACTTCTTTTGAATTTATTTTTTTATTTTAAATTTGCATTAAATAAAAAAAATATGAAAAAATTAATAGTTTTATTATTAATGACATTAATAAGTATAGGAGTCATTGATGCTCAAAAGAAACCATCAATTTTATTCGAAAGTAGAGTATATGATTTTGGGCAAATAAAAGAAGAAGATGGGAGAAAAACAGCTAGATTTGCATTTAAAAATATAGGTAATGACACCTTAAAAATACTAAATGTAAGAGCATCTTGTGGATGCACTACTTCTGACTATACTAGAACCCCCGTACTACCTGGACAAAGTGGCTATGTAGATGTAGCTTACAATCCATTAGGAAGGCCAGGTAATTTTAATAAAATTGTAACAGTCATAACAAATGATCCTGACAATCCAAATGTAGTCTTAACCATTAAAGGGAGCGTAATCCCTAAACCTAAAACCAAAGCTGATAATTATCCACAGGTACTAGGCAATTTACGTTTCAAATCCAATCATATTACATTTAATGATATAAAGGATACCGAAATAAAGACTGATACTATATATGTATACAATCCAAGTGATAGAAAAATAACTATTTACTCTGAAAATTTACCTTCATTTTTAAAAATACACATACCTGCAGGTGGCATTACTATAGCCCCTGATCAAGAACTTAAGATACCTATCTCATATGATGCTAAAGCACGTAATGATTATGGTTATGTTTTTGATAATTTTAGATTAAAAACAGATGATATAGATCAACCGGTTAAACAAATGTATGTGAGTGCTAATATAATACAAGATTTTAGCTGGATGACTGAAAAAGACAAAACTAATGCTCCTAAAATAGTTTTTGAAAAAACCGAGGTTGTTTTCGATACAATTAAAATGGGAGAATCAGTTATTGTAGAATTTCCTTTTAGAAATGAAGGTAAAAATGACTTAAAAATATTAAAAGTGAAATCTAGCTGTGGATGCACTGCTGTGGCCCCAGAAAAAAATATACTTAAAAAAGGCGAAAAATCTAGTATTAAAGTCACATTCAATACTGCTGGCAGACAAGGAAATCAACAAAAATCTGTTACAGTTATTACTAATGATCCCGAGCATAGTATTGTAGTACTGACTCTGAAAGGATATGTTAAAAATTGATTGTTTGCTAAACAAATATCTTAATGATTAATTTTTTTTTTTACTATTATCTTTTTTAATTACTTATAAAATTTTCAAAATATTTTTTTTAGAATAGAATAATAAACTAATTTTACATGGTTCTATAACGTTTATTGTGGGTAATAAAATTTTATATTGTTACAAAAAAATAATTATTTTTTAATTATTTAGGTTGATTTTTTTTACCACAGAGAACACCAAGTTATTACACAAAGTCCAC
>LFSZ01000021.1:15471-39168 GCA_001512885.1 Rikenellaceae bacterium DTU001
TATAATTAATAAACTAATATTAACAAATTTTTTATAAAATTACTCTTTTTTTAATCTTTACCTACTCAAAACGTTATAGAACCATTATTTATATTTCATTATTAATTTTATTTAATATTTCTTTTATTTTTTTCTCTTCTTCTAGCCTTCCATCTATCCAGTTAATATTTATGTTTCTTTTCTCCATTCTTCTAAACCAAGTTTCTTGTCTTTTTGCAAATTGGCATATAGCTGTGTATAATTTATCTATCATTTCGTCGTAAGTCAATTTTCCTAAAAGATACATTGTGATAAATTTGTACTCCAATCCAAATGCAATAAGTTTATTAGGATCTATATTATTTTCTAATAATATTTTTACCTCTTCTATCATGCCGGCCTCAATACGATCCAAAAGCCTTTTATGTATTCGTTCTCTCAGCATATCTCTAGGATATCTAATACCAAAAACCAATGATTTATTTATATTATATTCTAAAATATCCTGTTCATTGCTATTATTATTATTTTGTAGTGCAATCTCTATTGCTCTAATGTAACGGTGTCGATTATTTTTTTCTACTATTATATTGCTATCTAATTGCTTTAGAATAAGATCTAACTCATGTATACTCATCTTAGAAAGTTTTTCCCTTAATTCTACATCAGGATTAAATTTATTAAATTTATAATTTAATAATAATGCTTCAATATACAAGCCTGTACCGCCGCATATAATAGGAGTTTTATTTTTATTTATAATTTTTTCAATAGCTACTAGAGCATCTCTCTGAAAATCATAAACACTATATGTTTGATCAATAGATCTAATATCAATTAGATGATAGGGAATATCTGTAGTATTTATTTTATATTCATTCAAATCTTTGCCTGTACCCAGATCTAACCCTTTATAAACCTGTCTACTATCAGCACTGATAATTTCTCCATTTATTTCAATAGCTATTTTAACTGCTAAGCGAGTTTTTCCTGTAGCAGTAGCACCTAATACTACTAATAACAAAGGTATATCCTTCATTAATGTTTTGAAAATATTAAATTATGTAAAATTTTATTCTATCACTCTAAATTTATCTCCAGTTTCTTGAATAATACGTCTATACCATTCCTCACCATAACCTGGCCATTCAACTTTAGGATTTCGCTCACCAGGAATAACATATTTCACATTACCATCCATATATTTGAGAAATAAAAACTTATAAAATTCTTTCCAATACATCACTAATCTATCTGCATTATCTGCTGAGAAAGTAGAAACATAATCAATAGCTTGATAAGGATTTATCTCATATAACTGCAGAGCATAATCATCTATTTCTTTTACTTTATTAATAAAAGCAGTTTCCAGGGAATCTTGTTTTTGCTCAATATCAGGATGTATAATGCGGTAGCGAGTATAAGCAAAATTAGCCACTTGATTAAAGACCCAAAATGCTGCATCATCGCTCCAGGTCATTATGGCACCATTACCTTGAGCATAAGAATGAGGCACCTTTCTACTAGCAGAATAGATAGGAGTATAAACACAACTAGCAGCATCATCTACGCCAAACCATATAATACCACCGATCTCATCTGGAAGCCAGTTGCGACTTTGAGTGATAAAGCTAAAAGCTGTTTGTTGTGTAGCAGTAGCTCGTTCATTAGTATAGGTCACTCCGTCAATAGTCCAGTCTAATGGTCTCCAGCGGTAAGGCAACTTAAATGGACCTGCACCAATATCATTACGCATATCAAAAGGAGTATCCTCTAAATGATCACGCATAAAAAACATCATATCTTTGATAGAAATTTTTCTATTTGGCTTTACATATAGCGGCATGCGATGCGATAAATTTTTACCACTTACATAATCTATGTATTCATCCATACCATCTGTTATTTGTCTAAACATACTCCAAACACGTATCTCACATTGTCTAGCGCCACCGAAGGTTACTGGATTATATGTATCAGAAAAGCTAAACTCTTCATCTTTGCCATTAAACCAACCTTTTTTTCTAGCAAATTCGATAACATCAGATGAATAAATAACTTCTACTTTAGGGTTATATAATTTTTTATTAAAATCTTTTTCAGTAATAGAAGTTTTACCATTAGCTAGAGTGAATTGTCTAATGCGAGCTTGATTAGCATGTCCACTGACATAACCATCTGGAATGCGTACTGCCACCCACACAGCACCTTTCTCGCCTTCGCCTTTGCCTATCATTTCCATAATCCAAGCTTCATTTTTATCTGCTATGGAGAATGATTCCCCTTCACTAGCATAGCCATATTCAGCTACTAGTTCAGCTATCACTCGTATAGCCTCTCGAGCACTCTTGGAGCGCTGTAGAGCAATATACATCAAACTACCATAATCCATAATAGCACCGCTCTGAGTAAATAATTCTTCTCTCCCACCAAAAGTAGTTTCTCCAATAGCTACCTGATATTCATTAATATTACCTACAACATTGTAAGTTTTTTTAGCTTGTTTAATTTTGCCTAAATATTTGCCTGTATCCCATTCATAAATATCTAGCATGGTTCCATCAGGATATACTGCGGCAGGTGAATAATACAAATCACCATAATGAGTGTGACTATCAGCTGAATACGTTATCATTACTGAGCCATCAGTACTAGCACCTTTGGTGACAATGAAATTAGTACATGCATATGAACTATATGCACTCGCAAACAATAATAAGGTTAATACTAAAAAATTTTTCTTCATAATTTATTAATTTTTGCAAATATACAAGAATAATTTTAATTGACAATTTCCCTTTTAAATATCGCCTGCGACGTAATTTTATCACGATTTATGTGATTTGTTATGATTTGGAAATAAACCTATGATTAATCAGAATAATCATCTGGGAATCTGCGGTTCAGATATTTTAATTTTTAACAATTTTAAAAGTTTTGCTTATATTTTGTCTAATTAATTTTAAAATATAAATACCACATGGATAGGTATGTAGATCTATTTTGCATAATTTATCATTAATTAATTTATTATAGATTTCATTGCCTAATAAATCATAAATTTGTACTCTAGTATTATAAGGAGCTTCTATATATAGATAATCGCTAGTAGGATTAGGATAAATCTGCAATTTATCTAAATTGTTATCGTACAAATTACCCGTAGTAGAGATAGATATAGCATCTATAGAAGCTTCGGCTCCATCACGACCATAATATACAAATGCTAATTTTAGTTGATTACTACCAATATAATTAGTCAAATCTATCTGAGCGTTTACCCATTCCCAACTAGTCCAAGTAGATGTATCAGTGCTTAATTCACTCCAAATAGTGTCAGTGAAATTCACCCCATCATTAGCAGCT
This sequence comes from Rikenellaceae bacterium DTU001, assembly GCA_001512885.1. Classification (GTDB taxonomy): domain Bacteria; phylum Bacteroidota; class Bacteroidia; order Bacteroidales; family DTU049; genus DTU049. The sequence goes on from LFSZ01000021.1 coordinate 18,817, forward strand.
ATTACGTATAAATCATAATTATCATAAGGTTTGATACCCCAGTATTTAGACATTTGAAAATAAAAATTCAAAATAACAGACTGATAACCTATTAGGTTAATAGACTTAGTTATGAGCCATTCATTCTGCCAGATAGACGTATCCAATTCATCATATAGCACATGCACAAAATATTGACCATCTTGAGGAAAACTACTAGCTTTTTCCCATGTAAATAAACTATCAGTGATGTTTTGAGTCCAATCAGTAGGAGGAAATTCTGCACCTTCGAAGCTTTCCCAAAAGATCATGGCATCTTTAGTATTAATATTACTAATCGGTTCATTGAAATTAAGATTTCTTTTAGATTGACCAGATAGTATATTAAAAGAATAAATTAAAATTATTAATAGCAATAGATTTTTCATAAAATAATTAATTTAATTATGGCAAAGATAAATAATATTTTTAGAAAGTAATACCTTAATATTCTTTTTAAAATTACTCTCATAGCGATCATCCTTTGCACAGCAAATAAAAAGCTTCACTTTTTGTTGTATTCATATGCTTGTTTGATTAAATACATAATATATTCAATATTATCATCATTTTTTAAAATTAATTCATAATCTCCATTACCCCAATGTCCTATTGCAGAGACATCACGAGCAATATTTTGTGGGTCATTTAGTTTGCCTTTTGGTAGATTTAACCAAATTTTTATATCTTTTTTACTGATACGAATATCTACAAAATTAGTTTTAGAAATAAAAGCAATATAATACTTTCTGATTTTTACGTTAATATCATCATAATTTGTTAAAATTTTATTTTTTAGCATTTCATATAGTTCTATTATCTGTTCAGAAGCTTTCGCTAGATGATCCGTTTCGGAATAGATTTTTATTTCGTTAGTAATATTAGAAATCGAACTATCTAATTTTGAAATTGCTCTAATACTTTCTTGTGAACCTTTATTAATTATCTGCTGATAACTTATTGTGTTATTACAATATCTTTTAACCTCCCATAATTCTATAGGCAAATCATTAAAATTAATAGCTTCTTTTTGATAAATAGTAAAGCTAGAGGAAATGAATACAATCTTTGATTGAGACCAATCGATATCCTCACGTTTTAAAGAATTTTTATTATGTTCGTTATATTCTAAAATAAAATCAGATTTATTATTTAGCATACAAGATAAGTAAGCAAAACCTTGATCAATAACACTAAAATTTTTATCTTTTTTATACTCAATTATTACAAAGGAGTTAGATTCTCTATCATAAGCTAAAGTGTCTATTCTGAAATTTTTTACTGTAAATTCAGAACACACAAATTCTAAACCAAAAATTTCTTTTAAATTTAATTCAGTGATTTTTTGTATATCTTTTTCTAGTTTAAAAGGTTTTTCTTTGATTAATTGAAGTTTTGTATTATTGTCAATTAAAAAATATGCCATAATTTTTTTTTGTAAATTTAATGATTTTTTAATAAGGCACTTAATAAATATTTATAAAAAAATATGGTTGTTAAAAAAATTTATTACTAATATTGCACTTATTAATTTTAATACAAAGTCGATGTATTAGTTAATAACACCACTATTTTTTACATAATTAAAGGAGCTCATATGAGCCCCTTTTTTATTTACCTCTTAATTAATAAAAGATAACTCTATACAATATAGATTTAAACTTTGATTACTTTCAATCAAAGTTTTGAGATAATAAAGAATTTGATATTATTTAGTTATTAACAAAAGTTCTTTGTTTTCTGGTTCATTATAAAGATTTACTATCTAAAACATGTAATATTTTGAAACAATATATCTGAAATCATTAATTATTTATCTGACACTTTACTATCAGGAGCATCAAACATTAGATTTGCTTTATTGTGTTCGATAGTAAGGCTTAATTTATTATCACCAGTTTTATAAGAAAAAGTGACTTTATCATTTTCCATTAATGTTTTCTTAATAATTTCTTCAGCTAATGGGTCTTCTATATATCTCTGTATAGCACGCTTCAGAGGTCTAGCACCAAAGGCGGGGTCCCATCCACGTTCTATGATAAAATCTTTAGCTTCATCGGATATTTCAAAATAGATTTTCATATTTCTAAGTCTATCTACTAAACCCTTGAGTTCAATATCAATAATTTTATAAATTTCTTCTTTTTGTAGATTTTTGAAAATCACTACCTCATCTATTCTATTGAGAAATTCAGGCGAAAAAGCTTTTTTAAGAGCATTTTCCAGTACACTACGCGAATAATCGTCATCAGCAGTTTTAGTACCAGTAGCGAATCCAATTCCTTTACCAAAATCTCTCAATTGTCGTGTACCAATATTAGAAGTCATGATGATAAGAGTATTTTTGAAATCTACCCTTCTACCCATGCTATCAGTCAAATGACCTTCATCAAAGACTTGTAGTAAAAGATTAAAAACATCAGGATGAGCTTTTTCGATTTCATCTAATAATACAACACTATATGGTTTTCTACGAATTTTTTCAGTCAATTGCCCCCCTTCTTCATAACCTACGTAGCCAGGAGGTGCTCCTATTAATCGTGAAACACTAAATTTTTCCATATATTCACTCATATCTATCCTGATTAGGGCATCTTCGGAATCGAATAAATATTTAGAAAGCATTTTAGCAGTATAAGTTTTACCAACACCAGTAGGTCCAAGAAAAAAGAAAGTACCGATAGGTTTATTAGGATCTTTTAGTCCTGCTCGATTTCTTCTAATAGCTCTCACTATTGTATCTATGGCTTCATCCTGTCCTATTATTATATTTTTTAAATCATCAGCCATAGATATCAAGCGTTCACTTTCGCTCTGTGCTATACGAGCTACAGGTATACCTGTCATCATAGCTACTACTTCAGCTATATGATCTTCTGTTACTATCTCCCTATGCTGAGAAGCTTCTTTTTCCCATTTTATACGTTCTTCTTCTAAAAGTTTTTGAAGTTCCTTTTCTTGATCTCTAAATTTAGCAGCTATCTCATATTTCTGCATAGAAATGGCTTTTAATTTATTTTGTTGAGCCTCTTCAATGCTTTTTTCTATTTTTAACACAGCTTCAGGAACATTAATGTTTTTTATATGTACACGGGCACCAGCCTCATCCATTACATCGATAGCTTTATCTGGTAGAGCTCTATCTGTTACGTATCTATCAGTCAAATATACACAAGCTTCTATGGCTTTATCATCATATTTTACTAAATGATGATCTTCATATCTATCTTTAATTCGATGTAGTATTTCAATAGTCTCTTCTGGATCAGTAGGATCTACTATGATTTTTTGAAATCTACGTTCGAGCGCACCATCTTTTTCTATGTATTGTCTATATTCATCTAAAGTGGTAGCCCCGATACATTGTATTTCGCCACGTGCTAGAGCAGGTTTAAACATATTAGAAGCGTCCATAGATCCAGATGCACTACCAGCACCAACGATAGTATGTAATTCATCAATAAATAAAATAACATCAGGATTTTTTTCAAGTTCATTTAATAAAGCTTTAACCCTTTCTTCGAATTGTCCGCGATATTTAGTACCAGCTACTAGAGCTGCCAGATCTAAGGCCACTACACGTTTATTGTATAATGGACGAGGGATTTTTTTCTGAGCTATACGAATAGCTAACCCCTCTACTATAGCACTTTTGCCAACACCAGGCTCGCCTATTAATACCGGGTTATTCTTTTTTCTTCGGCTAAGAATTTGGACTACACGCTCCATCTCTTTTTCGCGCCCTATGATGGGGTCCAATTTATTTTCTATAGCCATTTGCGTGAGATCTCTACCAAAGCTATCTAAAACTGGAGTTTTAGACCTTTGCTCTTTTCCAGTTTGAGAGAAACGCTTAGAAGTACCACCATAAAAATCATCTTCACTCTCATCGTCATCATCTTCTAGGCTAAATGTAAAACTTGCATTTTCGTCAGTTTTTGAATTTATGTGTGAGATAATGTATTGCTTAACGTCATTATAATTTAAACCTTGCTCTTCTAAATATTCACCTACAATATTATCATTATATTTTAAAAAAGATAATAATAAGTGCTCTGTATCTGCTCTCTCAGCACCTAAAGCTTTAGCTTCTAAATAAGCTATTTTTAATATTTGTTCTGCTTTTGATTCGAAAGGAACTTCATTCAAATAATTAACATCCTCTAACATGTTATCAAAAGTAAATAGCTGACCTTGGCTCTTGCGTGATTGAATAAAATCATAAAAATATAACCTTGCATTTGTAGGATTTACATTAAAAATTTTCATTATTTTAATAGCATCATTATTAGGCTCCATCATTAAACCTAAAAATAAATGCACATCATCTATATAAGGTACACCAGTTTTGATGGCTTCCTCAGTAGCTCTTTTTAACACATTCTTTATTTGAATTGTGTAATTTGCTTCCATTATTTTTTTTCTCCTATTTTTTGAATTTTATACAAAAATAATATATTTTTTAATATATACCAATGTTCTTCAAAAAAAATACCAATTCAATTATACCTAATATTTTTAATATTTGTATGTTATTTTGACAGCTTGCGAATATTAATCATATGTACAATTTTATATTTCAAGCATTGATATAATATTTATAACTCATAATAAGACTTTGACATATAACTTAGTAAAACACACGTCGACCCCTTTGAATAATTTAGAATTTTTTAAAAAAAAACATATATATTTTACTTTTAATGTAATTTAATACAATTAAAATTTAATTATAATCCCTTATATTTTTTTTAAAAAAATGCTTACGTTTGTAAAAAGTAATTAATTTGATATGATAATGTCGCCGATACAAAAAATTTTAGATGGTTACAGAATATTATTATGTTCTAAAAGTCCACGTAGAGAGCAATTACTAAGTAAAATGGGAATTGATTTTATAAAAGTAGAAAATAATTATAAAGAAGATATCGATACTAATTTATCTCCAGATGAATTAGTAATAAACTTAAGTAAACAAAAAAGCATTTCATACACATTATTAAAAAATAAAGATATTTTATTAACAGTAGATACTATTGTATGGTTTGATAATCAATTAATTGGAAAACCTAAAAACAGAGTCGAGGCTATAAAAATTTTAAAAACTTTATCAGGGCAATGGCATAAAGTTTTTACTGGCATTACTATTAGAAATAATCTATTAATGACATCTTTTTATGATGTTACAGAAGTAAAATTCAAACCTCTTAGAGATGAGGAAATAGAATATTACGTAGATAATTATGAACCATATGATAAAGCAGGTGGCTATGGAGCGCAAGAATGGTTGGGTTATATAGGAATAGAAAGAATAGAGGGGTCATTCTTTAATGTTATGGGCTTGCCTACTGCACGATTATATGATGAATTAATAAATTTTTTAAAAAAAATTAAATGAATTATAAATATTCTTCTTTAAAAACTAATAATCTATAAACTTCCAAAACTACAATACTTTACATTTTCTTTTTATTGTTTTTATTTACTTCCCTCTCTTTTTCACATATTACATTGGTGTTTGATATTATATTTTATTTGTTCTATTTAGATTAGTTACATTTTGTAGTATATTTGTAGTATACTACAAATTAAAAAATAAATTCTAGGTTTTCCTTCTTGCCCATTGCTAATTAATTTTCTAATTTATGATCTTTAAATATGGTTTTCATATTTTTTAATAAAAAATTTTTAATATATTTGTAAAAAACTATTTTAATGAACGATGAAAAATTACAAAACATAGCCACTCAAGTACGTCGTGATATAATCAGGATGACAAATATGGCTAAATCAGGTCATCCTGGCGGTTCATTGGGTTGTACAGATTTCTTAACATTAATGTATTTTGAAATCATGGACATAGATCCTGATCATTTTACATTAGAAGGTCCAAATGAAGATATTTTCATTTTATCTAATGGTCATATTAGTCCAGCTTTTTATTCTATCTTGGCACGTAGAGGTTTTTTTCCTATAGAGGAGTTAGCTACATTTAGACGCATTAATAGTAGATTACAAGGACATCCCACACCGTCAGATCATTTACCAGGAGTAAGGTTTGCATCTGGCTCTCTAGGACAAGGATTGTCTATAGCTATAGGTTGTGCTATTGCAAAAAAATTAAGTAATGATACTAAAATTATTTATTCACTACATGGAGATGGTGAAGTGCAAGAAGGACAAATTTGGGAAGCAGCACTTTTTGCTGGATCTAAAAAAATCGACAATCTGATTTCTACTATAGATTACAATGGTTTACAGATAGATGGACCGGTAGATCAAGTAAATTCATTAGGAAATTTACGAGCCAAATGGGAGGCCTTTGGTTGGTATGTTTTAGAGATGGATGGACATGATTTTTCGGATATGCGAAAAACTATCAAGATAGCTCAAAATAATTTGGGAAAAGGATATCCAATAATGATTTTGATGCATACTATAATGGGCAAAGGTGTACCTTTTATGGAAAATGATCATAAATGGCATGGTACTCCACCAAATGATGAGCAAGCAACTGAAGCTCTAAAAAATTTAAAATCAACATTAAATGATTTTTAAAAGATTAATTTTTTTATTTTTAATTTTAATCTTTAATTTTAATTTATCTAGTCAATCTTTGGAGCCGCAAAAAGAAAATATTACTCGCATTTTGATAATATTCGATGCTAGCAATAGTATGTATGGACATTGGCAGAGTGATACTAAGATAAATATTGCGAAGCGATTACTAAATAATATTCTAGATAGTATTGCAGATATACCAAATTTACAATTAGCTCTTCGAGTTTTTGGCGATCAGCGAGATTTTCCACCACAAGATTGTAACGATACCAGATTAGTAGTGCCATTTGGCGAAGGTAATGCAAAAAAAATAGCTCATTTTATTAAATATTTAACTCCTCGTGGTACTACACCTATAGCCAATACACTTGCTGCTGCTGCAAATGATTTTACTCCTTGTGATAATTGTAGGAATATAATAATATTGATAACAGATGGTATAGAAGAGTGTCGCGGAGATCCGTGTGCTGTATCTCAAGATTTACAAAAACGTGGTATAGTGCTCAAACCATTTATTATTGGCATAGGACAAAATTTTGCTAAAGAATTTGAATGTGTAGGAGATTATTATGATGGTAGTACTGAAGAGCAATTTCAAAAAGCACTAAAAATAGTTATATCATACGCTCTAAATTCCACATCTTGTCAAGTAAATCTACTGGATCAATTAGGTAATCCTACTGAAACTAATATACCAATGACATTTTATAATAGATTAAATAATCAAATAATGTATCAATTTGTTCATACATTAAATACAAAAGGTGTACCAGACACTCTTCTTTTAGATCCTCTTATAAATTATAGGATACAGATACACACTATACCACCAGTTTATATAGATTCACTTGGGCTCACTCCTGGCAAGCATGTTGTTGCATCAGCATATACACCTCAGGGCGAATTATTTGTAAAATTTGCTTCTATGAGTATCGAAAAATCATTTGTTCCAATAATAGTACGTAAACATAATGATAAAAATACTCTAAATGTACAATATACAAATAAAAAAGAAAAATATTTAGTAGGTACTTACGACCTCGAGTTATTGACTTTGCCTAGATTATATATAAATGATGTAGAGATTAAGCAGAGTCATACTACTACTGTAGAGATACCACCACCAGGTAATGCCATTATTTATTTACCAGCTAATGGATATGCTAGTATTTTTCAAAGAAAAAAAGATAAAGATTTAGAATTAGTAATAAATCTAAAAACTGATGAAAATATGCAAACCATACAGCTACAACCAGGAAATTATACTATTGTATTTAGAGCTAAATATGTAAATAAAAGCTTTTACACAATAGAAAAAAAATTCACTATTGAAAGTAATAAAAATACTACTATCAATCTAAATTTCAGATAATATTATTGAATATATTCTTTTAAGCGTTCGAATAGTGATTTGCCAGAAGATTGCTTTTGCACATTAAAGTGTTTCATCTTTTTCATTTCTTCTAATAAATTTTTTTCTTCTTTAGTTACATTATCAGGTACATGAATATTGATACTAACTATAAAATCACCTTTTTTAGATGAATTAATATCAGGTAAGCCTTTATTTTTTAATCTAAATAATTTACCAGGTTGGGTACCTGGTGGTATTTTAATAGTAGCTTTACCATTAAGTATTGGAATATCTATTTCAGTTCCCATAACAGCTTCGGGATACGAGATATAATGTTCGTAAAAGATGTTTAGTCCATCTCTTTTAAATAACGGATGTTCCTCTTCATCGATCATAACTATTAGATCTCCTGGAATACCATCTGGTACATGATTTCCTTGCCCAGTAAGAGTTAATTGCATGTCTTGCAAAGCGCCTGCAGGAATATTAATAGTAATAGTTTCCTTAGCATCTTCTATGCCTGTACCGTTACAAACAGGGCATCTTTCAGATATTATCTTTCCTTTACCGTTACAGGAGCTACATACATTTGTGCTTTGTATTCTACCAAAAAGTGTTGAAGTGATATGGGTTACCTGTCCCGTGCCATGGCATGTGGGGCAAGTAGTGATGCTGTCTTTAGATTTAGCACCTGTACCATTACATTTATGACAAATAACTTTTTTTTGAATAGTAATTTTTTTCTCAATACCTGTAAGTATTTCTTCTAAAGAAAGTTTGATGCGTATTCGTAAATTACTTCCTTTTTTAACATATGATTGATAATAAGAGCCACTACGTCTCCCGCCAAAGCCAAAGAAATCATCAAAAATATCACTAAAATGTGAAAATATATCATCTATATCACTAAAACCACTGCCATTGATACCTGCTTCACCAAATTGGTCATATCTATGTTTTTTTTCGGGATCACTCAATATTTCGTATGCTTCCGCAGCTTCTTTGAATTTTTCTTCAGCATTTTTATTATTGGGATTTCTATCCGGATGATATTGCATAGCTAGTTTACGATAAGCCTTTTTTATCTCATCTTCACTAGCATCTTTATTGACCCCTAGTATATCATAATAATCTTTTTTAGCCACGATTTAATTATTTTTTTATTTATTTTATTGATAAACTATAACTTTTGCATAACGTAATATTACTGGTCGATCCTGTAAATTTAATTTATATCCTTTCAAAACAACGTCTGCTATCATATTTTTCTTTTCAGGAGGCCCCTCTATAGTACTAATAGCTTCATGTAAATCCATATTAAACGGCTCATCAATAGGATTTATTGCTTCTACACCATATTTTGCTAATATATTCATAAATTTCTGATAAATTATTTTATATGCTTCTGCTATAGCATCTAAGGTTTGATTTTTTTCTATAGACTCTAAGCCTCTTTCGAAATCATCTATGATTGGCAATAGATCTATTATTAGCTGCATGTTAGCAGTATCTATAAGATTCATTTTTTCTTTACTTGTTCTTTTTTTATAATTGTCAAATTCAGCACATAGTCGCAAATATTTATCATTTAATTCGCTATGTTTTTCTTGTAATTCATCAAATTGTTTTTGTAGGTCAACTTCTTTTTCTTCAATAATATCATTATTAATGTCTTGCTCTTTTTCTTGGTTTAATTCTTCGTTAGTCATTTTATCTTTTGCTTCCATAAAAATTATAATTTTTTTATTTTTTTACTGGCAAAATGTTTGCCTTTTATCAAAATCAAGTCAAATTGTCAGGTATTGGTATACTCAATTCATTAAGTGTTTTTTTTAATTCATTTAAAATTTCGGGCAATAGCGTTATACCATTTGTTTTATGAAAATCAATCATTTCAATTTCAGGATCATTAGGTATTAAAACTGGTTGCTCAGTATCTATAGGCAGAGCAGATCGCATAGTCTGAATCCATAAATCCATATATTCCTTTACCTTTTCAGCTGGTCTAAAGGCATCGAGTCGTATAGCACCAAAAAAATGTCCCAACCCTTTACCTGGGCAATTATTTTTTTCTTTAATATAACTCACTTGTGGAGGGACAAAAGGTCCAAAATTAGCACCAGATATTACAGCTGTCAAGATATCTACAATAGCAGTTAAACAATAACCTTTATGACCAGCATGTTCATAGTCTCCTCCCAATGGCAAAATAGTGCCTCCATGTTTTATAGCAGTAGGATCAGTGACAGGTATGCCATCACAAGTTTGTAGCATACCTTTAGGTACAGACTTACCTTGTTTTTCGAGTAATTCAATTTTGCCACGAGCAATCGGTGCCGTAGCGAAATCAGCTAAAAAAACTTGTTCATTTTTAGTAGGTACTGCAAAAGCTATTGGATTAGTACCAAGCATAGCTTGTTTAGAGAAAGTAGGTGCTACAGTAGGATTAGCATTAGTCATAGCTATTCCTATCATATCATGATCTATTGCCATTAGTGCATAATAACCTGCAATACCAAAATGATTTGAATTGTTTACAGCTACCCATCCTGTACCAGCATCATTAGCTTTTGATATTGCTGATTGCATAGCAAAATTACCACTAATCATTCCTAGTCCATTATCACCATCTACTAGAGCCGTCGATAGAGTTTCATACTCTATTTTAGGTTTAGCATTAATGTTGAGTCTATTTTGGCTCCAAAGTCCTAAGTAGTCTTTTATCCTAACAACTCCATGAGAGGGGATACCACGAAGCTCAGCTTCTACGAGTACATCTGCTACTAGCTTAGCATGATCATAAGGCATACCTATCGAAGTGAAAATCTCAACTATTGCACTATGTAATTGCTCATGAGAAATTGTAAACTTATCTGATAACATAATATTATTAAAAATATTTTTTTAAATAAACTTATTTAGCAAAAGAAACTGCACGTGTTTCCCTAATTACAGTAACCTTTATTTGGCCAGGATAAGTTAAAGAGTCTTCAATTTTTTTGCTAAGCTCCATAGATAATTGGAATGCTTCAGTGTCTGACAGTTGATCAGCAGATACTATAACACGCAATTCTCTACCTGCTTGGATAGCAAAAGTTTTTTGTACCCCGTTATAACTTTCAGCAATAGTTTCTAATTCTTTGATACGAGTAATATAAGCATCTATTACATCTCTACGAGCTCCAGGTCTAGCACCACTAATAGAATCACATATTTGTACTATTGGAGCAAGTAATGTCGTAGGTTCTACTTCGTCGTGATGGGCGCCTATAGCATTTATGACCTCTGGATGTTCTTTATACTTTTCAGCTAATTTCATTCCTAAAATTGCGTGAGGTAACTCTGGTTCATTATCTGGCACTTTACCAATGTCATGTAATAGACCAGCTCTTTTAGCTAATTTAGGATTGAGTCCTAATTCAGCAGCCATAGTAGCTGACATGAGAGCAACTTCTTTGCTATGAGATAGCAAGTTTTGACCATAAGAAGTGCGATATTTCATTTTGCCAATTAAACGAATAAGTTCAGGATGCATATTAGTAATGCCGAGATCTATTAGAGTTTCTTTACCTACTTTTATAATTTCTTGCTCGATTTGTTTTTTAACCTTAGCTACTACTTCCTCTATGCGAGCTGGTTGAATACGACCATCAGCGACTAAAATTTCGAGAGATAATTTGGCAATTTCACGTCTAACAGGGTCAAAAGAAGATAATACGATGAGATCTGGCGTATCATCTATAATAATTTCTACTCCTGTAGCGGCTTCTAAGGTTTTAATATTTCTACCATCTCTACCTATAATGCGTCCTTTCATATCATCACCAGAAATGGGAAATGTACTAACTGCAGCTTCAGAAGAATATTCCGTAGCAGTACGTTGTATAGTCTCCAATACAATTTTTCTAGATTGATCTTCGGCATGCATACGAGCTTCATCAACTAAATTTTTAACATAATTATTTACTTGCATTCGAGCATCCTCTTTCAGGGATTCTACAAGTTCTTCACGTGCTTGTTCTATAGTTAATCCAGCTATCCTTTCTAATTGTTTTTGATACTCTTTTATTAGTACATCAGTCTTATTCAATTTTTCAGTGAGAACTGACTGATCCTTTTGCAATTGTTCTTTATGCTGATTATACTCTTTTATTTTCTTTTGCAGCTCTTCATTTTTTTGCTTTATCATCATTTCTTGTTGCAATAGTTTGTTTTCAAGTGCATCCAGTTTTTTTACCTTTTGTTGAATTTCTTCTTCTGCTCTAGTTTTATATTGCAGAGATTTTTCTTTAGCCTCTATGATTTTCTCTTGTTTTAATACTTCTGCTTGTTTTTGAGCTTCAGCTATTATGCTATCACGTTTTCTTATAGCATTGCGTTTAATTATAAAATACCAGGTGGCAATTCCTATAGCAATAACTGCTATTTCTATCACCAAAATCATTACATTTGACATAGTTTTATTGTTTTTAGTTTAGTTATACAACAAAAAATCGCAATAATTTGCGTTTTTATTTCTAAATCTTCAAGTAGTTTGCTAACTTTTTTTTTACAAACTACTTAACATTTAATTTTGAGGTTTTTTTTTAAAAAATGACTGTGGCAAATAATTGATAAATAAATTCAGGTAATTATAAAGCTATCTAGCAGTTTCTAGCAAAGTTTTTAATTGCTCTAATCTAACACCTAAATCTTCTTCAATAAATTGATGTTCTTGTTGCAATTTAGCTAATGCTACTGCTTGTTCTATAAGCAACATAGATAATAAAGTTTGTAAATTTTGCCCAGGATATTTGCGTGCATATATTGTCACTTGCTCATCTAAGGCTTTAACTATTTTTCTTATATGAGCTTCGTCACTTACATTTACTTTTAAAGGTATTGCTAAACCACCTAAGCTAACATTTATGTTAATCATTTCAGACTTCATACCTTATTCTTTTAGCATAGCTATACAATTATCAATACGATTTATCATCTTTTTAAAATAGCGAGTAGCTTGGTCTGTTATTCCTTTTTCATCTATTATTTTGGCTATTTTTATATTTGTTATTTCTTTATCCTTATTCATTAATTCATTTTTTAATTCTATATTTTCTTTTCCAAGCTTCTCATTTTCCTTTTTTAAATTTGCCACAGCATTCCTCAACTCCTGATTTTGTTGTATTATCCCTCTGATTTTTAATTCTATTTCTGAGAGTAATACTTCAAAATCCATTTTTTATACAAAATTAATATTTTTTTTTGATATAAATATAAGTTTTTTACATTGTTTTTTTTTAATTTATAAGTTTAGTAAAGTTAATTTTTTTTATTTCTTATATGTTAAAATATGTTTAAACTTTATGTCATAAATAATTATAAATAAAACTTTTAAATTGATTTTTTATTATAGAATGCTTGGGTTTTATTTATACTTTTTCTATAACCATAGCCATACCTTGTCCTACACCTATACACATAGTAGTCAGAGCCCTTTTAAGGTTATTTCTTTTTAATTGATATACTGCTGTAGTAACAAGTCTTGCTCCTGACATTCCTAACGGATGCCCAAGGGCTATAGCACCGCCTTGTGGATTGATACGTGGATCATCATCCTGTAAATTCCAACTTCTTATACATGCTAAAGATTGAGCAGCAAAAGCTTCATTTAACTCAATTAAATCAATATCGTCAAAAGAAAGGTTAAACTTTTCAAACAATTTATTAGTAGCTGGCACTGGACCTATGCCCATAATTCTAGGAGGGACACCAGCTGATTGTGAACCAACTATTCGAGCAAGAGGTGTTAGATTATATTTATTAATACCAACTTCAGAAGCTACAAGTAAGCTAGCAGCACCATCATTAATACCAGAGGAATTACCAGCAGTAATAGTACCATCTATTCTAGTTATAGGTTTAAGAGCAGCTAATTTTTCTAAAGATGTGTCACGTGGATGCTCGTCTTTTTGGAAAATCAATGGATCTGCTTTAGGTTGTGGAATAGTAATTGGAAAGATTTCTTCAGCCAAAAAACCATTATTTTGGGCTTTTTTTGCTTTTATTTGACTCATAAAAGCAAAAAAATCTTGATCTTCGCGTGAAATATTCATTTCTTTAGCCAGATTTTCAGCAGTTTCTGCCATGCTATCCAATCCATACATTTTTTCCATAATAGGATTAGGGAAACGCCAGCCAAGAGTAGTATCATAGATGTTTACATTGCGATCAAAAGCTTTTGTTGCTTTATTCATAGCATACGGAGCTCTACTCATGCTCTCTACACCACCTGCGATGATGAGATCTGCATCACCCAAAGCAATCAATCTAGAAGCATAAGCAACTGCTTCCATACCTGAACCACAAAGCCGATTAATAGTGACCCCTGGCACTGTATATGGGATACCTGCTAATAACAAAGCCATGCGAGCTATATTTCTATTATCTTCACCAGCTTGATTAGAGCAACCAAATACTACCTCATCTATTTCATTTGTGTCTACATGCGGATTACGAGCTAATATAGCTTTAATAATTAAAGCTGTAAGATCATCGGTTCTAACACTAGACAAAGCACCACCGTACCTTCCGACAGGGGTACGTATAGCATCACAAATATAAGCTGTTCTCATAAATTATTATTTAAAATATGGTTTTACTTCTCTAAAAGCAGATAAAACTTTATCTGCTAATATTTCTATTTCTTTATCTGTCATAGTAGTATTAAAAAAGAAACTTAGTGAGTTGACGCAAATAATGCCATTATCGTATAAATAATCAATAAATTTTTTTATTGCTTCTTTTTGATTTGTTTCATTGAAATAATTTTCTCTATAATCAGCGGGCACTTTATCTGAAAAATGTAATCTAATAATAGAACCTATACCAGACATAGATACAGGTACTTGAGCGATATTAATAGCTTCTTGTATAAATGATCTAGCTTTATCAGTTAAAGCATTTAAGTTATTAACTGCATCCTGATCAAAAAGTTTCATTGCAGTTAAGCCAGCAATAAGAGATATGGGATTAGCTGAGAATGTACCAGAAAGAGGATATTTATAATATTTACCAATAGGATCAAGGACTTCCATAATATCATCTCTACCACCAAAAGCTCCAATAGGAAATCCACCACCTATTATTTTCCCCAAAGAAGTTAAATCTGGTTTTACATTATAGTATTCTTGTAAACCTGAATAATTTACTCTAAATGTTATCACTTCATCAAAACATAATAAGCTTCCATTTTTGCGGGTCCATTCATATATAGTGTTTACATATTCCTTACTAGCAGGCTCCATATTAATTCTATGAGGCATGGGATCTATAAGTACACAAGCGAGGTCATTTTTGTGAGCTTCTAAAATATTCATAGTGTTTTCTAAATCATTAAAAGGAAGGACAATTACTGAATCTAAAACACCTTTTGGGACCCCAGGAGTATGTGGCACAGAATTAGGTCGTTTCTTATCCCCCCAATTGGAAGGATTAGGTTTTTCGCTAACTTCTATTACATCATAAGTACCATGATATGCTCCTTCGCATTTAGCTATTTTAGATTTACCGGTAAAAGCACGAGATACTTTTATTAGATGCATTACAGCCTCCGTGCCGGAATTTAAAAATCTTAATTTACCAAATGATGGGATGCGCTCAATCATATATTCTGCATATTCTACCTCCACCTCTGTAGCTACCATGTAAGCTGTTCCCTTTTTCATTTGTTCATATACTGCTTCAACGATTTTAGGATGTGCATGACCATGTATCAATGATCCAATGTTAGCTGAGAAATCTATATATTGCTTCCCATTGACATCTGTCAAATATGAGCCGGATGCACTTGCTGCATATACTGGATGTGGCTGACGTAATACTTGATTTCTACTCGCTCCACCAGGTAATACTTTTTTGGCTCTTTCATATAAAATTTCATCTTTTTTAAATTGTGTCATATTTATAAAATTTTTTGTTGTGGTACAAAATTAAATATTATTATTTATCAAGTTTAACAAGATTTATTTATAAAAACTTAATTTATTATGTTGCAAATTTATAATTTTATTTTTAAACTCCAAATGTTTTTTAGTTTTAAATATTTCTGTTTATGATTTAAGGTTAAATTATATTTTTTATAATTTTTTTCTAAATTAAGTGACTTTAAATATTAACAAACATTGTTTTGCATACCACTATGATTAGTATCTATGACATATCAATACTATATAAATCTTTAAAATTCTATACCTCTACGAGCTACAATACCTATATTATAATAATGTTTAATCTCTTTCATCTCAGTAACTAAATCTGCTATATCGATTAATTCCTGTGGCGCATAACGTCCAGTAAGAATAATTTCGGTATTTTCATTTCTTAGGTTTATTACTTTCACTACCTCATCTATGGAGATTAAATCATAATGGATAGCTATACATATTTCATCTAAAATTATCATGTCATAGTAGTTACTTTTAATAGCCTCACTGACTTCTTTTAGTCCATTTTGAGCTGCTATAATGTCTTTATCAGTTGAATCATTAATAATAAAACAATCTAGTCCAAATTGGCAAAATTTTATTTCGGGGAAACGTTTTAGAGAAATAAGTTCTGAATATGGTTGTCCTTTAACAAATTGTGCAAAATATACCTTCATTCCAGCTCCCACAGCTCTAATAGATAAACCAATAGCTGCAGTTGTTTTTCCTTTTCCATTTCCTGTGTATAAATGGATATATCCTTTATTACTGTCCATATATCAAATTATTATAAATGTGTTTTATCTGAGATGATAGATCTGATGCAGGTTGCCATTCTATAATAGATTTACAATTTATCATTGCTGCTACTACTTGTGGATCAAAAGCTAATTTACCTATAATTTTTATATCTAATTTTTCGCAAAAATTTTCTATTTTTTCTGTAATTTTTATATTTAAGTCAAATTTATTGATAATTACTACTGTATTAAGATTAAATTTTGTTGTTAATTCTAATGTGCGTTGTAAATCTTTTAATCCTGATAGCGTAGGCTCAGTAACTATAATGACATAATCTACACCTGTGATAGTAGAAATGACAGGACAACCGATTCCTGGAGGGCCATCGATAATTATTGTATTAATGTTATTTTCTTTAGCTAATTTTTTAGCTTTATCTCTAACAATATTGACAAGTTTACCAGAATTTTCTTCTCCTGGTGCTAGTTTACCATAGACCATTTTCCCATTTCTGAAACTACCATAATACATTCTACTTTTATCATTATCGATCATTGTAATTGCCTTATTAGGACAAATACGAGAACACAATTTACATCCATCACAATGAATTGATGAAATATTAATTTTTTGATCAGAGTAATAGATAGCATCAAATTTACAATATTCTATACACAATCCACAATTAATGCACTTAGAATAGTCGATGACAGCTTTTTGACTGCCAATATAAATCTCTTCGCCTTCTACATCTGGATTAAACAAAATATATAAATTGGTAGCATCAACATCACAATCTGCCAAGACAACTTTTTCAGATAAAGTAGCAAATGCAGCACTAATACTACTTTTACCTGTCCCACCCTTACCACTAATTATTGCTATTTCCATATTGATCGATTATAAAATTAAACATAGAGACAAATTTATCTGCCCATTGATATTCCAATTGACTTATTAATTCTCCATTCGAATAATAAAAGGCAATCATTTTATCAAAAGGAATTTCTAATAATAATTTAATATTTTCTTGTTTTAAATAATTATAAATCTCAGTATCCCCTATTCCAGAACGATTAATAACCACTCCATAAGGTTTATCTATAATTTTTAATGTGTCTATAGATTGTTTTAAATCAGATAACCCAAATGGGGTTGGTTCAGTAACTAAAACAACAAAATCGGCTTCAGCTACAGTATTTATAAATGGACAAGAAGTGCCAGGAGGTGAATCTAAAATAACAATTTTTTCATTTTTAGCCTCTTTAATAGCCGCATTAATAATAGGTACGGGAGAAAAAACTCCTGTATTCATACTCGCTTCTATTATAAATGTATTGTTTTCGATAGCATATTTAGTTATAGAACCAATAGGAACGGGCTTTGTACTAATCGCATTAAAATCACAAGCTACATCACACGCACCACATCCGTGACACAAATCTTCAATTACTTTTATTACTTTCAAATCAGGTAATATAAATATAGCATTATAATTGCAGTATTCATGGCATTTACTACAAAACTTACATTTTTTTTCATTTATTACAGGAATTTCTTGATGAACATAAAAATATTTTATTTTTTCACCTTTAAAAAAAACCATATCATTAGGAGCTTCTGCATCACAATCAACCAATACTACTTGATAGTTTAGCTGCTGAAGAGCATAAAATAAATTTGTAGCTACTAATGTTTTACCAGTACCACCTTTACCACTTGCTATTGCTAACTTCATTAATATCTTTGTTAATAATTGTTTAAATAAAAATTTTTTTTATGTATTAATGATCGCAATAATTTGCATTCAAATTTAGATTATTATTCAAAAAATCAATTACTAATTCTTCAGCAGTTTTAACAGGTGCTCCTACAAAAACATTTATTTTTTGTTGATTAAAAAGTTCAATGGCTCTTTGTCCCATGCCACCAGCTATTACATCAGTTACGCCAAATTGAGCTATCCATTTAGGATATAACCCTGGCACATGATCTGGCGGTGTTATCTCTTTAATTTCTGTAATAGTGCCATTTTCTACATTTACAATAGCAAAGGTCTGGCAATGACCAAAATGTTGACTTAAAACTCCATTTTCTAATGGAATTGCAATTTTCTGGGTTTTCATAAATTTTATTTTTCTTGGTTTTATTTTTAAAAAAATCGAAAGTAAAAAGCAATTAGGCAAATTCGCATAGACTCATAATTATGTATCTATGCGAATTTGCCTAATTTAATTAATAATTACCTCTAAAACGATTTTGTCGTCCCATGCCGCGTCCTCTACCACGTCTACCACGACCAAAGCCTAAACCTCTTCTCAAACCTAATGCTCGTCCATAACCCTTTAAGTAGTTTTGTTTTTGAAAGTCATCAGGTAGATTTTCGTTTTGATCGTTATTAAAACTAGTATTTTGTTTGTAGGCACCATAATTAGTACAACGCCCCATGCGGCGACCTGTCATTGGTCCTTGTCCTAAAGGACCTGTGCGATCTAAATTTGGCATAATAAACCTCCTTTTTTAATTGTTATTAATTTAATATTGAAATATTTCATTTTTTATAATCTTTAATAANNTTAATAACAGAATAATATTTAATTATTTTCTAACATATCAATAATCTCTTTTATTTTTCTTTCAGGCTCTTTGATAATTATCATTTGAATCTTTAAGCTATCTAAGATAGATTTAACTTTGGCTCCTATTTCACCAGAAATAACCTTATCCACATTATAAGATGCTATAAATTGAACAGCTGCTGGGCCTGCACCTGCTTCTTTATCCTTGTTTGGATTTGGAATAAATTCTATTGCTTTATTCTCAGTATTATAAATGACAAAATATGCACAACGTCCAAAACGTTGATCGATATTAGATTCCAATGAATTTCCCGTAGATGTAATTGCAATTTTCATATTATTAATTTTTAGGTTTTTTTTAAAAAAATTTTTTTCTTCTCATAAAACTATTACATTGAGGACAAACTACTTTATTACAAGGTTCTCCATATTTATGTATTTTTTCATATCCACAATTAGGACATATACAATAATCATCGTAGTCATCAACTAGTTTTTCTTGGCTTACAGGAGAGAAATTATCACTCACAATATCTTGGCTACCACATAATGGGCAATTTCTAATTACATCATCAATATTAGGATTATTAAAATAACATGAGCACGTATTACAATGATACCAAGGGCTATCATAATAAACATTGCCACCATTTATTTTAATTTCTCTACCCTCAGCAAAAGCCTTAGCGATTTTTTGTCGAGCAGAAGCATAAATACGAGTAAATGTAGGACGAGAAATATTCATTATTTCTGAGGCTTGTAAATGAGTGTACATTTTATAATCACATAATCTGATGGCTTCATACTCTTCATATAATAGTATTATTGGTTTTTCATTTTGTTTGGTGTTAGTTACACCATATGGTTTAAATCCCTTTACAACAGGGAGTTCTATTATTTTTCTCAATCTTTTAATTCTTGCTGCCATATAATAAACATTTGTTCATTGCAAAATTAATAAACATTTGTTTAAAAACCAAATTTTTTCAATATTTTTTTAAAAAATATTTTAAAATGAATTAAAATACAGTATCAAAATCGTATTTATTATCTTTGATAGATTTTAATAAAACATAACAAAATCAATCATAAAACTATTTTTTGCTTATCTGTATATAAATGTGTATAATATTTT
>LFSZ01000021.1:39201-42429 GCA_001512885.1 Rikenellaceae bacterium DTU001
TGAATAGAGAAAAATATATTATAAAATTAAGTCGGCTTCAGTTTTATTTATTAGAGTATCTTTATCAATGCCTGGAGCCAATTTTATAACTTTTAGACCTTTATTAGTAACATCAATAATAGCTAAATCAGTGTAAATGCGAGATACTACTGCGACACCTGTTAAAGGGTAAGTACATTTCTTAACAATTTTAGGCGTACCATTTTTAGTAGTGTGGCTCATAATCACAAAAACATTTTTAACGCCTTGCACTAGATCCATAGCACCACCAACAGCAGGGATATCATTTGGGCTACCAGTAGACCAATTAGCTAAATCTCCATTTTGTGAAACTTGATAGGCTCCCAAAACGGTAAAATCCAGATGCCCTCCACGAATCATAGCAAAGCTATCTGCATGATGAAAAAAACAAGCTCCTTTGATTGTGGTAATAGGTTTTTTACCTGCATTAATAAGATCAAAATCTTCTTCTCCTGGTGCTGGTGCTGGACCTACGCCTAATAGACCGTTTTCTGTATGTATAATAATTTCTCTACCTTCTGGTATGTAATTAGCCACTAATTCTGGAATGCCTATACCTAGATTTACATAAGAGCCATCAGGAATATCATTGGCAACTAATTTTGCCATATCATCCTTGCTCCATCCAATATTTACTCTGTCCATGGATATTTTTTATTTTGACTAACTAAAACATGTTCGTGAAGGGGATTTGGTACTTCTACGACTCTCTGCACAAAAATATTAGGAGTAACAACGGCCTCGGGATCTATTTCGCCCAGCTCAACTATTTTATTCACTTGAACAATAGTTACTTTAGCAGCCATACACATAATAGGACCAAAATTTCTTGCAGTTTTATAATAAATGAGATTGCCATATCTATCTCCCTGATAGGCTTTTACAAGTGAAAAATCAGATTTTAATGCATATTCTAATACGTATAATTCACCATCAATTTCTCTCAATTCTTTACCTTCTGCTAATGAAGTACCTACACTAGTAGGAGTATAAAAAGCTGGGATGCCAGCACCACCACAGCGGATACGTTCTGCTAATGTACCTTGCGGTACAAGCTCTACCTCTATCAGTCCACTGCAGTACAATTCTGGGAAAACTTCCGAAAAAGAAGTTTTAGGATATGAGCAAATAATTTTTTTTACTCGTTTATGTTCTAATAAAGCAGCTAATCCCACATGTCCACTACCAGCATTATTACTAATAATTGTTAAATCTTTTGCTCCTTGATCTATTAATGCGTGAATTAATTCAATGGGGCTACCAGCCTCGCCAAATCCACCAATCATTATAGTAGCTCCATCGAAAATATCAGCTACTGCCTCTTGAGGGGTTAAAAAAATTTTATTTATCATAATTTAATAGTATTATCTTTCAGCTATTTTGTGATGTTTTTGAGCTTCTAAAATATTTTTTTCTAATCTATTTTCTATTTCTTCTAATTCATCCTCATAAAAAAATTTATCTGCTTTATATGGTTTAAGATCAGCCATATTACTATTAAACTCATCATATTCAGTTAAAAATACAGTATCACACCAATTCATATCTCTACCTTCATTAAATTTAAGAACAAAAACTCTATCATTATCTATTAGAGTATCACCGAGGAGAGAAATTTTACCAGCAGATAGAGTCATGGTAATATAGCGAGAAGGACGATTAATAGAAGCTAAATTTTTGAAAATTTTATTAAATACTTTATTTATATCAGCGAGTGGACGTGTGAAATATTCTACTTCACCAGTAGGACGTGGTATATACATAGCGTGAAAACCAACACCTAACATAGCAAAAATATTTGCTAAATCTATCCAATTTTGAGCTGAGCGATCTACATCAATATTACCATTTTCATCTTCATACATACTGATATGATTCATTATAGGACTTTGACTTTTTAGATTTACTCCATATTTTTTTAATCTACGAATGGCAGCAATAGTGGTGATATTCATTATCTCTCTTGGTGTAGAAAAATGAGAAACTATCATAGGTTGTACACCGTTGTCATATAGCATTTTGAATAAATCAAGCATTTCATCATATTCATGAGTTAAAATTTTTTCAGGATAATAACTAAGCATGCGAGTCCCAAGTCTGACAGTTCTAATGTGTGATAGTTCAGGATCCTCAATAATAGGTATTATATATTCTCTATACCTAGCCGGTGTTATATATCCAGCGTCTCCACCTGTTATCAATATATCAGTAATCTCTTTATGTCTTTTTAAATAACCAATTACTTGCCCTACACTTCTCTGAGCAAACATATCTTCATCGCCTCTCACTTGAGCATGACGGAAGCAATAGGTACAAAAACCAAAACAATTTTGAGTTTGTTCATCGAGTATCAAAACTACTGGAGCATATTTATGCTGTAGACCATCTAGAAGCTCTAATTCTCCATTTTCATTGATATATGTAGGTTTATTCAATTTTTGTTTACCATCATGTGGATTAGTTTCATTGATATATTCTTTAATTATTGCTTCTCTTTCTTCATCTGTTGAGGCAGCTAATATTTTTTGCCTAGCATGCTCACGCACCATATCTGGCTGTGGAAATGTAAGATAAAATAAAGGATCATTTTGATAATTGTCCCAATCAATTAAATTGAGCACATGAGCAGTTACCATGAATCTATAAACATAAATAAACACTTCTCTTTCTTCAACTCTATCAATAATAATCCCATGCTTAGCTAATTTATCTACAATTTCTCTAAATCCCTTTAAGCCTACCCAACGTTCTTTTTCATAAAAATCTACTTTGTTTGGTTTTTTCATTAAAGAGTATTGAGGATATGCAGTCTGCAATCTCGATAAAACCCCTAATGGCAAAAGATTTTCATTCTTTACTATTTCTATCATTTCAGTACTGAAATGATAGCGATCCATTAAATTATTTAATTCTTCTTCTGAAAATAAGATTTTTTCTACACGCATTTTATTTTATTATTTATAATGCAAATATAAAAATAAATTTTAATAAATATTAAAATTTACTAATAAAATTACAAATAATTTTAAAAAAGTATAAAAAACATAATAATAATATGAATTATGTATATAAAAATTTTATAATAAGCTTAAATGTGTAGTCATTTAAGGAGCGAGAGATGGGAAGAGTATAGAAAATTCATATCCTTTGTTTTACTTTACGTAGTTTATACTACCATCAAATAATATTTATTTAATTTTACAAAAA
>LFSZ01000039.1 GCA_001512885.1 Rikenellaceae bacterium DTU001
ATTTTTAATAACAAATTGCACCCATGGATCTTTAATGGGATCATTAAAATTGGGTTGAGCCCATTCTAAAGGGTAATGAATATCTATCGGTTCTCTATCATATTCTGGAAATTGTACAAACTCTAATAAGCTCAAGGAGACAGAAATATGAGAATGTGGTAATAAAAATATTTTACTTTGTCCGAAAGTACCTTTTTTAGTCCCTCCTGGGGGCAATCCAACTAAATAAGTATTAGGACGATGGGCCAAAAGATTAGCAGCTAGAGAAGATGCAGATATACTACCACCATCAGTTAATACATAAATAGTACCATTAAAATGATTTTTGTGTGGTTTAGTTTCTTTGTTTATTTCATATACTGATGGGCCTTTATAACCAGCTTTTAATAATTTAAGCTCTTTATTTTTAATAGATTTTAATGTTAAAATAAAATTATACCATTCTTTTTGCAATAGTGAATTTTTTAATAATAATTGATCAGTCCATTTACTGGGATTTACTCTATATGTTTTGACATATGTAAAAGGTGCAGGCATTAAGTATTTCAAAAAATCTTCTGCTACTTTCACATAACCACCGGGATTGCCTCGTAGATCTAAAATAAGGTACGAAATATTATATTTATTCAAATTCGAAATCACTATAGGCATGAGTTGATCGGGAGTATTATATTTATTATTTAAAAAATCAGAAACATATAAATAGCCCATATTGATAGTAGGATATAGTTTAAATTTATACGGATTTGATAAATCTTCTATATATGGAGCAAAAAAGGATTGTGAGCTTTTGATATCACGCATAGAGATACCATCTATTATATATTTTATTGTATCATTATTTATTTCATCGAGCAAAACACAATTATTTATGTTTTTAACTTGATAAATGAATGGGAAATAATAATAGAATAACAATGAAGCATTATTGTCTTTTGTGGTTCGCAAACCTAAATCTGCATTGCATAGATTAGCTAAGGTACTATAAATTTCGCTAGCATCTATATCATTAATAGATAAAATACGAGTATTATTAAAAAATTTATTATTAGAAACATCTTTTAATAAATAAATCTTGCCATCATTAAATGCCACTACACCGCCAAAAAATTTAGGAAAAACTTTTTGTGCAGCATAATAATTTAAATTTAACATTAGATGGGAATCATCAATTTTAGAAAAGATATATGCTAATCTTACAAAAAATTCGTTGATTGAGACACTATCATCGATAGAAAAAAATAAATTAGCAAAAGCATTTTTCAAAAAAACAGTATCAGCTACTTCGCTAATATTAGGATGTGCGTTGCATAAATATTGATATAAATGAGCTAGATCTATATACGCTTCATGCTTAGACATTTTATAGTCTTTATAATCCTGAGCTGTAGCATCCCAACTAATAAAAATCAAAAATAATGAAAATATCTTAATAAATGATTTCATTCTTTTTTTGCAAATATATTAAATTCAAATAACAAACTAATAATTTTAAAATAACTTATAAATCAGATCCTTTATAATAAATCAAGGGTTAATAATCAAATTAGGAAAGATTTAAAGATAGAGTGGGAGACATTTTTTATATTGTTAATTTACTATTTTAGTATATTTCAAGTTAAGATTATTCATAGGATTTGTATTTAGCCCTTTAACGTATGGCTGCAAAAGCCTGATCGAAACATCGTAGTATAATGGTACTACTGGCATCTCTTCTATCAAGATTTTATTCATTTGTTTAATAATTTCATATTTATCAGCATTAGATGTTTTCAGTAGACTGAGATATAATTCATCAAAAGTATTATTCTTGAAATGAGTATAGTTAGGTCCTTTAGGAGGTATATTATTACTAAAAAAAATCGCAAAATAATTTTCTGCGTCGGGATAATCAGCTATCCAGCTACCTCTGAAAAACTGAGCTTGTCCTTTAAACATTAGATCTCGCAATGTGGCGGGAGGCATTAATTCTATACTAATATCTAATCCTATTTTACTTAATTGATTTTGTATATATTCTGCTATGTCTATATATGTATCATTAGTTAGTAGGGTGATTTTAGGTTTATTAGGCATATCCATATAACCTGAGGCAATAAGTAATTGTTTAGCGTAGTGAGGGTCATAGTTCAAATATTTATTAGAGCTATCTAATGGATTTAATATAGGAGGAATGAATCCATATAATGCAGGATATCCGAGATTGTTTCTCAGATATTTCATCATAGATATTCTATCTATTCCTAGAGATATAGCTTTTCTTAATTCTTTATTATTAAAAGGTGTATCATCACTAATCAAAAAACCGAGATATTCAGTATTCAAGAAAATACTTTTCTGAAAAATATATTTGTTTTTAAACTCTGGCTTTAATTCGCCATTATCAGTAAATAATATATCTTTAAACGATGGATCTATTCCGGATAAGAAATCAAAATCGCCCAGAAGGAAATCCATAAAAGCTACTTGTTTATCTTTGATAAATGATATAGACACTCCATCTAGGTATGGTAATTTATTGCCCAAGCTATCAAACTCAAAGTAATTTTCATTTTTAGCGAGTAATAATTTCACATCTTTTTTCCAATATTTAAAAACAAAAGGTCCTGTGCCTATAGGGTGATGCGAAAAACTTTCGCCATACATTTGTATAGCTTCTCTGGGTATAATACTACAATATGGCATTGCTAAGATAGACAAAAATGAAGTAAAAGGTTTTTTCAGATAAATCACAACAGTAGAGTCGTTTATAGCTTTTACGCTCAAATTATTATTATTTGTAGATATAGGGCTCATTACCCATCTACCTGGTGAGGCAGTTTTTTCGTCAGCTAGTCTTTGTAAACTATAAACTACGTCGTCGGCTATTAATTTACGAGTTTCATTCTCAAAGCATTTATCATTATGAAAAAAAACATTGTCTCGTAAGTGAAATATATATCGACATCCATCATGTGATATTTCCCAACTTTTAGCTAAGCTAGGTAATAAATTTAATGAATCATCGAAGCTCACTAATGTATTAAAAAGCTGTTGTACGACCCAGATATGTGCCTGATCGCGAGCAAAGGCTGGATCTAAAGAATATAATCCTGCAGGCTGATTGTAGTGGAATATTTGTTTATTATTATTTATTTCTGTTTTATAATTTTTATTACAGCTAAAATTTATAAAATTTAGTAGTATCAAAAAATAAATTAGTTTGTTATTAGTAATTTTTATTATAAATAAAAAAAATTTATTCTTTGAGATTGATGTTCTCAATTTCATTTAATTTTTGAAATTTTATATGCAAAATAACATAATAAATCAATAAAATTCACTCGATACAATATTAATAAATTATAGTGCAGTTAGGCCAGATAAAATATCATAAAATAATAATATAGGAACTAACTTAGTTAAATTCTTGTAGAGCAGCTTTATTTACTTTACCTGAACCTGTTTTAGGGAGTTCATTTAAAATAATTATATCCTTTGGTAGTTTAAATTTAGCTAGATTATTTCTCAAATATTCCATAAGCTCATTTTTATCAAGATCTATGCTATCTACTGGAGCTATGTAACATTTAACTACCTCGCCTCTTAATTCATCTGGTACACCTATAGCCGCGGCTTCTCTGATACCAGGATAGCGAAGCAGTACTTCTTCTACCTCTGCTGCCCATACTAACTGTCCGCCTACTTTGATAGTATCTTTTGATTTGCCAATGATATAGTAATTACCTTCTTCATCTTTTCTAGCCAAGTCGCCAGTATAGAACCATCCATCTTTGAAAACTTCATTGTTCAATTCAGGCTCATTATAATAACCACAAAAAACTGATTTACCACGTACTATCAGTTCACCCACCTCACCTACTTTTACTTCATTACCATCAGGATCTACTATTTTTAGTTCTACATTAGGCACTGGCTTACCTACGGAACGAATATTGCTAGGTGAAGAAGCGCATACAGGAGGTATCACCTCTGTCATCCCCCAACCATTTATTACGATGGCGTTAGGACATAACTTTTCAAATTTTCTCATTAAATCTGGTGACGATGGAGCACCGAATACTGTAGCCCAACGTAATGAATTGAGTGAAAATTTATCAATATCTTTTAAATATAAAACAGCATAATACATAGGTGGCACCATAAATACGCCAGTTACTTGCCATTTATCTATTAATTTTACAAGTTGCAAAGGATGGAATTGAGGCATTATTACAGAACTAACGCCATATTTGATAGCTGTCATAGGGAAAAATATACCAGCAGAATGAGAAAAAGGTATAGCTGCTATTATTCTCTCATTTTCATCAAAATTAATTATTCCTTTCAATTCTTCATTAGTGGTAAAAAATTTTAATTGCTCTGCTGTCAATTGTATATGTTCATAATTCCATAATGCCCCTTTGGGTCTACCCGTTACACCGGAAGTATAAAAGATACTCGATATCATATCTGAGGTTACATTCTGATCATTCAAATTATTATCATGAGTATTTATAAGATCCCAAAAGTAAATATAATTGGTTTTGTCTTCGATAGTTATAATATTTTGTAAAGTAGGTATACTATCTTTGAGCTCTGATAAATCAAATTTAGCTTTAGATGTAGTAATGATGGCGCTAAGGTCACAATGTTTAGCTATAGATATTAATTCATTAGCACTCAAATAAAAATCTAATGGTATAGCAATGCATCCAAGTGAATAAATAGCATAATATGAATAGACATATTCTATGCAGTTAGGCAAATAAATTGCTATTTTATCTCCTTTTTTTAATCCAAGGTCTAGAAGTGCATTAGCTAGTCTAAATGAATCATTTTTTAAAGTATTAAAATCAAACTCTTTGTCATTATAAATAAATGCAGTTCTGTCATTATACTGCTCAGCTGCATCTATTATCAATTGTCTAATATCTTTTCTTTTTTCCATAATAATTTATTTTTTATAATTTAAGAGTAATCATAAATTATATTTTGCATACAAATATAGTTTATTTTTTTTTAAAAATAGTAAATATTTATGAATAATGTCAAAATTTATTTTGGTATTATTGGTTCTATAACGTTTATTGTGGGTAAAAACATTTTAGATTGTTACAAAAAATAACTATTTTTTAATTATTTAGGCTAATTTTTTTACCACAAAGGGCACCAAGTTATTACACAAAGTCCACAAAGTGCCATTTATAACCCTTTTAATTCCATCTTTTTTGTGTTCTTGGTGCCTTCTTTGAGAACTTTGTGGTTAATATTTAACTGTCCAATAATAAATAAACCAATATTAACAAATTTATTTTGGTATTATTATTTAATATTGCTCTAGGATTTTAATTTTTTAAGCACGATAAACACATAAGCAAATAAAAAATACAAATACATTAATACAAACATAATAATATGTGGGGATGTCAATAAGCTTCGCATATTAAAAACAGTTAAATACAAAACAAAAAATATCAAAACTATTAATAATCTAGCTATATCTATTACTAAATAAAGGATAGGTTTTTTTTTCAATTTATTATCTTTGTAATGAATAAAAATTGTTATTGACAAAAAGATCAAAAAGTTAATAGACCAAAATAAAATTATAGAAATATCAATAGGTTTAAAGATCAACCATAAAATAGGCAACAACAAACTAAATATAGAAAAGATACTAAAATATTTCCACATTATTTATTTTTTAATAATTCTCGTATACCGATATAAATTGCTATTAATGTACCAATGGCACCTAATATACTAGTATATAGATAATTTGCATTATTTTTTTCATCAAGCCATTTACCTAAATACACTCCACCTAAAATAATTACTAACATTTGTATAGCAAGATTACTGTACTTAATATATTTATCTAAATTATTTTTTTTCACTATAAAAAATAATTATTCAGATTTTACTTTCATAGTACATTTGCCATTAAATAGGGCTCCAGCTTGTATTGATAATTTAAATACATTGATATCACCAGTTAGCTCACTGGATTCTTTTAGTATGAGGATATCATAAGCTTCTATATTACCTGTTACTTTTCCATTTACCTCTATATTTTGTGCTTTTATATTGCCATTTATAGTAGCTGTAGGTCCTATGATAATTCTGGAATTAGAATTTATATTACCATTTACTATACCATCAATTCTAAGATCATCTTCAGTTGCCAGATCACCCTCTATTCTAGTGGATTCTCCTATTAAATTTACTTTAGTCATCTCTACTTCTGGTATATTCTTTGCCATAATTTTTATTTTTTTTTAAAACAACTGCAAATATAAGATTATTTTTTATACAAAAAAATTTTTTTCAAGGTACAATTATACATTTCCCAAACTACCTAAAACTAATTGTTTCAGAGAAATTATACCAGTGAGATCTATGAAGATAAGAATCATTATAGCTACGATGAGCCATTTAACAAAATTTATACTTTTGGTTAGAGAAATTCTAGCTGCTATCTGAGCACCAATAATGTTGCCTATACCGTGTACCAGCCCATATTCCCAATTTACTAGTCCATTAATTATAAATATAATGAAAGATATAGAGACATAGAAAAATACTAAAAAATTTTTAAAAGCACTTGCTTTTATCACATCATATCCCATTAGATAAATACCAGCAAATAGGATATAATATCCGACACCTACGTGTATAAATCCACCATATAGACCTATTATAAAGAAAACTATAATAGTAAGCCATTCGTTTCTTTTGAAATTTGCATTATTTTCTTTTCCTACGGTCCAGCTCTTAGGATTGATAAACATAGATACGATCATTATTACTATAACTACCATCAGAGCATAACGAAAAAAATCTTCTTTAACATTAACAGCAAAAACTGCCCCTATTAATGAACCGATGACAATGGCGAGAGCTTGTCGCCAAATATTTTTGTATGGTATTACTTTATTTTTAAAAAAAACTGCATTAGATGATAGAGTTTGCATTATTATGGCGACTCTATTTGTACCATTTGCAATAGTTAGTGGTAGGCCTAACCAATTAAACACTGATATGGAAATAATTGTAGCACCACCAGCTAAGGTGTTAATAAAACCTACTATTAAACCAGAAATAATAAGTATGATATACAATTTCATTTTTATAATAAGTTAATTTTAAAATTTAAGGTGTAAATAAAAAAGTTATTTTTTTGGTTTTCTGATCAAAATCTGCCCAAGTATCGCTAAATATTTCTAAACCTAACAATGAAGCTGTTTTCATTTTATTTATACTATAGTCAGTGAGCATAGCAGCTAGCATGGCTATGACTGGATTGTGTCCTACTAGCATTAATTTTTTAACATTATTGTCCACTTTATATATTTGATAAAAATAAGCATCTATATCGCCATAATACAACTCATCATTAGTGATAATAATATTATTAGATAAATTTAAAATCTCAGATACAATCTTAGCTGTTTGCAGAGCTCTAGATGCAGAACTAGTAATTATTAATTGTGGAATAAAATTAATAGTAACAAGATATTCTGCACTAAGTTTTGCTTGCTTTTCGCCTTCCTCACTTAATTTTCGTTCACGATCATTAGTATGAAAATTATGAGGGAGAGCTTTAGCATGTCGCATTAGGACTAGATAACGTTTGCTATTACCAGGCATACAAAGGAAAATCTTTCATTAATTTGTTTACCTCAGATTTTACTTTGTTTATATTATTTTCATTTTCTATATCATTCAGTACTCTATCTATTAGGTCTACAATGATAGGCATGTGATTTTCTTTTAATCCACGAGTAGTAATAGCAGGGGTACCTATTCTAATACCAGAAGTTTGGAATGGAGAACGTGAATCAAAAGGTACCATATTTTTATTAATTGTAATATCAGCATTTACTAGAGTATTTTCTGCTTGCCTACCAGTAAGTTCAGGAAATTTTGATCTAAGGTCAATGAGCATAAGGTGGTTGTCAGTGCCACCACTAATGACATGATAACCTTTGTCTACAAATGCACTAGCCATAGCTTGAGCATTTTTCATTACTTGATTAATGTATTCTTTGTATGAAGGTTGTAGATCTTCGTAAAAAGCAACAGCTTTAGCGGCTATTACATGTTCTAATGGTCCGCCCTGTGTTCCAGGAAATACGGCGCTATTGATCAGCTCAGACATCATTTTTACTTTGCCTTTGGGTGTAGTAATACCCCATGGATTTTCGAAGTCTTTTCCTATTAAAATCATGCCACCACGAGGTCCACGAAGTGTTTTGTGAGTAGTAGTAGTAACAATGTGACAATATTTGAGAGGATCGTTTAAATATTTGCAAGCTATTAAGCCAGCAGGATGAGCAATATCAGCCATTAATATAGCACCTATGCTATCAGCTATCTGACGCATACGTTTGTAATCCCAATCTCGACTATATGCAGAAGCTCCTGCTATGATCATTTTAGGTTTTTCTTGTATAGCTATTTTCTCCATTTCATCATAATCTACATATCCATCTTCATTTACATGATATGCAACAGGATTATAAATAATACCACTAAAATTGACGGGCGAGCCATGCGTAAGGTGGCCACCGTGAGATAAATCTAATCCCATAAATTTATCTCCTGGCTTTAAACAAGTAAAAAATACTGCCATATTAGCCTGAGCACCACTATGAGGTTGTACATTAGCATATTCTGCACCGAATAGTTCTTTAGCTCTATCTATTGCTAATTGCTCTGTCTGGTCTACTATTTGGCAACCACCATAATAGCGTTTTTGTGGGTAGCCTTCTGCATATTTATTGGTTAATACTGAACCCATCGCTTCGAGTACTTGGGAACTAACAAAATTTTCACTAGCTATTAATTCTATTCCTTCTGTTTGTCTTTGAAATTCTTGTTCAATTAATGAAAAAATTTTTACATCTCTTGTCATAACTTTTTTGCAAATTTAACAAAAATTAAAATTATGAAATTATAAATTTAGTATATTTTTGCATTATAATTACAATTATGATTTGGAAATTAGTAGAAAAAATTGAAGCTAAAGCTACACAATGGTATCACCAAATACATAATAATCCAGAATTGAGTGGCGAAGAGGTAGAAACTGCTAAATATATTACTAAACTTCTTAGAAGTTGGGGAATAAGTGTTAGGACTGGTGTAACTGGTAATGGTGTTGTCGGTATAATAGAAGGCAAAGAAGTCAATGGTAAAGTTATAGGTTTAAGGGCAGATATGGATGCACTGCCTATAGACGAAAAAACAAATTTACCATATAAAAGTAAAAAACCAGGTATTATGCACGCTTGCGGTCATGATGTTCATGTAGCCAATTTATTAGCTAGTGCATATATATTAAACGAAATCCGAGAAAAATGGAATGGTAGGGTGGTATTAATATTTCAACCATCAGAAGAGACATTGCCAGGCGGAGCACTCAAAATGATAGAAGCTAATGTATTAGATGATCCATATGTAGATGTAGTAATAGGCATGCATGTATCGCCAGAGCTGAGTACTGGTACAATAGGATATAAATCAGGAGTTTTCATGTCTTCTACAGATGAGATTTATATAGAAGTAAAAGGTAAAAGTGGACATGCTGCGTTAGTTAAAGAATTTATAGACCCAGTGGTATCATCAGCTGCTATTATAATCAACCTACAACAGATAATAAGCAGAAGGAATAATCCCATCACACCTACGGTATTGTCCATTGGTAAAGTGATAGCTAATGGTAGAACAAATGTGATACCGTCATTAGTAAATATGGAAGGTACATTTAGAACATTTGATGAAAATTGGAGAAATGAAGCTAAGACACTAATAAATGAAATTGTTTATAACACAGCTCAAGCATACGCCACTACTGCAAATGTTAATATACTATCTGGGTATCCGACCCTATATAATGATGAAAAACTAAGTGCTGAAATAATAAATTTTATAAAAAATAATTTAAGTGAGATCAAGCTCATCGAAGTACCTATGCGTATGACAAGTGATGATTTTGCTTATTTTGCACTCCAACGTCCTTCTTTTTTCTTTAGGCTAGGTACTGGAAATGAAAAAAAAGGTACTACTTATCAGCTTCATACTGATAAATTTAGAATAGACGATGAAGCACTGAAATATGGTATCTATACTATGAGTTCGATTGCTTTTGGATTTTTAAATAATCAAATAAATATATAAATGAAAAATAAATATTTATTTATAAAATTATTTAAACTTGTTTTTATTTTGATATTAATGAGTCAGATATTATATTCATGTAAAAACAAAAATAAAATCATATTTTCAAAAGAGGTAGTATTCATTAATAATCTATGGGAAAAAGATCATACGCTCAGTTTTTTATTTCAAATCACAGATACTTCTGCTAAATATGATGCATTAATAAAGGTAATGTTAGATACTAATTATACCTTTAATACATTTGTTTATTCGATAAACTTAATAACACCAGATGGATCATTGAGGCAATTTGGCTTTCAGACAGATATAAAAGATTATGATAATAATATAGAGCTACCTATCATCGGTGATAGTTGGCTAATAGATAAAAAGGTGTTTGAAGATATAAAATTTAATAAATATGGCCAATACAAAATAGAACTAAAACATAATATGCAGTTAGACTTATTTTTTGTAAAATCAGTAGAGTTGATAATAAGTAAAAAATAATCAAGTATCTTCCCAATAAAAGACTCCATCTTTATAGACCATAGTATCCATTGCTAAGCAAGAATGTACTGGTATAATAGCTATATGATCGCCAATTTTAAATTTATTAATAAATTCTTTATTAATAGAAATGACACCATGCTCTTGGGAAATACTTTTAACATAGGCATTAGGTATCAAAGTTAATTTTTTTAAATCCCAAGTAGCTACTAAGCCAAACTTCATGATACCCTCATCTATCAAAAAATCTTTTGATAGATGAGCAGCACCACCGTGCATTATGATCTCTTCACGTTCTGGATGAATAGATATTATCGGTGCATACAAAAATATAGCTATGTCTTCTAATGAGCAATTGCCATGCAAATATTGCATTGCATCGTAAAAGACAAAATTACCAGGTCTGATTTCATCTACTTTTTCGAGTAATTTTTTATTGTATATCCTCAATGATGGAGTGTCGCCAATGGACAAGGATATGGATTTATCGAGCATGGCTTCTATTATTCTTTTAATATTTGATAATAGTTCGATATTTGTTGCATTTAACTCATATAGTTGATCATCTGTAGATAATTTATATGATTGTCCGAAATGAGAAAAAATACCATAAAATTTATTGGCTAAATTATTACTAATAATTTCATTGATAATACTATAGATCTCATCTTCTTCGCTAACTGATATGCCACTACGATGATAGCCACAATCTATTTCAATAGCAAAATTTAATTTTGTATTTTCTTCTAAATAAGGTATCAAATATCTAAAAGCTTCGATAGAATCAATCGAAACTATCAATCTATTCAAATATTCATCATCCAAAACATAATCAATCCTATTGAGACTATGTATATTTATGGGAATAGCGATAAATATATCATTTATTTTTTCATTTATAAATCTGTAAGCCATATCAATAGATGATACAGTAATAGCATTGATACCGAAATTTTCAAAAATAAATGATATTACATCTGATTGATGCGTTTTGAAATGTGGTCTGAGTGATACCTCCCATTCTTGTGTTTTATTAACGATTTTATTGATATTGTTTTTTATAATTTTATTATCAATAATTAATTTTGGTGTATAAGAAAATAAAAAATTTTGTTCTTTCATTTTTATAATCCGATTTTATTTGTAAAAGCCAAAATTAAATTATTTTTTTGATAAAGATTTTTTCAGTTTATACTTTGAATTAGTTATATTATAAATAATTCTACTAAAATTTTATCCATTATCAACCAGCCACGCTCGGTCAGATAATATCTGTTTTGATCTTTATGCAAATATTTTTGTGATATTTTACATGCTTGATTTGCAAAGTATTGAGCTCTTTTAGGTCCAAATTTATTTTTTAAATCATCAAAATATATTCCTTCTTTTAGTCTCAATCTTGTCATTACATATTCGTTATAAGCTTCATTTTTATTTATGATTTCATAATCATACTCTAATGAATTATTTTCTAAACCTATTAAATATTTTTTCAGAGAAGTGACATTCCAAAATCTTACTGGGTTTATGTAACTATGAGCTGAAGGTCCGAAACCAATATAATTTTTTTGAATCCAATATGCTAGATTGTGTTTACTTTTATAATTAGGTAATGAAAAATTGGAAATCTCATAATGATGATAACCATTTTCGCTAGCCCATTGATACCATTGTAATGTATTATTGATGATTTTGTCGTCATCTAGCATGAGTTTGGGGTTGTTTTTTATAAGTTTGGCTAATCTTGTTTTTTCTTCTATCGTCAATAAATAAGTTGAAAAATGTGGAATATCGTTGTTTATTAATAATTTGAAATTTTCCTTTAAATCATCTATGGTCTCATCTGGCAGACCTATTATAAAGTCTACACTAAGATTATTAATACCTTGTTTTGAAATAATATTAATTGCATTTCTAATATTACTAGCAGTATGTTCTCTACCAAGAAATTTCAAATGTTTTTCTAATATATTTTCTACTCCTAAGCTTACTCTATTGATACCAAGATTTTTCCATTCACTCACTAAATCTTTTGTTATATCATCAGGGTTGGCTTCTATTGTTATCTCTATATCATCATCTAGAGTGTGATTTTTTAAAACTACATTAAAAATTTGTTCTAGATCTTTACTAGTCAATAAAGAAGGAGTTCCACCGCCTAAATAAATGGTTCTAATATTTTTAGCAATCAAAAAATCTTTTAATTTTATTTCTTTTAGTAAAGCACTAATGAATAAATCCTTTGTGTTATCGTTATTATCATAAATAGTAGAATAAAATGAACAATAAGGACAACGTTTTTTACAAAATGGTATGTGTATATATAAATGTTCTGGATTTGTATAATTTTTATTAACAAGCAATTCATTAATTGAGTAATTGTCATTTATACTGTTTGCCATTAATATATTTATAATTTATAATATTGTATTTAGTCGATATTTTTAGATTTCAAAATTATAAATTAAAAATATATCATAATTCAATAAATTAATTATTATTACAAGTATGCTAAATCTAAAAAAAATCATTTATTTTGCATTTTATAAAAAAATTTAAAACTATGGAAAATTTTTGGACTTATACATTATGGGGT
>LFSZ01000088.1 GCA_001512885.1 Rikenellaceae bacterium DTU001
GAGATGTTTAAAACATAATTATCATTTAAATCTACCGCCTGCTCCCACAATTCATTAAATTTATTTAATGCAAATTTATAATCACTAAAATTTTTAAGCTCAACATTAAACTCTAAATTTTCTAATAATCCAGATTGAGTCAAATTGCTAGAGCCTGTTATTACCCTACCTTTATCTCTATCAGTATCTCTAAATGTAAATATATATAATTTAGCATGTATTTTTTGAGAAGGATATGCTTTTATTTCTAACTTACCATTTTTAATCCACTCAATGAATTTTTTAATAGAAATTTCAACATCTTTTCTATCATCAATATTTTCTAATTCATTTAATATTAATTCTTCTGATTTTTCTTTAATATTAGGATCAGAAAATAAAATTTCATTCTTACTTTTTTCTATTTGATCAAGTGTTTTTTTATCAGTGCCAATGCCTACAAGTATTTTTATTTTATCTACATGCTCTAATGATTTATAAATTTGATGAAATCCGCTTAGATAAAAATACCCTGATAAAGATAAAAATTCTTTACTATCTTTTATTAGATTATTAAATCTATTTTTTAATTTATTGCCTTCTTCATTTGTTATAAATGTAATATCTGAATTTATATATTTATTTTCCATAAAAAAAATATTTCTGCTAATTTAAAAAAAATATAAATAATGAAGAAACTTTTTTTATTGGTTCTATAAAGTTTTATTGTAGATAAATAATTTTTTTTACAAATTTATAATGATTTTTACACGCTATTTTAAAATTAAAATTTTATGAACTAATGCTTCGTGAGTTGCC
The DNA here is from genome assembly GCA_001512885.1 of Rikenellaceae bacterium DTU001. GTDB lineage: Bacteria > Bacteroidota > Bacteroidia > Bacteroidales > DTU049 > DTU049. The sequence continues at coordinate 799 of LFSZ01000088.1, forward strand.
GCTACAATTACGGTTTTTTTATTTTAATTAATCATCTAAAAATCAGTTATTTCAATATCAACGAAAAAATTATCCTGAACATTCAAATCCCTGACTTTCACATTCGATGATTATTACTTTGGCAGGACTACAACCTGTTCCACCACTAATACCTACTAATTGAAATTCATGTTCACCTGCTGGCAGTGTAATTGTTTGTGATTCACCGGGATCTAAACTTCCATAATTTACTCCATCGATCATGATTTTTTGTACAGTATGGACAGAAGTATTTGTTAATTTCAAATATCCTTTACCATCACAATCTTTTTCACAAGATTGTAAAATAAAAAGTAAAGATATTGCAAAAATGAATATAATTTTTTTCATATAAAAAATAATTTTATACAAAATTAATAAAATAAAATGATTTATCGCATAAATATCTATAATAAATCTAAAATTTCGTTATATCTAAGGTTTTCTATGACAAACTCGGCTCGAGTAGCTGTATTTTCGCCCATATAAAAGTCTAGAAGCTGATCTATTTTAATTTCAGAATTATAAACAACTGGTTCTAATCGTATATTTTTACCGATCAATTGCTTGAATTCGTCGGGAGATATTTCGCCTAAGCCTTTAAATCTTGTAATTTCACTATTATTACCTAATTGACTAAGAGCTTTTTGCTTTTCATTTTCATTATAACAATAAATAGTTTTTTGTTTGTTTCTCACTCTAAATAGTGGTGTTTGTAATACATATAGATGTCCAGCTTTTATTAAATCTGGATAAAACTTTAAGAAAAATGTAAGAAGAAGCAATCTGATATGTTTGCCATCCTCATCTGCATCAGTAGCTATTATCACATTATTATATCTTAAATTGTCAAGCCCATTATCAATATTAAGAGCTGCTATCAAAAGGGCAAATTCTTCATTAGCAAAAATAGCTTTTTTACTTGCTTTATGCACATTTAGAGGTTTGCCTTTTAGACTAAAAACAGCTTGAATATTGGCATCTCTAGCTTTTGTAATACTGCCACTAGCTGAGTCGCCCTCAGTTATAAAGATCGAAGTTTCTAATCTTCGTTCATGATTAGTATTGAAATGTATTTTGCAATCTCGCAATTTTTTATTGTGCAAACTAGCTTTTTTCAAAACTTCACGAGATACTTTTTTGATACTATTTATATCTTTTCTTTGCTTTTCATTGAAAAGTATTTTTTCTTGAATGATTTTAGCAAGATCAGCTCTACGATGCAATTCATTATCTAAATACTTTCGTATCACTTCACTTATATATGCTTTGATAGATTTGCCATTAGGTTCCATATACATAGAACCTAATTTAGTTTTGGTTTGGGATTCGAAGACTGGTTCATGAATTCTGATAGATAATGCTACTAAAAGGCCATTACGAATATCATATGTATCATAATTTTTATTATAAAAATTTCTTATAGTTTCTACAAAAGCTTCTCTAAAGGCCTGTACGTGGGTGCCACCTTGCACTGTATATTGTCCATTTACGTATGAAAATAACTCTTCATTAGTATCGCCTAACACATAAGTAAAGGCAAATTCAAAATCTTCTTCTTCTATATGTATGATATCAAATAAGATTTCACCTGAAATTTTCTTATGTAATAGATCGACTATACCACGTTCACTATAAAATTCCTTGTTGTTATAGATAATTTTTAATCGTTTATTGAGGCAGACATAATTCCATAGCATGTCTTCTATAAACTCATCATGAAACTCATAAGATCCAAAAATTTCTTCATCAGGAATAAATTCTACCAGTGTACCATTAGCTTCATTAGTTAATATTTTTTGAGTATTTTGTAGAATACCCTTCGAAAAAACAGCTTCTACTGCTTTATTATCTCTATAAGAAACTATTCTATAATATTGTGATAATGCATTTACAGCTTTAGCTCCTACTCCATTCAAACCGACAGTTTTTTTGAAAGCTACACTATTATATTTGGCACCAGTATTTATTTTAGAAACTACATCTACTACTTTGCCTAATGGTATGCCTCTACCATAATCTCTCACTCGCACTAGATTATTTTCTATTTGGATCTCTATCTTGGGATATTTTACCATTAAAAATTCATCAATGGAGTTGTCTATTGTTTCTTTTAATAAAACGTATATACCATCATCTCTAGAGCTTCCGTTGCCTACTTTGCCAATGTACATACCTGGTCTCATGCGTACGTGTTCATTCCACGATAGTGATATTATTTGGTCTTCTGTATACTTAGCATTCATGTATAAAAGATTTTATCATCAATTTATTTATACAAAATTACAAAAAAAGTAGGAATTTTGAAATACCACATTACTACTATTAGAAGAAAAACTTTTGATTCTCTATATTATGTCTATTTTAAATTTTATTCAGATTCAATGTTAGTATCTTTGATTTTTTTCCAAATATTATCTACGATTTTTTTAGTATATCGAGGGAATTGGGCTTTCATTATCCAATCATAATATTGAGGTTCTATCTTAAAAACCTCTTCTACTACCTTTCCTTTGTATTTACCAAAATTAAAAACTTCTTTATCGTTTTCATCATACAAAATATGACCAGCTAAATCAGCAAATTTATAATATTTAGATAATTGACTTAATTTTTTGACATCATTTTCGAATTTTATATTTTGTTCATTATTTACCACAATATTATCGTCATCGATATATCTCTCTAGCATACCTAATAAGATTTCATAAGTAGCAATGGTGTCAGCTTTAGCAGTATGGGCATTTTGGAGTTCTTTATTACAGTAATATTTATATGCAGCAGTGAGATTGCGGGGTTCCATGCGATGAAAAAGTACCATTACATCTATAGCATTACGATTAGTAAAATCTATATCTACGTCAGCATTTAATAGTTCCTCAGCTAATAAAGGTATATCAAATTTATTGGAATTAAATCCAGCGATATCTGCATTATCGATAAAATCGGCAATCTCTTGAGCTTTTTCTCTAAAAGTGGGTTTATTTCTAACCATCTCTTCGGTGATACCAGTGATTTGAGTTACTTCTGGGGGTATAGGTATTTCTGGATTAAAAAGTTGTTCGTATGTATCAGTACTACCATCTGGATTTACCTTTAGCATGAAAATTTCTAAAATTTTATCATTAACTAGATCTAAGCCTGTAGCTTCTAAATCAAAGAAAATAATGGGACGTTCTAATAAAAGTTTCATATTATAATTTTTTTTTTGATAAGCAAAGATAAATGAAAAATTACAAAAAATTATTTTGGTTCTATAACGTTTATTGTGGATAAATTATTTAGGTTGATTTTTTTACCACAAAGGGCACCAAGTTATTACACAAAGTCCACAAAGTCCCATTTGTAGCCCTTTTAATTCCATCCTTCTCTGTGTTCTTTGTGCATTCTTTGAGAACTTTGTGGTTAATATTTAACTACCCCTATAATTAATAAACTAATATTAACAAATTCATTTTTGTAAAATTACTATTTTTTTTCGCATATTAAAAATATAAACTTTGTAATGGTTCGAAATTTTTGAATTATAATTATCAATAATTCATAATCAAATCATAAATAAGCTTAAAGATACCTTCATAACCATCTAAAGGTAAAATTTCATAGTCATCTTCCATTACATGATAATAACGATAATCTTTGTCTCGCGAAAATATAAAAATAGCAGGCACACCACGCTGATCAAAAGGGCAATGATCGGAACTACAAGATGCACCTCCCTCTATCATATCTACTACATAATTTTTTTCTTCATTTATTAGTTTTAATTTATTATAAATAGATGGATTTTTTTTAGCATTCACTACAGAGATACCATCTTTGCCCGTACCTACCATATCTAAATTGATCATCAATTTTATATTTTTTAAATCTACTGGTGGATTAGTAGTAAAATACTTAGATCCTAAAAGTCCTATTTCTTCTCCTGCAAAGCTTATAAAAATAATTGAATAATTGGGCTTTTCATCTTCAGTAGCAAGTTTTTTGGCTAGATCTAAAAGCATAACTGTACCACTAGCATTGTCATTAGCTCCTGGAAAATGCTTATCTGCTATTTTGCCTAAATGATCATAATGTGCTCCTATCACTATGAAACTATCTGGATATTTAATACCTGGTATATAACCCACAATATTGCATAATTCTGCATTAGATACAGTTTTTACTTTATAATCAATATATACTTTTTGTGGCTTAAGTGAATTGTCATATGTATTGGTATTTAACATTATGACAGGATAATTAATATTAAAAAAAGATTTAGCAGTGTAAAAAAATGATGAACTATCCAATACTATATATCCTAAAGGTATAGATTTGGTTGAGTAATATAATGATTTTAATGTATTATATTCTTCTATATCCTTTGCTTTTAATAAATATGCATCTGTAAAATCTAAAAAATAAAAATCAGTGGGGTCTTTAGAAATAGCTTTAAGAATTTTTTTATTTTTAGAATTTTTATTTATCGCAATATATTTTATGTTGAATTCACCTTTCAAAGTTTTACTAGTGGGCAAAGGCAGATAATCGTGCCCCAATATTAATTCTTTATTATCTAACTTCACTTTAGCATTTTCTATTATTAATGATTGTGGTAATGAGAAACATTGTTTGTAAGAATTTAACTGTGAAAAAACGGATATTCCATTATTTTTAAATTCATTTTCTATAAAATCTGCAGCTTTATATATTCCACTATCTGCTAAAGAACGTCCTGCAAACTCTGTGCTAGTTAGTTTTTTAAAAACCTGTCGAGCATACTCTACATCTTGAGCATTTAATAGATAGAGAGTAAATGATAGAGTAAATAGAATAAGATATTTAAAGATATTATTCATACGTGATTAAATTTTTGTTTAATAATAGAATAAAAATAATTAAAAGCACTAGAATCTGTATCCCACTGATATTTAATATTTAGTTCTTTCAAAATTGTATTTGCTTGCTCTATGCTTGCACATTGATTTATAGCTTCTATTGCCATAGCAAAGGCATTCCCATTATTGTCAAATAGCTCATTTGTTATGAAGTATCTATCTGCTATGCTAAAAGCTTTATGTAAATCTTCTATCTTATTATTAACTATCAGAGGTTCAGAGATTTCGGGAGCTATTTCATCACTACCATTTATAAATGATTCAAATATGGTTTTTTGTTCTGTCTGTTCAGTTTTTATATTTATTTTTATATCATTAGACAGATATTGTTCGCTTTCTTCGCTAATTGATTCATAATCAATAATTTCTTCTTTTAAATCAATTTTGTCTTGATTAAATTCTACATCTATTTGTTCATTTTCAAGATTTAATTCATCTATTTTTTCAGATTCAGTAATATGATGTTCTATTTCTAGTTCTTCTTCAATTTTTATCTCAATATCATCAAAATCGTTAATAATTGAATCAATTGTTTTAGCATCATCATCTAAATCAGTATCTATTATTAATTCGTCATCTATATCTATAATTCTGTCTGCAATATTATCTAATGGTAATAAATTAATATATTCTTTCAAAACTACAGAGTGTAATGATTCTATTTCTTCTAATAATAGCTTAATAGTAGAAATATTCTCATCTTTTATCATTAGATCTAAATAATAATCTAACATTTTTTTGTGTAAATCAATTTTCATTTTATTTATCATATCTAATAAAATTAAATTTATGCAAAATTAAGTTAGTAAATTAAAAGAACCAAATTTTAGAAAATAATGTAAAAATAAAGTAATCAATACAAGAAATATGAAAAAAATATTTATCTTTTCTTTACATTAGTTTGTTGCTGCTTTGCTAGCTCTTCCATCCGTTGTTGCCAGGATGACTTTTTGACTGGTTTTTTCCAATTTTCTAATAATTTAGCTCTTATTTTTTCTTCATTTACAAAATAACGAAAAGTAAGAGTCTGCAATATAGAAACCACATTAAATAAGAAATAATAATAACTAAGTGCTGATGAGTAATTATTAAAGATACCTAAGAATATAATAGGCATAGCATACATCATAAATTTCATTCCTGGAGCATTAGTATCAGTAGGTGTCAGTTTATTATTAATGTAAGTATACAAAAGTGTAGATATAGCCATCAATAAAGCAAATAAACTCACATGATCGCCATATAAGGGGATATTAAACCCTAGATCTAAGATAGAATCTGATGCTGATAAATCGTGAGCCCAGAGAAATGGCTTATGTCTAAGCTCAATAGCTGATGGGAAAAACCTAAACATAGCTATTAATATAGGGAATTGCAGCAACATAGGCCAGCAACCACCTGCTGGATTTATTTTAGACTTTTTATATAGCTCCATTGTTGCTTGCTGCTTTTTCAGAGCATCATCGGGTTTAGAATATTTTTGATTTATTTTGTCAAGTTCAGGTTTTAATGCTCGCATTTTAGCAGTACTCATGTATGTTTTATAAGTAAAAGGTAGAAGCACTATTTTTAATAAAAGGGTCAATATTAATATTATTATTCCATAATTTAAACCGTAGCGTTCCAACCAATTAAAAACGGGAATCACTAAAAATCTATTAACCCATGCTATGGGGGCAAAACCCCAACCGAGAGGTATTTCCCTTTCTAATCTCAATTTATAACTTCTTAATATACTATATTTAAGAGGTCCAGTATAGATTTTGAAATGTACTGGTCTATCAGTGCTATGCTCTATTGTCATACCTACTGACATTCGTCTCAAATATCTAGAAGTATCATCGGGACTAAATGACTTGGTCTCTAACTCGGCTGAGCTGAAATAATCTTCAACATTTATCAGCGTATGGGTAAAAAATTGTTGTTTTAACCCAATCCATTTAACTCTAAAATTTAATGTTTGTTTTTGATCTTTTGCTTTTAAGTGTTTTACTTTTTTTTCACTATTCATGTAGCAGATGGTAGTATTAATAGTCTCTACCTTTTTGTCTTCTTCCTGCTGTATCATATTGTTTGCCCAAGAAAAAGTCAAAATATCTAAAGGTAAAACTCCAATTTCATCAGGATTTATAAAAGATAATTTATAGTCTACCATATATTCATTTTGTGGTATTGAATATTCTATCTTTACCCCACCTAATATTTCATTTGTTAATGTATCACGTGCGTTTGCTATAAATGTTACATAAATATTGCCATTGCTATTTTTAATGGATGGTTCGAAAAATAAGTTTTTAGTTTCTAAAAATCTATCGAATGCTCTAAAAACAAAAGAAAATTCATAATTATTAGTATCTATTAGTTGGACAGGATTATTTTGATAATCTTTGAAATTTTTTAATTTAACACTATGTAATATGGCACCCTTACAATAAAATGAAATAATTGCTACATCATTTTCAATAAATATTATGCTATCTTCTGTTTGATAAGATTGTTTAAAAAAAGTATAAGCTTCTGGTATACTTTTTTGGCTTTCAACTATATAGGTTGTATCTATATCACTTTCAGTTTTAATAGTATCTTTTGCAGATTCTTGGATAGCCTGTTCAGCTAAAAAAATAGAATCTTTTTTTTGCTGCTCTACAAGCCTTAGACTGTCTTGGATCTGTTTTTGCCTTTCGAGCTCTTCTTTAGAAGGTGATAAGTAAAACATATATCCTATTAAAAGCGCAAAAAGAAGTATAAAACCTATTACTTGACTTCTATCCATATAATTGTAAATGAATTTTTTTGATTATTTAATTTGCAAAAATACAGGTAAATGTTTAAAAAACCAAAAAATTAAATGAAATGACTAATAATAAAAAAAACCTTAAACTCAAATATTTTTTGTAATTTGGCATTAAATTTTATTGAGTACAATAAATAATGAATAAATATTGGCAAATAATAATCTCCGTTATCATTGTTTTGTTAATAGGATTAGCTATATATAATTTTCCTAATCTGATGATACATAAGTACAATGTATCTGATATAATAGATAGCACTTTTGATGAAATATGGCTAATAGACAAATCTGCATACGAGTTTTATAATAGTGATACTTCTTTATATTTAAATGTTTTTCCTGATTTTTTTAAAAATTCGTCGTCATGGCAAAATTATTTTAAAAAAATATATATAATAAATGATAATGATAAAATTTATTGGATCTTATATGCAAATATTGATTATAAAAAAAATAAAATCATAAAATGGTTTGAGCAATTGAATTTTAAAAAAATCAAAAATAAATATTACCAAAATCTAAATGATGAAATATTATATTTGAAATATTTTCCTTATGTTCTTTATGCTAAAGATGAAAAATCTTTGCCTATAGGCGAAGGCTATGATAAATATTCAGATGAATATTTTACTTTAAATTCTAACTATAACCTCCATTTGGCTTTAAATACTTCTAAATTAAAGTTTATAAATAAAAAATGGGCTCAATGGGGTATAAAATTTTTAACTGATATCGAACAAATTTATTATTTTGATATTAATAATCAAGATGATTTATGGATCTTTTATCAAAAATTTCCTAAAGAACATCTGATAAGTAGCTCTGAGTATGATTTTGATTTGTCCATAATACCTGCTAATATGGAGCAATTTTTTGTTATTTCGAAAATTTCTGATCAACCATTGAGTAATGCTTTGCAACCTTATATTATTAAGTCGCTTAATAATCATATATTTTTTGATAATGTAGATTTCTCCAATATGATAAAACCACATGTTTTAGTTGGTATAATTGATCAAAACCCTTTGCTAATAATGCAATGTAAAGATACTACTAATATTATCAATCAATTAAATAATAAATCAGAATTGATTTCAAAAAATACTTGGATGTGTACTGAGAATATTTTTAATAATACTAAAAAAAGCTCCCATTCATTATCATACTTATTTATCAAAGATACTTTGCTTTTTTATTTTGAAGAAATAAAATTATTAGAATTATTAAATAAATCATACTTTCCTATTACTCAAAAAGAATTTTATAAAAAAATATCTGCGTATCTAAGGTCTGAGATTAATGAATTGGCTTTCTTTAATTGTTTTTCTCCACCATTTTCCTTTTATAAAAATAAAGACCCTCAAGGACAGCTATGGATGATAAATAATAATGACCTCACTACCCAAAAGATATTTATTTGGATTGAAAAAATTAAAAATAGTCAAAGTAATAATAAGATCATTTTATATAATAAAATATGCAAACAGTGTAAAGATCCCAAACTTATATATTCACCATCTAATGTTTATATTACTTATATACAGGACAAAAAAATTTTTATTGAAGGATTGATAACTAAAAGTTTTGTAGAGATAGACTTGCCAGACAAAAACATAATAGATGCTTTAGTAATGGATGATGGAAAAGAGCATCTATTACTTGTATCTCCTAGTGGATTGTTTATGTATGATATGGCTGGTAACCTAAAGTGGAAAAAACAAGCAAATATATTGGGTTATGCTCTTTTCAAATATGAGGATGGACTGCAACGTTTATTTTATCTAAGCAACGATGGCATATTACATAATCTCAATAGTGATGGTAATACTCCCGAGGGATGGAAACTTATAAAAACTAGCAATAATAGCAGAGTTGCTTACGCTAAGTGGAATAACAAAGAATACATTTGCGTAGCAGATAATAATAATCTTACTCTTTATAATAGAAGAGGCGATAAGCAAGCTCATTATAAATTTAATACTCCTCTAAAAGATTTACATTTTTCCCAAAAAAATGAAATACTATATTTAATAGATATCCAAGGTAAAATATATGAACTCAGAGAAGCTAAACAAGGGTCATTAGTAGGTAAACCCACAGGATTTAATAATTTCACTCTTATAGGCGATACACTTGTGATGTGGGATAAATATAACATCGCATGGATAGATAAGGATAATGGCAAATTAGTAAGAGATTTTAAATATCAAGGTAATATTATTGCAAAAGATAATAATTTATCTTGGATTAAAAAAACTTCTCCTTTGATCATAAAAGATCATGATAATACTTTTACCATTTTATCCGCTAAAATGAAAATATTAGATACTCTCTCACATATAGAGTCTATAGATGCTCTCTATTGGAATAATTCATATTTGTTATTAACCAAAACAGATGGTGTAATCGAAACAATTAAGCGATAAAATATTTCAACAAAACATTTGCTTTCAATCTATTATCATTACATTTACAAAGAGGTCTGTATAAAACGTCAAAAAACATATAGAACTACTCAAAATATAGTACCAATATAAGTATAACACATTCTTTATAAAAAAACAGAAAAAGATATCTAAGTATAAATAGTAGAACGTTTTATAAAAAAAGATAATGTTCAGAATCAAATGATTATTCTAGATTATTAAAAGGATGTATAAAAATAAAAGGGTGAGGAAATAGTAAAAATTGCAATTGTTTAATTTAATATTGGATTAATATAAAATTAATTGTTAATTTTACCAAAATTTATAATTATGAAAAACATATTAAAAGATCAAGAATTAGA
>LFSZ01000060.1 GCA_001512885.1 Rikenellaceae bacterium DTU001
AGACTAAATATTAGAATATAAAAAAGGTCAACTGTTTTTTTAACAGTTGACCTTTTTTAAGATTATTTCATCACCTTAATGTTTATCACAAAATTTATGTTCTGGACCATAACTATGATGGCCATATTTATGAGCTTGGCAATTATGCATCATTTCACTTTTACTATGTCGGCAAGATTGCCTCATCATCAAAAACTAATCTCTAAATTTTCCAGATTTAATAGATTCTTTCATTACAGCATCTATACCTTTTTTATTAATATCACGCATAACACTTGTTGATATTTTCAAAGTAATCCACTTGTTAGCTTCAGGCCAATAAAATTTCTTTGTCTGTAAATTTGGATAAAAACGACGTTTAGTTTTTCTATTGGAATGAGAAACTTTATTTCCCACAATTGACTTTTTTCCAGATATTTGGCAAACTTTAGACATAATTTTAAATTTTAGATTGCAAAATTACAAAAAAAAATTTAGTTAAAAAAATAATTAATCCATAAAATTTAAAGATGAAATATATTATACTAGATCAAACCCTATTGTCAAAGCTTTTCTTGAATTTTTTCTCATTTTTTTAAATTTTAATAAATTAAGGTAATATATAAAGATTAACTACTTTTTAATCCTTTCATTATAATTAACTTTCTATATATAACATTCAAATTATATTCTCGACTTCTTCGTATAAGAATGTTTATTACCTATTTATCTTTATTACTCAAAAAAAAGTAATTTTTAATTTTATAATTTTAAAATAAATAATTAATTTCGCAAGCTAATAATATAAAGATATGTCATATTTATTTACTTCAGAGAGCGTATCAGAAGGACATCCTGATAAGATAGCTGATCAGATCAGTGATGCTCTTCTAGATGAATTTCTCAAGCAAGATCCTGAATCTAAAGTAGCATGTGAAATTTTAGTTACTACAGGCCTAATAATAATATCTGGAGAGGTAACTACTGATGCATGGGTAGATCATCACAATATAGCTAGAAAAGTTGTTAAAAACATTGGATATACTAAAAGTTCGTATTGTTTCGAATACAGCTCTTGTGGAGTTATTTCTACTCTTCATGAACAATCTCCTGATATTAGAATGGGAGTTATAAAAGAAAAACCCGAAGAACAAGGTGCTGGTGATCAAGGCATGATGTTTGGTTATGCATGTAATGAAATGAAAAATTACATGCCTATTTCTATTGAAGTTGCTAATATATTGCTTCAAGAGCTAGCAAATATTAGAAAAGAAGGCAAAGTAATGCAGTATCTAGGACCTGATAGCAAGTCTCAAGTCACCTTGCAATATAATGATCATCAGGTGGCTACTAAGATTCATACTATAGTTATTTCTACACAACACGATGATATATGGAATACTTCCGAAGAGATGCAAGAAGCAATTGAAAAAGATATAAGGACTTACCTTTTTCCAAGAGTAAAAGCGTCAAATGTTGTTCCCGAAGAGGTAAGAAAATTGTTCGATCAAAATGATTTTAAATTATTAATAAATCCAACTGGCAAATTTGTTATAGGTGGACCTCATGGAGATACAGGATTGACTGGTAGAAAAATAATTGTAGATACTTATGGGGGACATGGCGCTCATGGTGGTGGCTCCTTCAGTGGAAAAGACCCATCAAAAGTAGATCGCTCAGGCACTTACGCAATGAGATATATAGCCAAAAATGCTGTGGCTGCCGGCTTAGCTGATAAAATTTTATTACAAGTTGCCTATGCTATAGGTGTACCTCAACCACTTTCATTATTTGCAAATACTTATGGTACAGCTAAAGTAAATATGAGTGATATAGAAATAGCAGAAAAGCTATTACATCTTTTTGATCTTACACCATATGGTATAATTACTAAATTTCAATTAAAAAATCCTATATATCTCCCTACTGCTACTTATGGACATTTTGGTAGAGATGTTTATGAAAAAGAAATTGAGGTTAGTAGTAGACATATAGATGCCCAAAAACGTATCGTAAATGGTCAAACTAAATATTTCAAAAATATAACTTTTTTCCCATGGGAAAAACTCGACAGTGTAGAACTGATAAGAAATGAATTTAAAATAAAACTCTAACTTTTTTAGTATTATTTAATAATTTATAAATAAAAAAAATCGTGTTGTAATTGATTTAATTATTAACTAACTGCTAATTTATATTTCCTCTACCTTTACATTACGATTATGGCAAATATATCTCAGTTTTTTACTTTCTTCTAGATAGCTACCATCATCTGTAGGCTTTATTATTATTTGGGTAGTTTCTAAAATTGCATCACCTCCCCATAAATATTCTAAACCGATGAGAACTTCTGGTATAAACTCCTGTACTAGTGGCTTACCTTCAAATTTATGAATTAGATATAATTGATTTTCATTGGTTCTAACCAAATCTGGCATTATTACTGGTGGATGATAAAGATTTTCTATTAACATTTGCTTGTAATCCTCAGCGTTTCGGCTTTTCACATAGTAGTCTATCACTTGCTCATTAGGATTGTATTGCTTGCCTACTACAAATAATTGGTGTCTATCTACAAAATCCTGATCTATAAAAATTTTTATAAAATTATAATCTGTGAAATATTTTCTAATATCAAAAATGGTAGTTAAGCCTTCACCTGTTTTAGCATCATAAACTTCTCTTTGATAAATATTTTCTAATTCTTGATAATTTCTGTATAGTTTGCCTCTATTAGCTAACTCTTCTACATATTGATATAGTCTCATGCCAATAGCATAAGGATTTAATCCTATTCGAGAAATAGAAGTTACCTCAGCATTTACTTTAGCATAATCTACTTCATGACCACTTATTCGCTCATCGCTTCTAAAAAGTTTATCATGCCAATAACTTGCCCAACCTTCATTCATTATTTTAGTCCTAATCTGTGGAGCAAAATAAAGTGCAGTATTACGTATTATCACTATTATATCTTTCATCCAACGATTATTAGTTTTATTTAGAAAAGGGCTTTGTTCATTTACAAAAGCTAAAAGATCGGGATATTTTTGGTCTTTTTTTTGATTTTTTAAATAATTATCATAAAATGCTTCAAATTCTGGATATTTAATCGAGACTTCTGAGAAAAATAAATTTTCGGCTCTATCTCCATATTGCTCTAAACGTTTATTATAATGATCTAAGTATTTATATCTTTCTAATTCATTTGCTTTGATGATGTTAGGTAAAAAATGATTGAAGAAAAAATCTAATTTTGGTGGTGGATCTTTATGTGTTTCTTCGAGATATTGATTAAATATTATCGAATAAAAACCTACTATATTATCTATGCTTCTAGCAAATTCTATCACATAGTCTACCCATCTACCATATTTACTTCGATATAAATTTATCAATCTTTTATCTGCTAGTGCCACTCCCACGAAATCATCATTCCAAGTATGTGAAAAGTAAATATTATTTTGAAAAAAATCTATATGAGCTAGTACATGATAAAAAATCATTATGTTTAACCAATCAGGATTATTGTCATTATAAAAAGATATTGCAGGTCTACTATTGATCACAGTTTCGAAAGGATTTGTGGGATACAGTTTGTATTTAGCATATTGCTGTAATACCTCTACATCATTTACCCAGTAATCATAGAGTGTTGGGATCATAAATTTGGGAGATAAGTCTAGTAAATCTCGATTAGTTACTATATATTCGAGCGTCTCATCAGCAAATTGTAGTCCTGCTTCTCTTGCTCGCTCCTTACATCCTTCCATTATAGCTTTAGTATGTTGATCTATTAAATACATTTTATTTTTTTATACAAATATAATTTAAAATATTTAATATAGATTGTTTTTATAAATATTCAAAAATCAAACTAATCAATATAAAGATAGCTAAACCATTATTTATAATTTTTAAAATCAATTAATTTTAAAACAAATTTATTTTTTTTAAAAAAAATATTATATAATTACAATCTATTCGAGTATAATCGTAAACTTAATTTTAATATTTATAGATTTAAACCTTAAATTATTTGTAATTTTGCAAAAAAAATGAGTTTATTTAATATTTTTAAAAAAAATAATAAGGAAGCTATAGATAAAGGATTAGAAGCTACTAAAACTAGTTTGTTCTCAAAAATACATCGTTTAATTGTAGGCAAAACCTCCATAGATGATGAATTGCTAGATGAATTAGAAGAAATTTTGATAGAAGCTGATGTAGGGGTAAAAACTACTATTAAAATTATTGATTTAATAGAAGAAAAGGCAAAACAAACAAGGTATACGTCTAATGAGGAGTTAAATAAAATAATTCACTCTAGTATTAGAGAAATTCTAGAGCAGAGTTTATCTAATATGCCCAAAATAGAAGACATAGATGCCAAACCTTATGTGATACTTGTAGTAGGTGTAAATGGTGTAGGCAAAACTACTACTATTGGCAAGTTAGCTTATCAATTTAAAAATGCAAACAAAAAAGTAATTTTAGGAGCAGCAGATACATTTAGAGCAGCTGCCGTAGATCAATTAAAACTTTGGGCTCAACGCGTAGGAGTAGATATTGTAGAAAGAGGTATGAATGTAGATCCAGGCTCTGTAGCTTATGAAGCTACTAATATTGCTAAATCTAAAGATTATGATGTGGTGATAATAGATACTGCTGGTAGATTGCATAATAAAACTAATTTGATGAATGAGCTAGCAAAGATTAATCGAGTAATTAAAAAAATAATCCCTGATGCACCTCACGAAGTATTGTTGGTATTAGATGCATCTACTGGTCAGAATGCTATCGAGCAAGCTAAGCAATTCCTGTCAATTACAAATGTAAATGCTATAGCCCTAACTAAACTAGATGGTACTGCTAAAGGAGGCATCGTAGTGGCTATAGCTGATGAATTGAAAATACCTATTAAGTATATTGGTGTCGGTGAAAATCCAGAAGACCTACAACTCTTTGACAGTAAAATATTTGTAGATAGCCTATTATCATGATAGATGCAACTTTATCAATTATAACATTAGGATGTCCAAAAAATCAGGTCGATAGTGAAAGGCTGGCAGCAGCTTTATCTCCATATTTTAATGTAAAACATGAATCTCCAATTGCTGATTATGTGATTATTAACACATGTTCTTTTATCTTACCTGCTCGAGAAGAGTCTATTAATATGATCCTCGATTATATAGATTTTAAAAAACAAGGACTGATAAAAAAATTAATTGTGATAGGCTGCATGCCCCAAATACATAAGGAAGAATTACAAAAAAATTTACCCGAAGTTGATATCTTTGCTAAAATAAATGAATATGATACTTTAGTAAAAACACTCTCAGAAAATCAAGATGCTAAAATAGGACAAGAGCGAATACTCTCTACGCCCAATCATTATGCATATCTAAAAATAGCTGATGGCTGTGATCACTCTTGCTCTTTTTGTGCTATCCCATTAATAAGAGGTAGGTACAGATCTATTCCGATTGAAATATTAATCGATGAGGCTAAAACATTAGCTGCTAAAGGAGTAAAAGAACTGATCATAATTGCTCAGGATACTACTTATTACGGATTAGATATTTATCATGAGCAGAAATTACCAGAACTCTTAGATGCTGTGGCTTCATTAAATCTTTTTCCTTGGATTAGACTTTTGTATACTTATCCTATTAATTTTCCTTTAGAACTTATCGATGTTTTTAATACTCATAAATCTATTGTTCCTTATATTCATTTACCACTTCAGCATTGCGACCATGAAATATTAATAAATATGCGTCGCCCTTTTGATGAAGAGTCTATTAAACAATTAATTTATCAACTAAAATCTAAAATACCCAATTTAGCCATTCGTACAGAATTCATAACAGGTTATCCAATAGAAACAACTCAAATATTTAATAAATTGAAAAAATTTATTAAAGAAATGCAATTTGAACGTATAGGGGTATTTGATTACTCTGATGAAGAAGGTACGTTCGCAGCTCTATTGCCACAATTAAAAGTATCGACTAGAATAAAAAGAGCCCAAGAATTGATAAATATACACGAAGAATTATCTTTTTTGAGAAATAAAAGTTTAATAGGCAAAACCATAAAAGCTATGGTAGACAAAAAAAATGAGGAAACAGGTATTTATGAAGCACGCAGTCAATGGGATGCTCCAGAGATAGATCAAATTGTTTTTATTTTTTCTAAAAAAGAATTAAACCCCGGGGATATTGTAGATGTTTATATAGATGATGCTGGTATCTTCGACCTGAGTGGTATATACAAAATGTAATAAAGCAATCGATTAATGTGTAAAAATATTTTCACCTCTTCCATCTTAGTCGCATATCTGGTAATCTTATGATTTTATCTGTCTCAATAAGCCAAGAAATCACTTTCATTATCTTTATTTCGTCCATTATTGAAAATTGCTCTAATATTTCACTTTCATTCATTGGCTTATCACGTAGAAGCGGTTTTATCAGATTAATTATTTTATCCATTTCTAATTTTGATAAATTTACTTCATTTCTTGCCACACATACATCACATCTGCCACATCTTATTAATGACTCTTCACCGAAATATTCTAATAAGATTTGACTACGACATTTGGTTTGGTTCAATATATATGATATTAGTGCTTCTGCATTAGATGTGGCTATTTTTTTTCTATCTTCATAGATCATATTTGGTAATATTATGTCAGCTTCATCAATACATGCTTTTAGAAAGGTAATCGTATTTTCGCCTGCAGATGGCAAGTAATCTAAAATACCTTGTTCTTTGAGAGCTAAAAGAGAATTTTGTACTTCGTTTATTGACATTTTTGTTTTTAGTGCAATATTATCTTCTGATATATTAGTATATTCTGAGAAAAGGTTTGAATATGTGCGTGTTAGATTTTTTATAAATTCATTCCACTCTGGATGTTCTAACTGAAATTTGTAGAGAGTGTTTTTATCAATCAAAAAATGTAATCTGGATTTTGTTTTTATCCCTTCACTCAGAGCCAAATATCCAGCTTTTTCTAGTATCAAAATACTATTATAAAAATCTACTGCTGAGATATCTTGATCCTTTAATAACTCATTAATATAAAATTGAAAAATTTCATTTTCACCTTCTCCTATATTTAACTGATAATATTGACAGAGTAGCTTATATGCTTGTTTTATTGTCTCTAATGTCGGAAAGTTTTTTTTGATATTATTTCTGAAATCTTCAATATCTGTAGGATGATAAAGAAGAAAAGCATAAGAAAGCTTAAGGTCTCTACCCGCTCTACCAGCTTCTTGAAAATAAGATTCTATACTATCGGGTATATCTAAATGTATAACCAGTCGCACATCAGGTTTGTCTATACCCATACCAAAGGCATTGGTAGCCACCATTATGCGATATCTATTATTTATCCACGCCTTTTGTCTCTTTTCGCGTTCATCTGCAGATAGTCCTGCATGGTAATATATAGCCGAAAAACCTAATGATTGTAAATGTTTAGCAATGGTTACAGTTTTTTTTCTATTTCTCACATATATGATCGAGGTGCCTTTGAATTCTTTTAATAATTTTAATATTTTCCCTATTTTATCTTCAGTTTCTATCACATTATAAATGAGATTTTCACGATAAAATGATTGTTTAAATATTTGTGGACTTTTAAGTTCTAATTTATCAATAATATCATCTATTACTCTGGGGGTAGCTGTAGCGGTAACAGCAAGAATAGGAATATCGGGGAAATATTGTCTGATAGAAGCTATTTGTAAATATGGAGGTCTAAAGTCATAACCCCATTGAGATATACAATGAGCTTCATCTACAGCTACAAAACTTATTGACATTTTAGCTAATTTTTCTCTAAATGATTGTGTCTGTAGTCTCTCGGGGGATACATATAGCAGCTTAATATCTTTTTTATAAATACAACGATGTAATATAAGCTCAATCTCTCTCTGCGTGAGCCCGCTATGTATAGCAGCAGCTTCGATATTACGTTGTTGTAAATTTTCTACTTGATCTACCATGAGAGCTATCAGAGGTGAAATAATAATAGCCATGCCTTCTAAAGCTAGTGCTGGCACTTGAAAAGTTATACTTTTGCCCCCACCTGTTGGCATCAATGCTAATGTATCTTTACCAGACAAAACAGATCTTATGATCTCTTCCTGCAAAGGACGAAATCTCGTGTAACCCCAATACTTTTGTAAAATATCATGTATGTCTGATCTCACAATTTTAGAAAATATTTTTGTTAAATTACAAATTTTTTATTACAAATGTTATAATTATATTGCATCAAAATAAATATAAAAATCATTGATAGGGACAATTCACGATTTGCCCAATGGGAAATAAAATAAACGCATCGTGTGAGTGTATAATCATATGCCCCAAATCATACGCCTCCAATCAAAATTAATTAAATCATAAAAATATTTATTTATATTAAAAAAATTATATAAATTTGTATATTAAACCCATAAAATCTTTTACTGATTAAATAAAATATAAAATAAATTTGAAAAAATTATAAAAATAAAAAATTATGAAAAGGTTTACAAAAAACAGAAAAATTATTCCTGTGAGTCTGATTATTATGTTGCTTACAGGATTTAATGCGATCAACCTTAATGCCCAGGAAATTTCCTTTACCTTCACAGCAAACCACACTTGTGAGTATGCTGCATTGGATAGTGTTTTAGTTGAAAACTTGACGCAGGGAGGAGATACCACCTTGTATTATCCTGATACAGTGCTAACCTTAGTTTTGACAGGTATAGATCAATTTTTAACTGGATCAAATAATTTTTATGTGTCTCAGAATTATCCCAACCC
>LFSZ01000063.1 GCA_001512885.1 Rikenellaceae bacterium DTU001
AGTGTAGGGGGGATCGTATCTGTAGGGGTAATTTCTTCTCCAGTTATATAAAAATTATCTATTCTATTGTTTCCACTTGCAGAGCTAGCAGAATCTACTACTACTTTTAATAAAAGTGAACTTAGATCTTCTATAGCTGCAATATTACTAAAATCGATATTTAATGTATGCCAACTTGCATCTCTAGTAATAGATACACTATCAATTATAATAAAATCTGTACCGTTGATGCTGTAGAACCATCTATGAATTTTAAAACCAGCACTAGTAGCCCTATAAGCATAAGAAATTTTTATATTTTCATAATTTTCAGTTGATAGAGCAAATACTAAACCTTTACCATTAGCACTTGAATTAGCTAATGCTAAAGATTGACCGGCATTAGGACTAGGACGTTGATCATTTGTAGTACTACCACCAAAAGAAGTTAATTCTGGGTTTGTTGTAGAAGAATTCCAATCTGATGATCCATGAGTACCGTCTAAATAAATAGTAGCACTGTTTGATTGAAGTCCATAATCAGCTTGGATAATTTTAGGAGTATTAGGAGCGGCAGCTAACACATCAAAATGCCAAGCAGCTAAATTTGTTTGTGCATTTACATTGCCCATAAATATAAAGGCAACTACTAAAATTAACAAAAATTTAATTGTTTTCATATTTTTGAATGTTTTTTACAAATATAATATACATTTTTCAAATTGCAAAAAATTAATTATAAAAAAAACCATATTTTAGCAAAAAATATATTTATTATGAATAATCCATTTAAAAATTTAGAACCACAAAAAGTATGGCAGTATTTTTATGAAATCACGCAAATACCCAGGCCATCTAAACATGAAGAAAAAATAATTGAATATTTAGAAAATTTTGCTAAAGCTAAAAACTTAGAATATAAAAAAGACCGAGTAGGAAATATAGTTATACGAAAGCCAGCCAGCAAAGGTGGGGAAAACAAACCTATGGTTGCTCTGCAATGTCATGTAGATATGGTGTGTGAAAAGAATGCTGATGTAGAAAAAAATTTTTTAATCGATCCAATAGAACCATACATAGATAATGAATGGGTAAAAGCTAAAGGCACTACTCTAGGTGCAGATAACGGCATAGGGGTAGCTATGCAACTAGCGCTTCTAGATAGTGATATCGAGGGGTTAGGTCCTATAGAATGTCTTTTTACAGTAGATGAAGAAACTGGACTTACCGGTGCTAATGCACTAGAAAATGATATGATAAAAAGTAAATATTTGATAAATCTAGATAGTGAGGATGAAGGACAAATTTTCATAGGTTGTGCTGGTGGTAAAAATACCATTGGCTACTTACCTATCAAATATCAAAGTGGAGAAGAAAAATATAGTGCAGAAATTTTTGTTTCTGGATTGCAAGGGGGACATTCTGGAGATGATATAGAAAAGAAACGTGGTAACGCTATTAAACTAATTACACGTATCATCTATGATTTGTTAGTAAACTATGAAAATATACAAATTATAGACATTGAAGGCGGCAATTTGCATAATGCTATACCACGAGAAGCTAAAGCAATTATAACTTTTGATACTGATAAGGATTTTAATAAAATTGCAAGCATTGTAGAAAAATATCAGAATATTTTTAAAACAGAATTAAAAATTAGTGACCCCGATGTCAAAGTATCTATTTCAAAAAAGGGAAAAACTAATAAATGGCTAGATAGTGAGTTGGCAAACAGAATAATACGTTTGCTTTATGCTATACCTCATGGAGTTTTTGCATGGTCACAAGATATTCCAGATTTCGTAGAAACCTCCACCAACCTAGCAAGTATAAAAAGACAAAACAATGAGTACATGATCACCACTAGTCAACGTAGCTCATTAGAATCTGCTAAAGAAAATATTGGCAATAAAGTAAAATCTGCTTTTGAATTAGCTGATGCAAAAGTAGAAGTAACTGATGGTTATCCAGGATGGACGCCAAATCCAGAAAGTTTTTTACTAAAAATAGTAGCTGAGGAAACTGAAAAAGTTTTGAATAAAAAACCTATAATTAGAGCTATACATGCTGGACTGGAATGTGGACTTTTTAGTGAAAAATTTCCTTGGTTAGAAATGGTATCAATAGGCCCCGAGATGAAAGGCGTACACAGTCCTGACGAGAAATTACTAATACCAAGCGTAAAAAGAACTTTTGATATTCTGATAAATGTACTAAAAAAGATAGATAAATAATCAAAAAAAGATAATCTACACAAAATTTTAAAAAAAATAGAGGTTCAAATATTTGAACCTCTATTTTTTTTAAAATGTAACTATTAATCATTTAAAATAGTAATCCAGTTATGTTTATCAGGAATATCTCCAAATTGAATACCAGTTAAAGTATTATATAATTTAGTAGAAATAGGTCCTGGTTTACCATCTGGGCAAAAATTATAAGTTTCACCTGTAGACATATCAATAATTTCACCAATAGGTGTGATAACTGCTGCTGTACCACAAGCACCTACTTCTTCGAAAGTAGGTAATTCTTCAAGAGGTACAGGTCTACATTCTACTTTTAACCCCATATCTTTAGCAAGTTGCTGTAAACTTTTGTTAGTTATGGAACGCAAAATACTAGAACTTTCTGGAGTAATATAAGTATTATTTTTAATTCCAAAGAAATTAGCAGCTCCTATCTCATCTATATATTTTTTTTCTTTAGGATCAAGATACATAGGAGAGCCTGCACCAAATTTTGCAGCTCTAATAGTACCACGTAAACTAGCTGCATAATTACCACCACATTTATAAGTACCAGTACCCAATGGAGCTGCTCTATCTGAATCTCTTTCAATAGCTATTTTAGTAGGTTTAAAGCCAGTTTTAAAATATGGACCTACTGGTGATACAAATACGATAAACATATAATCTTTTGAAGCTTTCACTCCCACTTCAGCGCTAATACCTATCTCAAGAGGTCTGATATATAAAGTAGCACCAGTACCATAAGGAGGTACATATTTTTCATTTCTCAATACAGCCTCTTTGATAGCTTGAAAAAATAAATCTTCTGGGACTTCTGCCATAACTAATCCTTGAGCACTGTATTGTAAACGTTTAGCATTTTCATCCCATCTAAATAATCTGATTTTACCATCTTTGCCTCTATATGCTTTTAAGCCTTCAAATATCTCTTGACCATAGTGTAAACACGTAGCTGCAATGTGAATCGGAAAATATTCCGAATCACTCACTTCTATAGGTGACCAACTTCCATTTTTGTAGTAGCACCTAATGTTATAATCGGTTTTAAAATAACCAAATGGCAATTCAGCCCATTTAATTTTTGATGTATCCATATTTTTTTTTGCTAAGTTATAAATAATTATTTACATAAAAATAATATTTATAAAATAATATAATTGATATAATTACACATTTATTTTGATTTAAATCAAAATAAATTTTGTATTTGATAAAAATGTATAAAAAAATTGCTAATAATTTACAATTAACTATAAAAGCTCAAATAGAATATTTAGGTGAAGGCAAAAGTGATTATAAAAATTTAGATTTTTTTTATCTTTGTAATATTTTTTAAAAGCATAATTTTTTTTAATTGTTTTAAAATTATAAATGAGTAAAATTAAAAAAAAAAGAATATTTAGAATTAATATTAATGATTTAATTTTGTTTAAAATATTATATAAAAAAATGAAAAAAATTAAAAGCATATATTTAACAATCTTATTACTTTTTATTCTTTTAATAATTTCTTGCCATCCTGAGCGTGAATACGATAGATATAGTTTATTAAAATTCTCGTCAGATAGTGTTTTTATAGACACTAGTTTCGCTACAGTCACTACTATTACGAGAATTATAAAAGTATATAATACATCATCTAAACCTATATTAATAGATAAAGTTTATTTAAGTAATGGTAGCAATTCAATGTTTCGATTTAATATAGACGGTGAGCCAGGTCCAATAGTTATTGATTTAGAAATAGATGCTAAAGATAGCTTATTTTTATTTATTAATGCCACTATAGATCCTAATGATGCTAATACACCATTTATAATAGAAGATAGTATAATTTTCATTGTAAATGGTAAAAATCAAAAAATTAAATTAGCGGCCCTTGGTCAGAACGCATATTTTCATACTCCTGACCACCCCCCTACACAATATTTACCAGCTTATAGCTTGGTTTCGGGAGTATGGGAAAACGATAAGCCTCACGTAATCTATGGTATAGCTGTAGTAGACGAAGACTGCACTCTAGTGATACCTGCCGGTACTAAAGTATATATGCATAGAAATGCTATGCTTTGGGTGTATAAAGGTGGTAGTTTAAAAATAAAAGGAAATCCTTTTGAGCCTGTGCTAATTACTAGTGATAGATTAGATCCTTTCTATAGAGATCAAGCTGGTGGCTGGGATAGAATATGGTTATCAGCTCTTAGTAAAGACAATGAGATAGATTGGGCTATCATACAAAATGGCAATGTGGGTATACATGCAGATACTGTAGCTAATGCTAATCCTACTCTAAAAATTAATAATACTATTATTCGCAATATGTCTACTGCGTGTCTATTTGCTCAAGGAGCCAAAATAGTTGCCACAAATTGCCTTTTCGCAAATGCTAAATACTATTCCGCTTTGTTGTCTATTGGTGGTTATTATGTGTTCAAACATTGTAATTTTGTTAATTTTTGGAATACGTCTCACAGATCTAGCTCACTTTTAGCATTAAATAATTATTATAAAGATATAAATGGAAATATACAAATACGTCCTATAAGCGTGTACATGGGCAACTGCATTGTGTATGGAGATCAAGAAGAAGAAATTTTAATAGATAAACATCCCGGAATAGACAACTTTTTTCTAACTTTAGATCATTGTTTATTGCGCACTAAATATAATTTAGGTGATTCGATATTTATTAATTGCATCAGAAATAAAGATCCTGAATTTCGTAATCATTCAATTGGTGATTTTAGATTACAAAATAATTCTCCTTGCATAGATGCTGG
Source organism: Rikenellaceae bacterium DTU001 (assembly GCA_001512885.1). Taxonomy (GTDB): domain Bacteria; phylum Bacteroidota; class Bacteroidia; order Bacteroidales; family DTU049; genus DTU049. Next base: position 5,015 of record LFSZ01000063.1, read on the forward strand.
CAAGATAAATATTTCTTGGGGTATTAATAATGACCTCTCTGGAGGCCCTAGAATAGCAAATGGCGTTCCTGATATTGGAGCTTACGAGTTATATTAATTGTTTTGGTTGATATATTTTCTCATAAAAATCACATTAATTTATAATTAAGTGTAGTAAAATATTTTATTTATTTTTGTCATTCATAAAAAATAAGTAAAATTATGTCTTGGAAAGAAGTGCGTTCATATTTATTAATAACAATAGGATTAGTATTAAATGCTATAGGGTGGAATGCATTTTTGATACCATCAGAAATAATAGGAGGTGGATTAGTAGGTATAGCTAGTATACTATGGTTTACTCTCAAAATTCCAATTGGATTAACAGTATTGGTAGTCAATGCGATATTAGTAGTCTTAGCAATCAAGCTCGTAGATGCAAGTTTTGGTATCAAAACAATAGTGGGGATTATAATAAATGTAATAGCATTATCTATATTTCAACTTTTATTCAAAGAACCATTAGTAACTGATAAATTTATGGCAGCTATTATAGGAGCTACCTTGTGTGGGACAGGATTAGGTGTAGTATTTACACAAGGTAGTGCTAGCGGTGGTACAGACATAATAGCACTGATCATAAATTATTATAAAAATATAACACCTGGCAAGGTTATTTTATTATTTGATATAGTGATAATCGGTTCCACATATTTTATATTTCATAGTATAGAAAAAGTAATGTATGGTTATGTAGTGATGGCTGTAACATCTTATGTAATAGATTTAGTAATGGAAGGTAATAAGCAGAGTTATCAATTTATGATTTTTTCAAAGAAAAATAAAGAAATTGCCGATAGAATAATAAAAGAGGTGGGTAGAGGTGTTAGTGTATTAAAAGGTTTAGGATGGTATACTAAAGAACCTATGGATGTTTTAATAGTTATATGTCGCCGTACAGATAGAAATCACATAACAAGTATTATTAATGAAGAAGACCCAAAAGCATTTTTCTCTATCACGAAAGTATCAGCCGCTTATGGATTAAACTTTGAACGTGTAAAATTTTAAAATGATATTTTTCAAATATTAAATCTATTCGTTTGCTTCAATGATTAAAATATTAACTTTTAAAAGTTTGTGGCGAGGTTTATAAAAATACAACTTTTTACAATAACTATTACAAAGACACAATATAGACATTATATGGCTTCAATAGTTAATGACTTACAATTAATGATATATTTATTTGCTTCCTGTATTTCTATTCCCTCATTTCCAATTCTTTATTTTATTATTTCATCTAGTACGGTGTAGTATACATAGTTGACATCTTATTCAAAGTATGATTAGATTTAATTTTAATAAAAATCTAATTGGGTTAGTAGTGAAGAAACAAAAAAATATTGAAATTAATAATTGTTATACTTAAAGTAGTTTTAATTATATCTCACATTTAAATAGCTCTGTAAGTATTTGGTAACTACTCTTCTAAATGGCCTAAGCTAAATCTTGAAATCATTTATATTCTTATCGACAACCTTTAGACTATATACATTGCGTCTAATTACCAAATAATCGTATAAAATACTTAAGGTATAACAAAAATAAATTACATGAAACCCCTTCCAACAAATCATTCTTATGAAGTCAAAAAATTATAAGTACCATTTTCTAAAACAATATTTTTTTTTGAATAAAGTTATTTTTTTAAAATAAAATCGTTAAATTTTTGAAGGATTTTTAAATAAAAGTAAATAAAAATTTAAAAAAAATACTGTCATAGTAGTAGCCTGCTGACCCTCGAGCATGTCTTCTATTAGCATCATAACAGTAAAAATAACCCACAGACATATCCATAGACTTGAAATATTTTTGCGAAGTTTAGTATTAAAAATAGGATATAACCACAAAGAAAACAATAATAACATACCAGCTAGTCCTAATGCAACTCCTATAGTAACAAATTGGTTGTGTGCCTTTCGATATAATTTAGGTGATATTTCAGGATAATTCTTTGAATAATATTTTGTAAATGCTAGGTTTACATCTCCTGTCCCCCAGCCAAAAAGTGGTTTCTCTTTTATTAATGATATACCGGCTTGTAAATATATTAATCGCTGACTTAGTGAACCATAAAAATATAATTGTCCATCTTTATTAATTCTATAAATTTCATAAAAGAGATTATATACGCGAGTGATTATTGGTATTGTATTAAAAAGCCTATAGTTAGGTATACCCTGCTCTATTGCTTTTATTTCTTCTTTTGATAGCATTTTTATGCCACGATAATCTAAGGGCAAATTTTTAGAAGCTAAAAATCTGACAGCTGTATAATAGGTGATATCAGCTAATGGATTATTTTCATTTATAGATTTTTCACTCACTTCATTCCAAGCTATTACAAGGCTTTCGTCTATTAAGTATGGATTAAATAGATTTTTGTTTTCTATTTCTAAAGTTTTTATATCATTTTTAGAAATTTGTTTAGGTATACCAAAAAAACTTTGATACCAAAAAAACATACCTAATGGTAAACCAATTAATAGTAATAACAAAAAAGTTATCGCTATATATTTGTTTTTTGTATATATTTTAATAGTTAGCCAAATGATAAAAATCATTATTGAAAGAAGAAATGGAGCTAATGATGCTATTAATATTTGAAAAAAAATAAATAAAATAATTAAAATCGGAATAACAATTCTATTTTTTTTAAATTTAATAGTTTCAGGTGAAAATAATATAATAGCAATAGCAATAGTGATCAATAATGAGGCTCTAATGTGATTTTGGTACCAAGATATATCTTTTACGCTAGCTATCAAGCCTGTAATATAAGCTATTATTGGTATTAATACAAAAATTAATGATGAAAATAAATAAAATTTATTAAAATATTTATATAAAAAATCATGTGGTGTGATAGTAGCAAAAGCTAATGGTAGTAGAAGCATAGGCAATTTTACTCGTAAATCATTAAAGCCATATTTGAGATCAGTAGAATAAAACAAACCAATAATTAAAAAAATATATAAGGATATCCATAAAATTACATATGGTTGCTTTTTGAGTTTACTTAATTTATCTTTATAATTGCCCTCTATTAGCCACACTAGAGCTAAAGTAATTTCAGATACAGAAATTAAAAATAATGAATAAAAAATACCTAATATTAGTAAGGAGATTAAAACAAGATAAATATATGGAAAAATATCTTTCTTAACTAATTTCATATATGCTTATTATTCATATTTTTTTTAATAAAAAAAGTATATCATTATTGTTATACTTTAAAAAAACCAAAAATAATCAAAATGTAAAAAATAAAGTTTGATTTCAATTTTTTTAAATATGATTTTTAATTTCTTTTTAAACAAAAATACATAAAAATCATCAGTAAAAATAACATTTATAAATTTAGGTTATTTGCTCAAGTATTTCCATTAATGAAAGTCCCAATTTTTATACTATATCAAAAAAAAATTATCAGTGAGAACATAATAATTTAAAAAAAGTGTAATTAATCTAAAATCATTGTTAATTATATATTCAATTTTGATATTTAGATAAAAAATTAATATTAAGAATAATTTACAAAAAATGCTTAAATTTGCCATAAAAAATTTAAGTACGACAAAATTTTTGTTTACAAACATCCCTTTTACCAATGTAATAAAACTTTGATATTTTGGTATAGATTTTATGACAGAGATTAAAAAAAAATTGAAGTAATTGAGGTTTTTTTTATAAAAGGATGATTGATTTTTTTATACAATTAGATACGTATAAATTAATAGATTAAATTAATTTTGCAAAAAATACAAAACTTTTATTTGAATTATGACTAAAAAACAACCCAAAAAGAATAAAACAAAAAATATAAAAGATAATCTAGAAAAGATAGAACAAGAGCCATTATTAGCTAATATCTTAGCAATATTTAAACAATCAGTTGATGAGAGTTTTAATTATAAGCAAATATCAGCACAATTAGGCTATACAAATTTAGAAGATAGGCAAAAAGTAGCTAAAGGATTAGAAAAATTATGTAGATTAGGAGCATTAATTCGTGTAGGCAGAGGCAAATATCAGTTAGCCCCCCAAATCATAGAAAAAGAAGCCCCTCCGAGTGTTTTAATAGGTAAATTAGATTTCAAAAGTACTGGTAAGGCTTATTTTATTAACCCAGATCTAAATGAAGATATTTTTATAGCTGCTCCAAATACTGGACAAGCACTTCCGGGTGATAAAGTAAAAATAAGACTATTGCCAAAACGAAAAAATAGAAAGCCCGAAGGCATAGTAATAGAAGTGTTAGAACGCAATAGAAATCAATTTGTAGGGGTTTTCGAAAAAGGCGAATACGCCGGTTATGTGATACCTGACGACCCCAGGATGCCAGTAGAATTTGTAATCCCAAAGGAACTAATAAATGGAGCTACAGAAGGTGATAAAGTAGTGGTGGAATTAGTAGAATGGGAAAAAGGAATTAGATCTCCTGTAGGTAAGATAATACGTGTATTAGGACAACCTGGTGAAAATGAAGTAGAGATGCTGTCTATACTAGTAAACAATGGATTTCATCTAGATTTTCCTGAAGATGTTTTGCAAGAATCCTTAGACATATCAAAAGAAATCAAAGAAACCGACATAAAATACCGAAAAGATTTTCGTGATGTGCTTACTTTCACGATAGATCCCGCTGAAGCTAAAGACTTCGATGATGCTATTTCATTCAAAAAATTGGACAATGATACTTATGAGATAGGTATACATATAGCTGATGTCACTCATTATGTAAAGCCACAAAGCAAAATTGATAAAGAAGCATATCAAAGAGCTACTTCGGTATATTTAGTGGATAGAACACTTCACATGCTCCCCGAAAGACTGTCTGCTGATGTGTGTTCATTGAAACCTGGCGAAGATAGATTAGCATTTTCAGTAATTTTAAAAATGAATAGTAAGGCAAAAGTGCTAAGTAGTGATTTTTATGAAACTGTTATTAATTCAGATTATAGATTTAATTATGAAGAAGTGCAGCAAATAATAGAAGGTAAAAGAGATGATGTAAACCATGACGCCTTACGCACATTAAATGATTTGGCTCAGATCTTGCGTGCAGATCGCTTTAGACGTGGAGCTATAAATTTTCATTCTGAAGAGATAAATTTTATTTTGAATGAGCAAAAAAAACCCATCGATATAGTCACAAAAGAACAAAAAGAGGCTAATCAATTAATAGAGGAATTGATGCTTTTAGCTAATAAAACTGTGGCAGAATACATAGGTTTAATATTAAAACAAAAATTTAATAGAGAATTACCTTTTGTGTATCGTGTTCATGATAAGCCTTCAGCGGAAAAAATTGCCAATTTTGCTGTTTTTTTAAGAAAATTAGGATATAAATTGAACCTGGAAAATGAAGTAGCTCTAGCTAAATCTATGAATCATTTATTTGAGCAAGTAGCAGATAGACCCGAAGAGAATATGATCAATCAGATAGCAATACGTACAATGTCTCGTGCTATATATACTACACACAATATAGGGCATTATGGTTTAGCCTTTAAATATTATACTCATTTCACCTCGCCTATTCGTCGTTATCCTGACATCATGGTTCATCGTTTATTAAAGTCATATTTAGCTAAAAACAACAAAATAAGATATGAAAAAATATCAGAATTAGAGGAAAAGTGTAAACACGCAAGTGAAATGGAAGAGAAAGCTCAAAATGCAGAATGGGATTCTATCAAGTATAAACAAGCAGAGTTTATGTTAGATAAAGTAGGTAAAGTATTTACAGGATATATAACTGGTGTGAGCAAGTGGGGATTGTTTGTAGAATTAGATGGTAAAAAATGTGAAGGTTTGGTGCATATGGTAGATATGAAGGATGACTATTATTATTTAGACGAAAATAATTATATGCTTGTAGGACATCGTACGGGTATTAAATACAAATTAGGAGACCGAGTAAGAGTAAAAATAAAATATGTAGACGTAGCTAAAAAACAAATTGGCATGACTTTGTGTTGATATATAATTTTTTTAGCACTTCTCCCCCTAAAAAAGAACAAAATTTTTTATTTATTACTTCGTATTAATAAATAGTCTGATCCTTTTATTTCACCATCTACTAAAATTCTATAAATGTATAATCCATCTGATAACATAGATATATCTATTTCATTATTTTCTATTAAACTCTCATATACTTTAATACCATAAGGATTATAAATTGTTATTATTGCTTCATTTGTAAAACTTTTTTTAAGGTATATTTTGCCAGAACTAGGATTGGGATATAGAGAATAATTATTACATAAATCAAAATTTTCTGTATTAACAGGCGTTGCTATATAAAATGCAACTACACTGACGCTATCGTCTGGATTATTTATATCAAAAAAAGTATACATTATAATAGAAGTACCTAAATTTCCTTTTGGGTAGTATTCACCATAAAAATCAGTATTATTTGTAGTATGAGCTTGTATGGTTATATATTTAGTAGAAATATATACTGATGATGTATAACACATACCCCAGCAAAAAGTATTTTCTGATCCTGGTACGATTAATATTTCGTTCTTTTTTACTTTGACATTTTTATCTGTATTGCTAATATTTTCTATACCTAAAAGCATATATTCTACTGTGTATTGGCTACTATCCAAATAAAAATACAGAGAGTCATGATTTATTAAAGGCATTCCTTGATGATATAGTCTAAATGAATTTTGTGATAATAATATAAAAGAGAAAAGAAATAATAAAATTCCCAATAATGATTTTTTCATAATAAATTTTTTACAAATATATAGATATTTTCAAATATTTTACAATAATATTATTATTTTTAATAGCTTGTCAATATATTCAATAGATATTCTAAGGATATTATTTATAAATACAAAAAGAAACTTTACAAAAAATTCTAAAATATTAAATGTCTAAACCTTGTATCCACTTTTTCTTGTTATCATTTCACCTTTCACCTCATCATCTTTTCTCCTTGTTAGTTATCTAGTTATATGCGAAAGATAATTTTATAGTTTCTAAAAAATTATTTATTTTGCAAAAAAATAATTTTATGAAAATAGTAATTGTAGGGACAGGATATGTAGGTTTAGTAACGGGTGTATGTTTTGCTGAAGTAGGTGTAGATACTGTTTGTGTAGATATTGATAAAGATAAAATAGATAAATTAAAAAAAGGATTATCTCCAATATACGAACCGGGGTTAGATGAGTTAATTACAAAAAATTTAGAAAAAGGAAGAATAAGCTTCGATACAGATTTAGCAAATGTAATAGATGGAGCCGAGATGGTCTTTATAGCAGTAGGTACACCTCCTGATGAGGATGGTAGTGCAGATCTCAAATATGTTTTAGACGTCGCGCATTCTATTGGTTGTTATATGAATGATTATCTCGTAGTAGTTACTAAAAGTACTGTACCAGTAGGTACAGCCCAAAAAGTTAAAGAAGCTATATCCTATGAACTTGATAAAAGGGGTGTAGATATAGAATTCGATGTTGCGTCTAATCCTGAATTTTTAAAAGAAGGTGACGCAATTAATGATTTTATGAGACCAGATCGTATAGTTATTGGAGTCGAATCTGATAGAGCTCAAGAGATTTTTCAAAGATTATACAAGCCTTTTACTCTAAATGGACATCCACTTATTTTTATGGATATCCCTTCGGCAGAAATGACTAAATATGCTGCCAATGCTATGCTAGCTACACGAATTAGTTTTATGAATGATATTGCTAATCTTTGTGAGATATTAGGTGCCGATGTTAATATGGTTAGACTAGGCATAGGCTCTGATCCGAGAATAGGTAATAAATTTTTATACCCAGGTATTGGCTTTGGTGGTAGCTGCTTCCCAAAAGATGTGAAAGCACTTATAAAATCTGGATTAGAAAATCAATATCCCCTACGTCTACTTCAAGCTGTCGAAAATATTAATGAGGATCAAAAAAGTATATTAGTAAAAAAATTAATTAAATTTTATAATGGCGATATATCTGACAAAAAAATTGTACTGTGGGGATTATCTTTTAAGCCTAATACTGATGATATGAGAGAAGCTCCATCTTTAGTTATTATAGATAAACTATTAGAAAAAAATGCTAAAGTGATAGCTTATGATCCAGTTAGTATAGATGAAGCTAAAAGAAGGCTGGGAGACAAAATAGAATATGCTAATGATATGTATGAGCCACTAAATGATGCAGATGCTCTGTTGCTAGTAACAGAATGGACAGAATTTAGGTTGCCAGATTGGGATTTAGTTAAAAAATTAATGAAAACTCCATTAGTACTTGATGGTAGAAATATTTATGATGCAAGAGAAATGAAACAAAAAGGATTTTTTTATTATTGTATAGGTGTTAGAACATATTAAAATTTTATGAAAGTTAGATAGAGACTACAGCGGAATAAGATCAAAATAGATAAGTTGTAGGTTTTAATTTTAAAAAAATAAATAAATGATACATAAAAGAATATTAGTAACTGGTGGGGCTGGATTTATAGGTTCTCATTTATGCGAAAGATTATTAAATGAAGGTAATGAAGTTATATGTTTAGATAATTTGTTTACTTCATCAAAAGATAACATTGCTCATTTACTTTCTAATAAATATTTTGAATTCATTAGACACGACATTATTCATCCTATATATTTAGAGGTAGATGAGGTTTATAATTTAGCTTGTCCAGCATCTCCAATACATTATCAATATAACTCTATTAAAACTATAAAAACCTCTGTAATGGGAGCTATAAATATGCTTGGTTTAGCCAAAAGAGTAAAAGGTAAAATACTACAAGCAAGCACTAGTGAAGTATATGGTGACCCTCTCATACATCCTCAGGATGAGGAATATTGGGGTAATGTAAATCCTATTGGACCACGCTCTTGCTATGATGAAGGCAAACGATGTACAGAATCGTTGTTTATAAATTATTATTTTCAAAATAAAGTAAGAATAAAAATTGCTCGTATTTTTAATACTTATGGGCCTCGTATGCACCCAAATGATGGAAGAGTAGTATCTAATTTTATAATTCAAGCTTTGCAAAATAAACCTATCACTATTTATGGAGATGGTAATCAAACACGTAGTTTTTGTTATGTAGATGATATGATAGATGGACTTATCAAGTTGATGGACACTAATGACCATATAACTGGTCCTATCAATCTAGGAAATCCTGATGAATTTAAAATAATTGAATTAGCTGAAATGATTATAAAGCTGACAAATTCTAAATCAAAAATCGTTTATCAGCCTTTGCCCGAAGATGATCCTATTCGAAGGCAACCTGATATCACTAAAGCTAAAACTATCCTCAATTGGGAACCTAAAATACATCTGAAAACTGGCTTAATAAAAACTATTAATTATTTCGAAAATATTATAAAAAACAATGTATTTTGAAAAAATATAACAATTCAAAAATAATTTTTTATCGTCTTTTATTAAAATAATTAATAAATCGGAATGGATTCATTATTTTTTTATCTTTCAAAAATATTTGACTTTGTAATCAATCCTCTATTTATAGTTTTTTTACTTTTAGTAATAGCTATTTTTTCAAAAAAAAATAAAAAATTATGGGTTTTGGTTGCTGTGATATTACTTTATATTTTTTCTAATCCTTTTTTGGTTACCAATGTTGGTAGATTTTGGGAAATACCAAAAAATCCATTACCTGATAGCACTTATGAGATAGCTATAGTTTTAGGTGGTGGCATAGTTACTCAAACTCAAGATAGTAATATCGTTTTTATGCATAATCCTGATAGAATAATGCAGGCACTGAAATTGTACAATCAAGGTAAGGTAAAAAAAATACTTTTAAGTAGTGGCAGTGGTTCTATGATACATAGAGATATATTAGAAGCTGAATTGTTAAAACAAGCATTAGTAGATATAGGCTATCCCGACTCGATATTTATAGTAGAATCAACATCTAATAATACTTATGAAAATGCAGTTTTCTCAAAAAATATTTTAGATTCTTTAAAAATACCCTATGACAAGACTATACTGATCACATCTTCTATGCATTTTAGAAGAGCATACAAATGTTTTTTAAAGCAAGGAATAGATTGCATTGCTTATCCTGTAGCTCCAATCAAATCTCTACAAGCTATATCTCCTTCTTTTTATTTTTTGCCTGATGCTTCAGCATTAGGGGTAACTAATAATCTTTTTCATGAAGTCTTAGGCTTAATAGTTTACAAAATAATGGGGTATGCATAATATTTAGTTCTATAACGGATAGTGTGGGTAATCAAATTTTAGATTGTTACAAATAGGTTATTTTTTAACCACAAAGAGCACGAAGATATTATACAAAGTTTCACTCATCACAGCGTTCCTTGAGCATTATTAGTGAACTTTGTGGTTTATATTTGACTGTCCAATAATAAAAAAATTTATAAATGTTTAAGTTTTTCAAGTTTATATGTTAAATAATTTTTATATTTTTACAAAAATTTTTATTCATGAAAAAAATTGTAGAAAATACCAGTAAATACCTTGCTATGAGTAAGGAAGAGAATAAAGAATTCTTAGACAATCTTTATTCTCTAATGAAATAATTAGAAGCCGATGTAGTCGATTATCAAGGCCTGAAAATACTCAGTGCCCCACCACTATGCCCAGACTGTCGA
>LFSZ01000057.1 GCA_001512885.1 Rikenellaceae bacterium DTU001
AAATTTAATTTAGTACTATCTGCGTTGAGTATTTCTGTTTTAACATTATAAATATTTGTTTCTAATGATATGTTATGTTCAGCCAATTCTACTACTTCTGGCAATAGCTCTACTCCAACACCATTCCTGCCCAATCTTTTACATTCTATTAAAGTAGTTCCACTTCCAAGAAATGGATCTAAAACCCATTCATTTTTTTTAGTGTACCTTTGCAAAAATTGATTTGGTATTTGTGGTATGAAATTACCCCAATAGCCGGCATTATGAGCCCCAGAACTATCTCTTTTATCTAATATCCATAAGCTATCTGTTAATATGTTATCATATTTTTTCCATTGATTTAAATTAAGATCATTTATTTTATTGGTTTTTACTTCTAATAAACTTTTCTTTAGTCTTTTAATATAATAATGAATACGTTCAATGGTTTGGGATTTTAAAATTGTATTTATTTCGGTTATTATATAATATTTATTACATTCAATTATATCTCCTTTATTATTAATGCTTATTAATCCAACTCGATCTTCCTTTGGATTTTCAATTATTTGAATAAGATATAAAAATTCTTTTTTAATTTTATTTATATCATTCATTTGCTCAAAATCATCTAGTACTTTAATTAAGGGTTCTTTATTAAAATATACCGAAACATTTTTTTTCAAATCATCATTTTCATTAAATTCAAATAAATTTAGTTCCATTTCATTTTTCATAGGAAAATATTAATTTTAATTATTTTTAGCAAATTTATATTATTTTTTTTAATTAAGATTTCTGATTCAAATTTATTGTTCAAATTCACATATTAATATTTTGCAATATTATACTTAACTTTGTAAAAATTTTTTTACTATGCCTATGACTAGTTATGAAATTAGAAAGAATTTTTTAGACTTTTTTAGAAAAAAAGACCATATCATAGTACCTAGTGCACCCATTGTGATAAAAAATGATCCTACTCTGATGTTTACAAATGCAGGAATGAATCAATTCAAAGATATTTTTTTAGATTTACAAGAGCCGCCATATAAACGTGTAGCCAATACTCAGAAATGCTTGAGAGTGAGTGGAAAGCATAATGATCTTGAGCAAGTAGGCCTAGATCATTACCATCATACAATGTTTGAAATGCTCGGCAATTGGTCCTTTGGTGATTATTTTAAAAATGAAGCTATTCATTGGGCAATGGAGCTTTTGACTGATATTTACAAAATCGATATTGATCAACTTTATGCTACTTATTTCGAAGGTGATACAGCCGAAAATCTCGATGAAGATACTGAAGCTAAAAAAGTGTGGCTCAGTGTGTTGCCAGCTGACCATGTTTTACCTGGTAATAAAAAAGATAATTTCTGGGAAATGGGTAATATAGGTCCATGTGGTCCCTGCTCAGAAATACATATAGACCTGCGTAGCAAAGAAGAAAGAAAAGAATCAGTTGGAGCTAACCTAGTAAATAAAAATCATCCTGAAGTAATAGAATTGTGGAATTTAGTTTTTATTCAATATAATAGAAATGCAGATGGATCGCTATCTCTACTTCCCAAAAAGCACGTAGATACTGGTATGGGATTAGAGAGATTGACAAGAGTACTACAAAATGTAAGCTCTAACTACGATACAGATCTTTTTCAACCATTAATTAAAAAAATCGAACAATTATCAGGAATACCTTATAAAGCTGATCCACAAAAAGATATAGCTTTTAGAGTGATAGCAGATCACACAAGAGCAATTAGCTGTGCTATAGCCGATGGGCAATTGCCCTCAAATGTGAAAGCTGGATATGTCATTAGGCGTATCCTCAGACGTGCTATTAGATATGGCTATCAATATTTGAATATTTCTGAACCTTTTATTCATAAAATTAGTCAAACTTTTATAGAACACTATTGTGAGATTTTTCCTGAACTAAAACAACAATCTGAACTAATTGAAAAAGTTATCAAACATGAAGAAATCACCTTCCTCTCTACTCTTGAGCGTGGCATTAAACTTTTCGAACAATATATCGAAAACAATAAAAATGCTAAAATCATCGATGGACAGTTTGCTTTTGAACTCTATGATACATACGGCTTTCCTATCGACCTTACTCAACTCATGGCAAAAGAAAAAGGTCTATCTGTTGATATCAAAAAATTCGAAGAATTTTTAAATATACAAAGGGAACGTAGCCGCCAATCTGCGCAAGTAGATACTGCAGACTGGATAATAATAAATGAAGGTGAAAGTGAATTTGTAGGATATGATACATTAGAATGTCCAGTAAAAATAATTAAATATCGCAAAACAGTTCAAAAAAATAAAACTTTTTATCATTTAGTTTTAGATAAAACTCCTTTTTACGCTGAGAGTGGTGGACAAGTGGGTGATAGTGGAATCATCTATTCTGATAAAGAAACTATATTTATCATAAATACTATTAAAGAATATGGAGAGATCATTCATATAGCTGAGAAACTACCACAAGATTTGCAATCAATCTTCATTGCAAAAGTAGATGTAGAAAAACGATTTTCTACAATGAGAAATCACTCAGCTACTCATTTACTTCATCATGCTCTGAGGCAAATAATAGGGCCACATGCAGAACAAAAAGGATCCCTCGTGCATCCCGATTATCTAAGATTTGATTTTTCTCATTATGAAAAGTTATCTCGTCAGCAATTAAATGATATAGAAAAACTGGTAAATAAGTTGATACAAGATAATTATAAACTCGAAGAACATAGAAATATCTCATATCAGCAAGCAATAGACATGGGAGCTATAGCTCTATTTGGTGAAAAATATGATGAACGTGTTAGAATGATTAAATTTGGTGATAGCAAAGAGCTATGCGGGGGCACTCATGTGAAAGCTACAGGTGATATTGGCTGCTTCAAAATAATCAATGAAACAGCTATAGCTTCTGGTATTAGACGTATAGAAGCTGTTACAGGGATGAAAGCTATTGAAATTTTTCAAGAAACTTATGATATTTTATCTGATATCAAATCTATTTTGAAAACCAATAGACCTTTAGAAAGTGTAGAAAATTTGATCGAAAAAAATAAAGAATTAACCAAACAAAATGACGAATTAATAAAGGAAAAATTGAATAATATTGCTCGCAATTTAATTGAGAGAGCAGAAAAAATTGATAATTTGCATTTCATAGGAGAAATAATTGATATAACTGCAGATCAAATGCGACCACTATCTTTTATTTTGCGAACATTTAATAAGAATATAATAGCAGTACTAGCTTCTAGTAAATCTGAAAAAGCTAATGTAGCTTTTGTTTTAGCAGATGAAGTTATAAAAAAATATAATTTTACCACAAAAGATTTGATAAATATTGCTTCACCAATTATTAATGGTAAAGGTGGTGGACAACCTAACATAGCTATTATGGGAGGCGAAAATAAAGACAATTATATAATACTGATTGATGAAATTAAAAAATTTGTATTAAAAAAAATAAAATCTATAAATTCGCAATAATAATTTGTCAACAATCAAAATAATATATTATGAAAACAAAAACATTTATAATTTTATTATTAATCTCATTGAGCACGTTTTTTGTAGCATGTGAAGATGAAAATGATAATAATGGTAATACTACCAATGGCGACACTACCCCGCCAATAATATATTTAAATGGAGCCTCAGATACTTCTATAGCTTTAAACACTCAATGGATGGATCCAGGAGCTACCGCTATAGATGATGTAGATGGTGTGGTACCTGTAACTGTTACAGGAAATGTAAACAAAGATTTAGTTGGAAATTATACACTTACTTATAAAGCTTCTGATTCTAATGGCAACACGTCTATTAAAACTAGAATAGTCAGAGTAAAGAATGAAGCTGATACCTGGGCTGGTACATATACAGTTACTGATAATGCTAGTGGCAATACATACACTTATACCGATAATATTTCTATTTCTCAAACAAAAAACAAATATGCAAACGTTAATAAATTTCGCAATTATACAAATTGTACCTTAGAATTATATTTTACAGAGCCCATTACAGTAAATACCAGTATTATAATAAATAGTCAATCAATTACTTGTGGAGATCCTTATATTTCTCGTACATTTTTTGGAACAGGTCAAATAACATCCATTACAGAACATACATTTGAATTATTTTTTAATGAAAATGATGGAACAAATACAATTACTGGAGTAGAAAACTATCAAAAAAATAATTAACTCTCAAAAATATCGTATGACCACGAGTATTTTAGACTACATAGGTAATACCCCACTAATAGAAATTAAAAAATTAAATCCATATTTTCCAGAAATTAGAATATTTGCCAAAATAGAAGGACAGAATCCAGGTGGATCTATTAAAGATAGACCTGCATTATACATGATAAATGATGCTGAAAAAAAAGGAATATTAACAAAAGAAAAAACAATAATAGAGGCTACCAGCGGCAATACTGGAATAGCATTAGCTATGATAGCTGCTATTAAAGGTTACAAAATTAAACTTTTTATGCCTGAATGTGTTTCCTTAGAAAGAAGAAAAATTCTCGAATCTTATAACGCTAAACTAGTGCTCACTCCAGCTAAAGAAAATACTGATGGAGCTATAATCAGAGCTAAGAAATTATTGAATGATTATTCAGACTTATATTTTATGCCAGATCAATTTTCTAATCCAGCAAATCCACAATCACATTACGAAACTACTGGTCCAGAAATTCTAAATCAAATGCCATGTCAAATAAATTATTTCGTTTGTGGTGTTGGTTCTACAGGTACCTTAATGGGAACAGGGAAATTCCTAAAAGAAAATATCCAAAATATAAAAATCGTAGCTATAGAACCTGTAAAAAATCATAAGATTCAAGGTTTGAAAAATTTAGAAGAAGCTATAGTGCCATCTATCTACGACTCCTCTCTATTTGATATGCACTTTTATGTAAATGATAATGAATCTTTTGAATTAGCTAGAAAAATAACAAGAGAAGAAGGTGTATTTGCAGGTATGTCTAGTGGAGCTGCCCTAGCAGGTACTCTCAAATTAGCAGAAAAAATTAAATCTGGAAATATAGTTACTATATTCCCAGATAGAGGTGATAGATACCTTAGTACAAATCTTTTCGCTTCATTTTGTGCTAATTGTCCTCCGTAAATTAACTTAAATTTTTATCATTATTGACAAAAATTAATCTAGATAATTTATCTCGCCCATTGATCATACAAAATTTGTAATTCTGGATAATTTTCTAAAAAAATTTTATCTATTTGACGTGTATCCCCTATTATTTTAGCTGGATTGCCTGATATAATAGAAAAATCAGGAAATTCTCCTTCGACATAAGCAAATGCAGTTACTATACTACCTTTACCTATTGTAGTATTTGGCATTATAACACTATGAGGGCCTATAAATGTATATTTACCTATATGAATAGGACCAGTTACATACCCATATAGATTTTTGTATTTTGTATAATCTGCTCCATAGAGTCTAATAGAAATATGACTAGAATGTGTGGTTATAGACACAAAATTAGAAATCTGGCAACCCTCTTCGATTATTATTCCATTACTAGCTTCTATGAAATTATAATGTCCAATGAAAACATGATTAGCTATTTTTAAATTTTCTCTAGCATTTATTACAGTTGTATTACTTATACGTACATCATCGAGATACTCACTATTTTGTTTGTATCCTAATATCATTGTAGGGTGTATATTTTTAGATATTCTACGCAATATCGCATCTCTGATTTTTGAAAATAAATTCATTTTTTTTTTAATGCAAATATATTATTAAAATTATTAAAAAAAAATGTATTCTTAAAAGATAAACACTAGAAAATAATTTTACGATCTTCAATATTATTAATTGAAAAGACATAAATTTGCAAAAAAATGCAAAAAAGACATTCCGATCGCATAGCTTATTTCAAAATGCAAGCTGAAGTATGTGAAAAAGTAATAATACCATTATTAAGCCCATTTATAGATATTAATAAAAAACAAAAATTATTAGAAATAGGCTGCGGAGAAGGCGGCAATCTTTTACCTTTTGTCAAAAGACAATGGACTTGCACAGGTATAGATATCAGTAGCTCAAGAATAACTGATGGTAAAAAGATATATGAAACTTTTAATTTAAACAATGCTCCCCATTTGATTGTCGGTGATGTTTGCGATTTGCAACCTAATGACACCTATGATGTTATCATTGCAAGGGATGTATTAGAGCATTTACCTTGCCAAAACAATTTTTTAAAAAACATAGATAGATTTTTATCAGACAATGGAATGATTTTTATAAATTTCCCACCTTGGTTTAGTCCTTTTGGAGGTCATCAACAAATATGTAAAAACAAAATTTTAAGTCATTTACCTTATATTCATCTTTTGCCATACCATACTTATAAAAAATTATTGCAATTATTTGGTGAAAATGAAATAATTATAAATGATTTGTTAGAAATTTATGATACCAGGATAACAACAGAAAAGTTTAAACATACACTCAAAGATAGCAATCTAAATATAATATGGGAAAGATATTATATCATAAATCCAGCTTTTAAAATTAAATTTAATATGAAATCATTAAAACTTTTTTTTCCTTTTAATAAAATACCATTTTTTAGAGATTTTATTACTACAGGATATTATGTTATTTTAAAAAAGAAAAATCAATTGGCTATGTAATAAATATGTATAATATTTGAAATTTTTTTAACAATTTTGCTTTCAATCTTTGAATAAAATAAATAAAATTTAATATGGTAGACTTAGTTTTAATATTAAAAGGCATAGCGATAGGCACTGCAAATGTTATACCTGGTGTATCTGGTGGCACTATAGCACTCATAACAAATATATATGAAAGATTAATAAATGCACTAAAAAATTTTAATTTTACTGCTATTAAACTATTATTCAAAGGCAAAATAAAAGAATTAATCGAATATATAGATTTTTATTTTTTATTACAAGTCTTTACAGGCGTATTGATAGCTTTATTTTCAGTAGCTTTTTTACTAAAATATCTTTTTTTGCACTATCCTATCTATACATGGGCATACTTTTTTGGATTAATAATAGGCTCGGCCTGGATAATAATAAAAGGTTTGAAATCACTAAGATGGTGGGATTGGTTGTTATTATTAATAGGAATATCTATACCTATTTTAATGGTATTTATGAGTCCCATAAATGAAAATGATAATCTATTTTATATATTATTATGTGGTATAATTGGCACATCTGGCATGATATTACCTGGTATATCTGGCTCTTATCTGCTTTTAATCTTAGGTAATTATAAACTAATTATGTTAGATGCTGTCACAACATTAAATCTAAAAATATTAATACCTTTTGCAATTGGCTCTATCTTAGGTTTGATTTTGATCTCTTATGTTCTTTCTATTTTACTTAAAAAATTTTATAATGAAACTTTGAGTGTATTAGCAGGATTTGTCATAGGCTCTCTCGCTCTAATATGGCCTTGGAAATATAGCATAGATCATACTCACGGGCTAATTTTACAAAATAAATATGGCGCACTTATAAATGCTAACGGCGATCTTATTAATTTCAAACCTTACATTGTACAATACCAATATTACCTCCCCAATATAGATAATCAATTTTTCGTAGCTTTGCTATTGATGTTAGCTGGTATAATTACAGTGGTAGGCACAGAGATCATCTCTGATAAAGTTTCTAAAAAAAGAAAAAAATAATATAATAAGGGGATTATACAAAAAAAATAAATAATCCTATTTTTGAAGCAACAACTAAATTCGTCGCTTTCATGAAAACCTCATTGTTGGAGCAATTTACGACTCGCCCCAATGAAAAACTCATCATAGAAACGTATTACCATACGCCCAATCACCATAATAAAAATAAAATCAGTTACTTACTTTCTCATTAAATTATTATTGTAAAAATCTTTTTTATAAGTGCAATTATATTTTATTGATTTATAATTTTATATTTTACCATTGTAATTTTACTTTTTAACGGATGTAATTGAATAATCTGCCATGGTAATTTTATATTTTTGAATTTAATTCATTTTATCTCTGCCATTTTGATTTTTGATATTTGCAAAAAATTTTTTTAAATCATCACCTGAATCCGTGAATAAAAATAAAATTTTTTCAATAAAAAAACTACAACATTTCAAGTAATATTATAAATTTTTGCTCACAGATTAAAGTTTTATATAATTCAAAATTAATCATTCCCTTCAATAAAATAAAATTTTGGGTCAATTTCATAGATAAATCTTGAAGGTTTATTGGTATATCCTCTATAACTTTCTAAATATACTGGAATGGTTATGAATAAATTTTCTTTAGCTCTGCTACATGCTACATAAAAGACTCTTCTTTCTTCTTCTAAATCTTCTAAGGTTGATAAACTTTTTTCAGAGGGGAAAAGTCCATCAATAGCATGTGGTATAAATACAGTATTCCATTCTAATCCTTTGGCTGAATGAATTGTGGAAACTTTTACTGTATCCTTATTATTTTTAGATCCAGGGAATACTCCATTATGAAATTTATTGTTAGGAGGCTCTAGAGTGAAATCGTCTAAAAATTTTTCTATTGATTCATAATTACTAGTAATAATTCTTAAAACTTCTAAATCTTGCTCTCTTTCATCATAATTGCCGTAATTCTTTTTAAATAAAGGAATATAAAAATCGTAAATCAAATTAAAAATTTCATCGATTTTTATATTATCGTTATTTATTATTTTATTATACATATTTTCTAATCTATTTAGTTCATCGTAATATTTTCTATTTTGAAATTCTGAAAACTCAATAATACCATTTTTTTTATTAATAGATGTTATTATTTCTGTTGCACGTACATTGCCAATACCATCTATTAATTGCAGTATTCTATGCCAAGATATAGCATCAATATGATTAATAATGATTCTTAAAAAAGCTATAATATCTTTAACATGTGCTCTTTCAGCAAATTTAATACCTCCAATAACATCAAATGGGATACCCCTAGCCATAAGTTCAGTCTGTATCACATTTGAATGCCATGCTGCACGTGTCAAAATTGCGAAATCATTATAATTAAGAATATCACCCTTTATTTCTAGAATTTTGTCTACAATAAATTTTGCTTCATCTCTTTCATTTGCAAATTTTTTAAATATAGGTTTTTGGCTTGATTGCATATTTGTATACAAATTCTTTTTATAGCCAATCTGAGCATTAGAAATAATACTATTGATAAAATACAAAATGTTTTGATTGCTTCTATAATTACATTCTAGTTTTACAACACCACAATTTGGATGAAATTGTGGAAATCTGAGAATATTTTCATAATCAGCACCTCTAAATGTATATATACTTTGTGCATCATCGCCCACTACTGTTATTTTTTCATTTTTACTAGCAATCAAATCAGCTATATCTCTTTGTATAGTGTTTGTATCTTGATATTCATCGACTAAAACATATTCTATTTCATTTTGTACAGCTTTTAAAAAACCTGCGTTGTCGCGCAAATTATCTCTTAAAATAATTATCAAATCATCGTAATCTAATAAATTAAAAGTTTTTTTATATTTTTCATAATATTTAATTAATGTTATAATCTCATCCGTATAATCAATATATTTATAAAAAAATTTATCTATCACATTATTAATTGATGTTTCTATATTTCTAGCTTTTGTTGTTATTTCTTGTAATTCCTTTTTATCAGGGAAAGGCTTCCCATCAATTTTTTTATTTATTTTCAATTCAGATTTTAGTAGACTGAAAATATCTGCTGAATCAGTTGTATCAATGATTGTGAAATTATCCTTAATCCCAATTACCTTACTATATCTTCTAAGAATATAATTTGCGAAACTATGAAAAGTTCCACCCAAAACATTTCCACCTATTTTGTTTTTTAATAGTTTATTAACCCTATCTAGCATTTCTTGAGCTGCTTTTTTGGTAAAAGTTAGTAATAAAATACTATTTGGATTTACACCATTTTCTATTAAATAACAAACTTTGTAGGTAATTACTCTAGTTTTACCACTGCCTGCACCAGCTATCACTAATAATGGTATATCAGTTGTAGTCACAGCTATTAATTGTTCATTATTCAATTCATTTGCATAATCAATTTTATAATTTTTTGTTGCATCATAATTAGGCTCTTTTATGATTTTATTTTCAATGTTTTTAGCAAGTTCTTTTAACTCCAAAATTTTCTTTTTAGATTTATCATCTAATTTTAAATCATCAAAACTATAATCAGAAAGTATTTCTTTTAATCCTCTATTTATTAAATTTGTATTTGTTTCTTTAACTCTACCAGATAATTTCATCAACAAAGTTTCAATATCTTTATCATCATTTATGTCTAAATCATTTATTATATCATTAGTACTTATTTCTG
Organism: Rikenellaceae bacterium DTU001; assembly: GCA_001512885.1. Lineage (GTDB taxonomy): Bacteria > Bacteroidota > Bacteroidia > Bacteroidales > DTU049 > DTU049. The sequence goes on from LFSZ01000057.1 coordinate 10,430, forward strand.
AATTTTGTTCCCTATTAGAATTTTTTCTATTTTCATTTTTTGATTTAAAAAATATCTTATATATGCACATTTTTATTGATTTTTTACTAAATTAATGAATTTTTTAGACCAAGATACAGTTTTTTTGAAATTTGTTTAATAAATTAAATCTGTAATAAAAGATTTAAATTAAATCATCACCTGAATCCGTGAATAAAAATAAAAATTTAATTGTATAAACGTTAAATTCTATTATAAAACTGAAATTTTTATTTTATAATTTTTACTTAAATTTGCAAAAAAATTTTAAAAAAGTTTTTTCAATGATTACCAAATTAGATTATAAAATCAATTATCAAGCACTTAATTTGGGGCATTCTTATTATGACTATGATATAGATGATACATTTATACATGATTATAACCCCAATTTTGATGAGATGAGAGATGTATTTATTCATATAAAAATAGATTTATTAAAAACTGAGACGTGTGCTGAATTATTTATAAATTTAAAAGGTTCATATAATGTATTATGCGATAGATGCTTAAGTTTTATGAAAATAGATATAGATAAGAATGATTATTTAATATTCAAAGAAGGTATAGGCGAAGATGATGAGACCATTATCTATATCTCACAAGGTACTGAATTTATTGATTTGCGACCACATATTTATGATTTTATAGCTTTATCTATGCCTATGAGACATGTGCATAATGATGAATCTGATTGTGATCAAGAGATGTTAAACAAATTAAAAGAATATTTAATAGAAGATTATTAAAAATCAATACAAAAATATAAAGTTATGGCTAATCCAAAACGTAAATTTTCTAAAAGTAGAACACGTAAGCGTCGTTCACAGTATAAAATTAAAACTGTCAAAGGAGTAACTTGTCCCAATTGTGGTAGTCCTATGATTTACCATCATGTATGTCCTGAATGTGGGTATTACAGAGGTAAATTAGCAATTGAAAGGAATGAATAATTTTAAAAAAAAAGAGTAATGAGAACAATGCCTAGAGCTGTCATAACGGGTGTAGCTGGTGCATTACCTGATTACATTTTGACTAATGAAGAGCTTAGTCGCATGGTCGATACCTCTGATGAATGGATTATGACTCGCATCGGCATCAAAGAACGTAGAATTTTAAAAGAGCCAGGCAAAGGTACTAGTGAATTAGCAAAACAAGCTGTACAAAAGTTATTTGAAAAGACAAATACATCGCCAGATGAGATTGAATTTTTGTTATGTGCTACTTTCACACCAGATCATCAATTCCCAGCTACAGCTAATATAATTGCAGACAAAGTAGGTATAAAGAATGCTTTTCATTTTGATATGAATGCTGGTTGTAGTAGTTTTCTATATGCGTTAGCTATAGCTAGAGCATATATAGAAGCTGGACATGCAAAAAAAATTATTGTTGTCGGTGCTGATAAAATGTCTTCTATTACTGATTATACTGATAGGACTACTTGTCCTATTTTTGGAGATGGTGCTGGAGCTGTATTAATGGAAGCTTATTATGGAGATGATCTTGGTATTATAGATATGATATTACAATCTGATGGTGTAGGTAGACATCATCTATATCAAAAAGCAGGTGGTAGTGTATGGCCAGCAACAATAGAAACTGTAAAAAATAGAGAGCATTATATATATCAAGAAGGGCAAGCTGTCTTTAAATGGGCCGTTTCTAAAATGGCTGACGTATCTGTAGAAATAATGAAAAGAAATAATCTAACTAATGAAACTATTGATTGGCTAGTACCACATCAAGCTAATGTTCGTATAATAGAAGCAGTAGCTCATCGGATGAAATTGCCTAAAGATAAAGTTATGATCAATATAGAACGATACGGAAATACTACTTCTGCTACTTTGCCTTTATGCTTAATGGATTATGAACATCTACTTAAAAAGGGTGATAACATTATTCTAGCTACATTCGGTGCAGGATTTACTTGGGGAGCTATATACATGAAATGGGCATACGATGGTAATAAATTTATTCAAAAATGATTTTTTTGGGTTGTTAGCTCAGCTGGTTTAGAGCACATGCTTCACACGCATGAGGTCAGCAGTTCGAATCTGCTACAACCCATTAATTATTTATTACTTATAGATTAATAAGCTAATCTTATATTAGCTATATTAATTGGTTAAACAAATCAAAATATTAAAGCAATAATAAGTGGCGAAGTATGAGTGAAAATGATAACTAGAGATCTAAAACTGGAAAAGGCAGCAAAAAAATAAAAACAAAAAATTTAATACTTTATAAATTCTTTAAATCTTGGATCCTTAATGAGATCATAAGATTATTTATTATTTCATCTTTTAGTAAAGATAAAAAATCATTTTACATTTTTTAAATAGATGGCAGCTTCTTCTAATAGTTGTTTTTTACTAATCGGTACCACTCCTACATATTCGCACACAATGCCACCAGCTAAATTACTAAGCTCTGCAATTAATTCTATATTTAAGCCTAATGCTAACCCTAGTGCTACGACACTAATGACTGTATCACCAGCACCAGAAACATCCCTTACTTGGCGTATCTTAGGTGGGGGTATGCTGATAGTATAAAAAGTATTATTGATCTCATTTGTTTTTGCCAGTACAAGGCCTTTTTCCCCCATTGTTACTATCATATATTTAATATTTTTAGCTTCTCTAAATTGATGAATTTTATCAAAAAGAGTATTCATGTTAAATGCTTCATCATTCCAGTTTATACCCTCTCTAAATTCTTTTAAATTTGGCTTGAATAAAGTAACATTATTATAAAAATCAAAATTTCTTTTTTTAGGATCTACACATACTGGTATATCATAGGTTTTTGATAATTGTACAATATGTTTTATTAATAAAGGATCTATTACGCCCTTGTCATAATCTTGAAAAATTATTGCATGAATTTTGTGTTTTTCTAATAAATTAGTAATTTTCAATAAAACTTGTTGGCGTAAAGAGTCTGGAAGGTTTTTGCTATTTTCATCATCTACACGTAACATCTGAACATTATTGCCCATTATTCTTGTTTTAGTAATAGTTTGTCTATCAGAGGCAGTTATCAAACCTTCTGTAATCATTTTTTGAGATTTCATAAGGTTTATAAATTCATTACCACTAGCATCATTACCTATGACTCCAACTAGAAAGGGATTAGATCCAAGTGATTGAATATTAAGAGCTACATTGGCTGACCCACCTAAGCGATGTTCGATTTTTGTTACATTTACGACTGGTACAGGTGCTTCAGGTGAGATACGTGCTACATCGCCCCATATATACCTATCTAACATCACATCACCAATTATTAAAATATTTTTATCTTTTGATTCTTTATCTATAATTTCTAAAGTATTCATAATTTTTTATTATAATTTTCAAGGTTTATAAATTATTTTTGCAAGCTATCTTTAAATTTACTCATTTTCAAAATCATCTAAAGTCTTATCTGCTATATCTTCAAAAAAATGTTCGTCTATAATATCATCTGTATCATTTTCATCTTCAGATATATTATCAACTACTACATCGAACTCTTCTAATATTTCTTCCTCATCATCTTCTTCATCTAAAATATCATCATCAGTAGTGACCGGTATAGGTATATTGGGCGTTAAAGTTTTTATATATTTGCCTTTAATTTTAACTATATTTGGATATTCAATATCAGGATCTCTATCTTTAATTTTTATAAGTTCTATATTAAATTTATGATTTTTTATATAATCATAGACAAAAAGTATCTTTTGATGCGGATCTTCGATAATGTTTAACTTGGTTTTAGACATAATCAATACTTTATTATTTTCATCATCATCTTGTCCCATATCTATTAGTGCTATTTCTTTTTTTGGTTTCCACGCACTATTACATAGATAAAAAGAAGCTAATTCGTTATCAGTAAATCCAATAGCATTTTTGAGAGCAATAAAAAAATCTTCAAATGTCTGATTAGATAATAATTCAATTATAATTTCGAAATCCTCTGCATTGAGACTTTTAACACTAAAAACAAATGCTTTCATAATTACACGTTTCTTATTTGCAAAAATAAAAGAAATTTTTTATTAATCAAAAAACTTAGTATAAAGATAATTAAGATATAAAACATATATTTTATTACAAAATGCCAATTAACAATTATCAATTAAAGAAAAATTCAAAAAATCCATTTGAATTTTTTTTTGTATCTTTGTGCATATACGAATATAATTATAAAAAATAATAAAAATGGAAAAAACAAGAGTGTTATTTGTAAGTCAAGAAATTTATCCTTTTGTAAAAGAAAATGAATTATCAAAAATTAGTAGAATATTACCAGAAAAAGTTTCAAATGATGGTAAAGATGTACGTGTATTTATGCCAAGATATGGATGTATAAATGAAAGAAGATATAATTTACATGAAGTTATAAGATTATCTGGAATAAATGTAATAATTGATAACAATGATCATCTTTTAATAATAAAAGTAGCTAGAATGCCTAATACAAATATTCAAGTTTATTTTATTGATAATCAAGAATTTTTTCAAAGAAAATTTATATTTAGAGATGATAAAAAGAATTTTTTTCAAGATAATTCTACAAGAGCAATATTTTTTGCTAGAAGTGTGGCAGAAAGTATTAAAAAATTAGGTTGGTCTCCTAATGTAATAGTATTACATGGATGGATGAGTGCATTATTAGCTCCTATGGTCAAATATGTATTTTCTAAACATCCTTTATTTAGTGAATCAAAAGTGGTTTTAGCTCTACATAATGATCAATTCGAAGAAAAATTATCTGATGATACTGTAGATAAATTAATATTTGATGACTTAACAAGTGATTTATTCCCAAATCTTCTAAAAGATACTAATTACATAAATCTAATGAAAGATTCTCTAATGCATAGTGATGCTGCTATTATTATGAATGAAAATATAAATTCCGATATTTTGCAATTCACTAAAACTCTAAGCATTCCGGTGGTAGATATGAGTAATGAAGAAGATTTATTAAATAATTTTAATGATTTTATTGATGATCTAGTAGCTGAAGAGCTATTTTCTTAATAAAAAAAAACATAAATATATTTCATCTATATATAATTTCATATAAAAACAAAACATCTTAATGAATATGTAATAAAAAAATTTGAGATATAAATAATAGATTAAAACAAGAAATTTAGACTTCTAAATTTCTTGTTTTTTTTTATCAATTTTTTATTCACTAAAAAAGAAAATAAAAAATATAATTGCAAAAATAAAAGTATCTAGTAAAATACCACGACCTGTCTTATCAAATTTTAGTTTGACCATATAATGTCTAAAAGGAAGTAAATTACAAAAAACTGAAATTACAATTCTAGTAGATAATCTAAAAATATGATCAGCAGAACCAGTGCTAAATAAAGCTTCTATAGCAGCTAAAAGGCCAAACATAATTAATGGTACTACTATACCTAAAATTATACCTAAGCTCCAACTATCCCGTTTAAAAAAATTTCGAATCATAATTCCCAAGATCTAAGATAATCCATAATATTGTAATCTGTCATATCTAATGATAAAGGTGTAAGAGAAATGTATCCTTGCTTTACTATAGCTTCGTCATTATCTTCGCCTTCATCAGTAAACACAAAATCACCATCTAACCAATAATAAGGAATACCATGAGGGTCTATTCGTTTTTCAAATCTTTCTACCCATTTAGCTTTAGCCATCCTGCATACTTTGATACCCCTAGGATTTTCTATAGCAGGAAAATTTATATTAAGGCATAAAATATTTTCTTTATGTAGTGAAATAAATTCTAAAGCTTTTTTAACAATATGAGTTACGTAATCCTTTATAATTATAAAATCATATCCTTTGTAATATGAATCAACTGAGAAACCAATAGATGGTATTCCTAGCATGGCTCCTTCTATAACTGCTGCCAAAGTACCTGAATAAAAAACATTACACGAAGCATTGGATCCATGATTAATACCACTTAATATTAAATCTGGAAATTTATCAAATATACAATTAACAGCTAACTTTACATTATCTGCTGGCGTACCATTAGATACATAAATTGATTTATAATGGTCTTCATGCACGCGAAGCCTTAAAGGGTTTTTGATAGTGACTGCATGTCCGCTACCAGACATCTCTGTCTCAGAGCTTATAGCTACTATATCAGCTATCGGATCAATAAACTCTATCAAAGCATTTAAACCTGCAGCTCTATATCCGTCATCATTTGTAATAAGTATCTTAGCCATTTTTACTTTTTTTTATTTGCAAAATTAATTATTTTTTCGACATTTTAATGTAATGCTAATTTATGTTTTATTATTTTAAGAATATTATATAATTTTGTTAAAAATTAAATTATTTACTTATGAATAAATTATTTCTCTTTTTTTGTTTGCTAATAAGCAATTTTATTTTTGCTCAAAAGCCATTGCCTTCTATAAATATTTTTGATATCAATGGTAATGTTTTTAATACAGATTCCATTAAAAATGAAAACAAACCGATAATTATCAGTTTTTGGGCTACATGGTGTAAACCTTGCCTTCAAGAACTAAACGCAATCTCTGATTTATATGATGAATGGGAAGAAATGACAGGCGTTAAATTATATGCTATCAGTATAGATGATCAACGTACAAGTGCGACTGTCTCTAGCTTTGTAAAAGGTAAAAATTGGCCATTTATCATTTTAAAAGATCCCAATCATGATCTAAAAAGATTATTAGGAGTAAATAATATCCCACATAATTTTATTTTAGATAAAAATCGTGATATTGTTTGGATTCATACTGGTTACTCCATAGGTAGTGAAGAAGAAATAATAGAAAAAGTCAAACAATTATTGCAAAATGATTTTTAAACCAAAACTTTGAATTTTTTTTGAATCATTATCAAGTACAATGATGCCAAGAGATATAAAAATTGGTTCTATAATGTTTATTGTGGGTAAAAATTTTAGATTGTTACAAAAAAATCATTAAGAGATACGATAATTACGATTATAAAGCTAATTCGGGTTGTATTAAATAATAGCGAATAAAAGAAATTAGATGAAAAACTAATAAATGTTTAAGTCTTTCAAGTTTATATGTTAAATAATTTTTATATTTTTACAAAAATTTTAATTCATGAAAAAAATAGTGGAAAACACAAGCAAATATCTTGCTATGAGTAAGGAAGAGAATAAAGAATTCTTAGACAATCTTTATTCTCTAATGAAAAA
>LFSZ01000097.1 GCA_001512885.1 Rikenellaceae bacterium DTU001
CGTTTACGAAGCGCAATTTTTACAAAGCTAAATTTCCTATCCATTTTTATTTGAATAAAGACTAAAAAAAAGTTCTATAACGTTTTGTATAGGTAAAAATTAAAAAAGAGTGATTTTATAAAAAATTTGTTAATATTGGTTTATTTGTTATAGGATAATCAAATATTAACCACAAAGTTCTCAAAGAATGCACAAAGAACGCAGAGAAGGATGGAATTAAAAAAGCTACAAATGGCACTTTGTGGACTTTGTGTAATAACTTGGTGCCCTTTGTGGTAAAAAAATTAACCTAAATAATAAAAAAATAGTTATTATTTTGTAATAATCTAAAATTTTATTACAAAATAAACGTTATAGAACCAAAAAAATTATTATAATTGTAAAGGAATCGAAAGGTGTCCAGAAACAAATCATTGTTTTACTTGAAGTAGTTTATCTATACTTTGTGTTTACTAGCCGCCAATACTCATCCCACGCCCATCTGTCCGAGGATGCGAGATTTAAAAGCCGACCAATGTCAGATTCTATCTCACTTGTTAAGTATTTATGTGTGATTACAAACCACATCAGATAGCTCTGTAAGTATTTGGTAGCCACTCCTCTAAATCGTCGCAACCAAACCTTGAAATCATTTACATGCTTATCGACTACCTGTACACTGTATACACCACGTCTAATCTGTGTTTTGTTTACAACAACTTTTTTACTTTTGGTCCCCTTCACAGCTTTTTTGAATTCCTTCTTTTGCTTCACACATATTAAGTTGCTATCTGTCACTCTATGCGATAGCTCTTCTCTTATCTGACGATTGGTTACTTTTTTGCGTCCTACGTGTTTGAAAAGTAAATTGCCTTCTCTGTCTGTCATTANNTTGGGATGTTTCTTTTTCTTTGCTTTTTCGTATTCTTTTCGGCTTCTGTATTTGCGACCTTTTTCTGAATACTTCATTAGTAGCTCATCAGCCTCTACAATGCCTGAGAAGCTTATACCACCTTGTAATGATTTGATCGCTGCTAGTATCTTGTGTCGCCAATTGAAACTTGTTCTCAGACTTATGCCTACCTCCGATGCGCAAGCTCTTAGACTTTTGCCTTCTAACATGCATTTTAGGTAATCGAGCATTTTATCAGCTTTTCGCATGCGATATACGAAGGTTCGAGCTGTTTCGCGGTATTGTCGGCCGCAATCTTTGCATTTGTATACTTGTTTGCCATCACGTACTCCAGCTTTTATTACATTTTCACTTTTGCATCGAGGGCAGATGGGGGCTGTGCTTTGTATTTTTAGCTTCTGATAATCTACGGCTGTGTAGTTGTTTTCTAATAAAAATTGATATAGATTATCTAGGAATCTACGTTTCTGCTCTTTGGGTAGAGCTTGATAATCTAATAAATTAAAATTATCCATAATTATTTTTTTGTAAAATTAAATAAAAATTATTTGATGGTAGTATAAACTACGTAAAGTAAAACAAAAAATATTATTTCTCCAACCCTCATACAAAGCCTAATATTTTCAAAAAAATTAATTTTTAGTATTAGCTAATTATTGTATTAATCCTTTATCTCTAAAACTAAAAAAATCTTTTTTGGTTACGATTATATGATCTATTACTTCGATACCTAGTATATTACCTGCCTCAACTAGTTTTTGAGTAATTTTAATATCATCTTCAGATGGTTGATAATCGCCAGAAGGATGGTTATGAGCCAAAATTATTTGTGCAGCTAAATTTTTAACAGCTGGTTCGAAAACCTCTCGAGGATGAACAAGACTAGCATTTAATGTACCTATAGATATGATTTCATGTATAATTTCTTGATTTTTGGTATCAAGATAAAAAATTACGAAATGCTCTTTTTTACTTTCTCTAATATCTTTTAGCGATTCCCATACTTGTTTTGGAGAGAGAAAAATTCTAGTTTGTTTATCTTTTAAAAATCTTTTTCCCAATTCAAAGCAAGCAATTATTTCACATGCTTTAGCAGGTCCAATCCCATGATAATCTTTCAATTCGTCGAAAGTAGTATAAGGCAATTTATCTTTGGGGAATTTTTTTAATATATTAGTAGCTAAATCTATTACATTTTCGTCTTTAGTTCCAGACCTCAGTATAATAGCTAAAAGTTCTTCATCTGAGAGTTTATCAGGACCATATTTCATTAATTTTTCTCTAGGTCTTTCTATTTTTGGTAGTTCCTTTATAGTAATTTTACTTTTTTTAGGCATATAAAATCAATATATTGGCAAATATAATAAAATAATATTCATTTAAACCAAAAAAAGTCTCAATCAATAAATTATTAATTTGAAAAATTCATTACCATTAATCTTAATAATATAAAAACCAGGTTGATTTATATTAAAACTATGATCTTTACTTTTTGTAATAAATTTACCATTAACGTCATAGAGTTCCCAATAATCTATAAAAGGAGCATCTATATATATGGTAGAGTTAGTATAAGCTGGATTAGGATAAATATTGATTTTAGGTTTATTATTTAAATGTTCGGGTACATATATATAAGGATAAGGGCTATTACCTACTATAGGTCTAATCATCAATGCACCAGAATATTGAGAATTTCGCCAAATGCCATCTACATTATAAAAAATATTATTATGAGCATCATTATTGCCATCAAAGCCTATGTTTAATGAACTACTTTGGTATTGCATAAATCCAACATAAAAAACACCCGATGGTAATGCTACAGGCTCATTTAGAATGAAATTATAAAATTTGCCTAAATCCTCATAATGTTGGGGCAAAAGTTTTTCTTCTTGATAAATTATATTGCCAGGCTTGCCATTAATGTCATCCCAAATTATTAATCTAAAATAATTATAGTCTATAAAACTAGATAAGGAATTAAAAAAAAATTCTATTGATCTGATAGTATCTGGTACATTGAGTTCGAATTTATAAGCTAATTTAGCATCATATCCAGATAGACAATATCCTGCTGTAGGAAATCCATTATCATAAGCATAATAATTATAAAAACGTTGATATATTTTGATAGTATCGTTTTGATTTAAAGTATCGGGTATAGTAGCTGTATTAATAGCAAAAGTAATTTTAAACTCTGCTGTACTATCAGAAATAGTATTAAAAGTATATGGCAAAGTAAATCTAGTAAAAACAGTATCAGTATATGGAGGCACATTAAGAGCACTTAAAGATGGTTGATAGGGGGCTCCCACATTAGCTAAATCAATAATTTCAATATACTCAGTTATATTGCATGTTTGATCAGAAAAATTAGTATAGGGTATAGAAAAATTAGTAATCATTTCCTCATCGGCATTTGCTAAAAATTGCTTCCAAGGCATAGAAACATATTTTTTTAACAAAGAATATATTTGTCCTCTAAAAGCTATATCTACTGGTAAGGTATCATGCCAATGTCTATTTTTGTTAATATATATATAGTCTATATTCCATATATCACCATTACTATTCCAATTAGGTATCTGATTATTTGCTATACTGGCTAAATTACGAAACCTAAAACGAAATTGTGAAGTCAGAAACTTATCATCTTTAATAGGTATCATGATGACTTTCCAAGGTTTTCCGAAACTGTCAATAAAGTTTTGAAGACTTGTTCCCTGACAAGCCCATACTTTTTCCCACATATCATTTTCATTATCATAAAACTCTAAGATTAATGAATCATTTGTTTCAGGAGCATCACTCAGCCCTTGAGGTTGAAAAGCAAAACTAAAATATAATGAATCGCTAATATGCAAACTATGAGGTATACCTACAAAAAAGCTATCTAATCTAATGTAGCAAGAGGTTAATGTATCTGCAGGAAAAGGGGTGTATTGAGCATGTTCGTATATTTGACCATTTTTATCTAATGCATCTAATGTTATTACACCAATAGTAAAAGGATAAAATCCAAATTCATTATTACAAAAAGCTGTGCTATCTGTAAAATATTCACTAGGAGGGTAGCCAAAGTAATCAGCTACATCTATTTTGATTGGTAGATTAAGTGTATTAATAGTTGTGTTTTTACTTTCGTTTTTAGAATGATTATTTATTAAATGAGGATTATAGTTAAGAGGCACGATAAATTCCTGACTTATCAAGGTTGTATAAAAAATCAGAAGTAAAATAAAATTTATTATCTTTTTCATTTAAAATTTATTACTATTTTTTTTTAACAAAATTATAAAACTATTTTTTAAAATATTACCATAATATAAATTCAATAAAAAATATTATTCAAAAGTAAAAACTATCCAAAAAATCTTAGATTTTAGATAATCCATATTTTTATCAAAGACGGTGCCTCGCCTAGTGATAACATCATTTAAACCATAAGTCATTCTAATTTCAATACCAAATTTGAAATAACGTAAATAAAATTCTCCTCCACCACCGATTAGTAAATTTATGTTATGAGGGTTGATTTTAAGAAGGTCTAATTTATCTTCCTTTTTTTTAGATTGTGAAGCGAGATCTAAACTATATTGAGCACCTAGTAATGCATAAGCTCTAAAATTGGTCAATCTATCAGTTTTATATTTCAAATAAAGGGGGAAATCTAAAAAAGTAGATTCTGCAGATTTAGTAATAGTTTCGATAGTACCGTCAGGTTGTCTCACAGTAAACTTAACCTTTCGAGAACCGAAAGATAAACCAGGTATAAAGCGTAAATTTAAATGAGATGCTAAGTTTAAATCGGCAGTAATACCTATCTCAAATCCGCTCTGTGGAATAGGAACGGCTGTTAATATAGTATCATTAGGTTTTAGTTTTGCACTAAAAGACAAACTATTAAAACCCAAGATAAAACCAAAATGTACAGGACGCATATCAAAGGTAACTAAATTCATCATGCTCTCATTCTGCGCATGTGCTCTAAAGAGAAATAAAAAAAGTAAGACAATAGTACTTGTTTTTTTCATAAATATTAAAACGCAAAATTAAAATTAATATTGTAAATACTGAAATTATTCAAAAATAGAGAATATAAATATTTAAGGAAAATCATAAAATAAAATACCTAATTTAATATATTAAAATATTTTATTTTCTTAAAAAAAAACATTATTTTTGAAAAAATGTATTCTATGAAAAAAATCTATTATTTAATATTTCTAATTTTTATATTTTCTTGTACAACTTATCAGATAAAGGATCAACAGTCTACATCAAAGACTATAACCATAGATACTACGATTAAAAATGATGATAATGTAGATAAATGGATCATGAAGTACAAAACTAGTTTAGATAGTTTGATGGATTTAGTAATAGGATTTAATAAAATATCAATGATAAAAAACACTCCCGAAAGTAATCTTGGTAATTTTGTTTGTGATCTTATTTTAGATTTTATTAATAGAGAATTAAAAGACACATTAGAAGGTTTACCATGTATAGTAGTTTTGAATAATGGAGGTTTTCGTTCTTCATTGCCTGAAGGTCAAATCAGTATTAGAGATATTTATTCAGTGATGCCTTTTGATAATACACTTACATTACTAAAGATATCTGGCGAAAATATGATAAAGCTAGCACAGCAAATAATAGAAAAAGGTGGTATGCCAATAGGTGGAATAGAAATAATAGCTACTGCTACTACACTAAAACAAACTAAAATAAATGGTAATGATATATCAAAAAATCAACAATATTGGGTTGCTACTTCAAATTTCATAGCTAATGGTGGTGATAATTTAATAGGATTAATGAATCCAATAAAACGGATCGATACTCCATATTTGATTCGTGATATAATAATAGAACATTATAAATTATTAACTTCACAAAACAAAGCTGCTTATGCAGAAAAAGATGGGAGGATTAGATATGAATAATGGTAGAAGAGATTTCCTAAAATCCGTTTTAGGTATAGGAGCTGGATTATTATTACCTAAAATAGCTAAACCTAACACTGCTAATAATTTACATGAGGAATTGGGACTTAAAAAAATAACAATTTTACACACAAATGATACTCATAGTCAAATAGAACCCTTACCTAAAAATCATTATAGATATCCTGGTCAGGGTGGTTATAGTAGAAGGGCATATTTGATAAATCAAATAAAGCGTGATAATGATAAAGTATTTATATTTGATTCAGGAGACCTCTATCAAGGCACGCCTTATTTTAACATATATAAAGGTAAATTAGAAATTGAGTATTTGAATAAAATGTATTATACAGCTATTACGATTGGTAATCACGAATTTGATTTGGGATTAAATGTATTAGGTGAAAATTTATTGCAAGCCAATTTTGATATAATAAGCTCAAATTATGTATTTACAAATGATCCAATATTGTCAAAAATAGTAAAACCATATAAAATTTATAATATTGATAAGTTAAAAATAGGAGTATTCGGTTTAGGAATAGAACCTACGGGGTTAATAGATAAAAATTTATGGGGAAAAACCATTTATAAGGATCCAATGGAGACAGCTGCCAAGATGGCATTATTATTAAAAAAAGAATATAAATGTAATTTAGTAATATGTTTATCTCATTTGGGATATAAAGGAAGCGAAGGTAGAATAGGTGATATAGAAATAGCGAAATCGAGTAGAAATATTGATATAATCTTAGGAGGTCATAGTCATACATTGCTTTCTAAACCTGTATATATATCAAACAGAGAAAAAAAACCTGTAATAATAACACAAAATGCTTATGCTGGCGTGCAAATGACTCAATTAGACTGCTATTTCAACTCTTTTGGTTCGTTTTTGTTCGCAGAAGAGCATAATAAAAAAATATTTTATAAAAATGTTTAAAAAATTTTTTAATTTAAAATATTTTGTGCATTTTTGCTATTTGAAAAAAATAATCAAAATGTAGTTTATACTAAATAATTAAAAATGAAGGAAATAGAAAAAAAAATCTCTCAAAATAAAATGACAAAACTAGATATACTTTGGAATGATATATTAGAATTTATAAAGGAAAATATTAATTATCAGAATTTCAAAACATGGTTTTTGCCGTTAAAACCACTTTCTTTTGAGAATAATACACTTATTATTGAGGTTCCTTCATCCTTTTATTATGAATACATAGAGGCGCATTTTATTGATGTATTAAAGGTTGCATTGAAGAATTTTATAGGTCCTAATGCTAAATTATGCTATCAAGTAGTTATAGCTAAAGAAACAGATAAATCATCTACATTACAATGGCCATCAAATGATAAAGTAGCTACTAGTAATCCTGATATTCATATACCATTAAAGACTGAAGATATAAAATCATTGAAGGAAAAAAAATCTAATTCTCTGCCAAATCCTTTTTTGATACCTGGCATTAGAACATATTCAATAGATAGTAATCTAATAGAAACCTTGGATTTTAGTAATTTTGTCGAGGGTGAATGTAATAGATTAGCTCGTGCAGTAGGTCTGAGTATAGCAAATAATCCGGGGCTAACTTCTTTTAATCCTTTTTTTGTGTATAGTACTACTGGACTTGGAAAAACTCATTTAGTTAATGCTATAGGCTTAGAAACTAAAAAGAATTTTTCTAACAAAATTATTCTTTATATGAATACTGCTGAGTTTTTAAATCAATTTATAAAAGTTGTAAAATCAGATAATATTTCAGATTTTATCCAAATTTATCAATCTGTTGACCTATTAATAATGGATGATATTCATCATTTAGCTAATAAACCTAAAACTCAAGAGGTATTTTTTCAAATATTCAATATTTTGCATCAACAAGATAAACAAATTATATTGACCTCAGATAAACCACCTATAGAACTAGAAGGCATAGAAGAGAGATTGCTGAATCGATTTAAATGGGGATTAACTGCTGAATTAACAAAACCAGATTATGATACACGCATCCAAATAATACATAAAAAACTACAGAGAGATGGTATCAATCTAACTAGTGAAATCATAGAGTATATTGCTAAAAAAGTAAAAGATAGTATTAGGGAGCTCGAAGGAGTATTGATAGCTATAATTGCACATTCTACTTTTGTAAAAAAAGATCTAGATATTAATGATGTACAAAATCTAATAGATCAATACATTAAATGTAATCAACAAACCATTACCTATGATATGATAAAACATGTAATATGTGATTATTTTGCTATTACATTAGACCAATTAGAATCATCTACTCGAAAACAACCAATAGTAATGGCAAGACATATGGCGATGCATTTTGCTTCTAAATATTCTAAACTTACATTAACAGAAATAGGTAGACTCACAGGTAATCGTAAACACTCTTCTGTGGCTTATGCTATCAAAAATGTAAATAATTTATTAGAAGTAGATAAAAATTTCAGAATGCAATACGAAGAAATAAAAAAGAAAATAATTAAATAATTAAAACCTATTTATTCTCGAGTAATTTTACTACTAATATTAATATACATTTGGATTTAGTATTTGTGAGTTTCAGTTTATTAGTTAAAAAAAATGTATAATTTTTTTGTATTTATTAAATATTCTATTACAAGAAAAAAATAAAATTAATATAATAAAAAAGAATGGCTGTTTCATAATTTTATCCTTTTTTCAATAATTTTAAATTAAAAATTTTTCTATTCTATAATCATTTCTGAATTTTGCAGTTAATTTGTAAAATAATTATAATTTAAAATATTTGATTAATTAAAGTGCAAAAGAGAGCATATTTACTATTTATACTATTATTAGTTGATTTTTTTGTTTTGCTAGGGCAAAATTTAGATACTTTATTACAAAATAATCTAGTGCTGGATAGCATAATAATTCAAAATGGAGATACTGTAAAAACACAGATAGCCAAAAGTAGTCAAGCTATTGATAAAAAAGTAGATTATCAATGTAAAGACAGCTTAGTGATGGAGATGAAAGATAAAAAGATAACATTATACGAAAATGCAAAAGTAGTTTATGACAATCTTACTCTCACTGCAGGTATTATAAAAATTGATTTTGACAATAATCTTGTGTACGCTTATGGTATCTACAAAGATTCCATCTATTCTGAGCGACCTAATTTCAATCAAGGCAATCAAAGTTTTTTAGCAGATTCATTAGTTTATAACATAAAAACTGGCAAAGGATTAGTTTATTCTGTTTTTTCGAAACAAGGTGATGGCTATTTACATGGCAAATATGTAAAGAGAGAAAATGACAGTGTTATTTTAGTAAAAACTGGTGGATTCACTACTTGTGAATTAGAGCACCCTCATTATATAATTAGATTTGATAAAGCTAAAGTCGTAACTGATAAAGAGATAATAACTGGTCCTGTGTGGTTAGAAGTGGAAGATATCACTATGCCAATAGGTTTGCCCTTAGGTTTTTTCCCAACTAGAACTAAAAGGCAATCAGGCATCTTGTTACCTACTGTAGGCGAGAGTGCTAATAGGGGTTTTTATTTAGAAAATATTGGTTATTATTTTGGTTTTTCTGATTACGTAGATTTAGCATTAAGAGGTGATATTTATACCAGAGGGAGCTGGGCTATAAAAGCTGAGACTAACTACAAAAAAAGATATAAATATGAAGGAAATTTGCAAGCAAATTTCGCTCATAATAAATTTGGAGAAAAAGGTTTTAGTAACTATGAAGTTTATAATGATTTTTTCATACGTTGGTACCATAAGCAAGATCCTAAAGCCCATCCTACAAATAGATTTTCTGCTAATGTACAGTTAGGTTCTTCTAATTATACTAAATTTAATCCATCATCTGCTAATGATTATTTGTCTAATACTTTCACTTCTTCTATCGCATATTCGACACAATTATTTAATTTATTCAATCTAAACATCAATGCGCGTCACACTCAAAGTAATACTACTCACAGGGTAGACGTTTCTTTACCAGATTTGAGCTTATCATCTAATACTATTTATCCATTTAGACCTAAAAAATTAACTAAACCTTTAAAATGGTATCAAAATTTGAATTTAAGATATCAATTACAGGCAAAAAACAATCTATCTCGCCCCGATAGTACGTTTTTTAATAATCTTAGTTTCAAAGACTTTAATATTGGTTTTCAGCATAATTTACCGATATCTTTAAATATAAATTTTTTTAAATATCTACAATGGTCTAATCAATTTAATACAAATTGGCGTTGGTATTTTAAAAGCATTGATAAAAATTGGAATCCTATAGATAGCAATATGGTAATAGATACTTTGTATAAATTTAGAATGCCACTAGATATTTCATATACTACATCATTGTCTACCAGATTATATGGATTTTATTCATTTGGAAAATTTCCATTGCGTGTAATCAGACATGTCATTACACCATCTATTAGCTATACATGGAGACCAGATTTTAGTGTTAAACCTTGGAATTACTATAATGTTTGTCATACACCTAATGGTGAGGAGTGGTACAGTCCTTTCGAAGGAGCTATATTCGGGTATCCACCACGTGGAAAATCATCAGCCATTAGCTTTGCTATAGCTAATAATATAGAGGCAAAAATAAGACAAAGAACTGATACTGGGGAAATGTTAAAAAAAATTGTTTTAATAGAAAATCTTTCACTCAGTACTAGTTATAATTTTGCAGCTGATAGTTTTCAATTGTCTCCATTGATAATTTCTGCACGCACAAAATTGTTTAAAAATTTTGAACTTCGCTATGCTTTAGGATTAGACCCTTATCATTATGATACTACTGGTAGGCGAAT
Organism: Rikenellaceae bacterium DTU001; assembly: GCA_001512885.1. Taxonomy (GTDB): domain Bacteria; phylum Bacteroidota; class Bacteroidia; order Bacteroidales; family DTU049; genus DTU049. Next base: position 10,677 of record LFSZ01000097.1, read on the forward strand.
CGATAAATTTCAATTTGATATCGATAAAAAACTTTTCAATACTCAAAATCAAGAATGGAATCTGAGTGGCAATTTAATTTTGCAATATCCTAATATTAAAAGAGGGAAAACTTCTACATCAGAGCATAATACTAAAAAAATTTATCCAAATTTTCGTGTAACTATAGGATTAAATCTAAGACATTATAGTTCGTACATACCACATACTAATATAGACTTTACTAAATCAATTGTCGCTAATGGGAATATTGAATTTACACCTAATTGGAGTGTATCTTTTATGACTGGCTATGATTTTGATCTAAAAGATTTTACTTATACTTCTATTAATATTCATAGAGATCTCCATTGTTGGGAAATAATTTTAAATTGGATACCTACGGGTTTTCGTAAATCATATAATTTCACTATTCGCATAAAGTCCCCAATGCTACAAGATGTTAAATTAACTAAGAAAACTGATTGGCGTGATTATTATTAATATATTGTTCTACAATAAGTATGCAAGTTTAATAGATTTATAGCTTATTAGTTAATTATTTCAATGAATGACGTTGAGAAAACACTACTTATCACATTAATTGATTTTGTGATTTGTTTTTATCAATTCTCAGTTTTAGAGATTTGCATAGCATAAAACTTTTTAAAATATATTAAATTAATTTTTTTTTTAATTTTCATATATTCATTACTAGATAGATTATATAAAAAAAGCCTCATAAATTTGAGTAAATTTATGAAATTAAATGTTTTGTTAATAATTTTAAAAATTAATAAATTTGCATAAAAATCATAAAATTATGAAATTATCAATAATACAAGATGCTGATTTAAAAGACAAATTAGTTTTAGTGAGAGTAGATCATAACGTAGTCGAAAAAGGGTTGATACATGATCCATATCGTATAGACGCTACTATAAGCACATTATATTATATTGTATCGCATGGGGGTAAGTTAATACTGATGACACATGTAGGACGTCCTAAAAACAAAAAAGATGGCACAATAAACATAAGCAATGATACTAGCGTAGAGCCTATAGTGGAGTACTTACACAACAAATTAAATCTTAATTTTAAAATTCCAGAATTCTATGTGAATGAACCCTATGGTATACAGGATATAGATACATCAGTTAATAATTTGATAAAAGAATTAAAATTAGGAAAAATTGATGGTATTTACTTACCTAATACTCGATGGTATAGAGGCGAAGAGGATAAAGGTGAATGGCAAGAGAGACTTGCTAATCAACTAGCTGGCTTAGCCGATATATATGTGAATGATGCTTTCGGTTCATGGCAGCCACACGTGTCTACCTATACTATTACTAAATATCTACCTAGTTATGCAGGATTATTATTACAAAAAGAAATCAATAATCTTGATAAAATCTTTTCGCCTATTAAACCTATGATAGCCATAATAGCTGGTGCCAAATTTGATACTAAAATAAATAGTTTAAAAGCTCTGATAAAAGATGTAGATTATTTAATGCTTGGTGGTGTTATTTTAAATGCTTTTTTAGCTGCTAAATACAAGATATCTATAAAAGGTATAGATGATGATAATTTGTCAATGGCAAAAGAATTTGTAGACTTTGTCCAAACTAATTATCCTAATAAGCTAATAGAACCTCGTTATATAGTAGAATCTGATACCATGGAAGGTAAAATAGAGGGGCATTACAAAATCATAGATGTGAAAAGCTTAAAAGCTGGTGAAACACTAAATTATGTATTAGATGTAGCTCCTGAATCTTTTAATGATCCTAGTATAATAGAAAAATTCAAATCTGCGAAAACTTTTTTTGTAAATGCTGTGATGGGCTATGCTCCACATTTTAATGATGGTACTATAGCTTTAAATGAATTAATCAATTCTAATAATGATGCTATAAAATTATATGCCGGCGGTGATACTTTGCAAGAGCTCAAACGCTTATTACCTGGTATATATATGAAAGCACTGGATGATTCTAAATTTTATATGTTTACTGGTGGTGGTGCAGTATTGACTGCTATAGAGCAGAATTCTCCTTATGGTATGGAGCCTGTAAAAGCATTGCTAATTGATTAGAATATTTGCTAGATTAATTATTCTCTTTTTGAGTTATTATTTTAAAAATTACTTTTTATAATTTTTTGTAATATTAGCTTATTAATGCGTTATATTGATTTATTATGCTGAATATAAAAAAAATTTTAATTTCTAGAACAGACAATATCGGAGATTTAGTTTTGACATTGCCATTAGCTGGTTTTCTTAAACAAAATTTTCCTGATATACAGATAGCATATTTAGTAAAAGATTATACTAAGCCAATAGCTGACTCTTACAAATACATTGATGAAGTTTACTCGATAGATAAGATAAATGAAGAAACTAAAGAAAAAGAAAGAATAAAGCTCATAAATTCAATAGATGCTGATGTAATTATTTTTGTTTATCCAGATAGAGAAGTAATGAGTTTAGTAGCTAAATCAAATATATCTCGACGTATAGCTACTTCACATCGTACATATTCATGGAGATATGCAAGTAATTTAGTTAATTTTTCTAGAAAAAATTCATATTTACATGAAGCTCAATTAAATTTTTTATTACTAAAACCACTTCAAATCGATTATTTACCTTCGATTAATGAATTATTGCAATGGTATGGCAAAGATAAATTTTATATTAAACCTATACCAAAAGATTTAATCAATGATTTTGCAATATCTCCTTATCGTCCTATAATTATACATCCTGGTTCTATGGGCAGTGCTCCCAATCTATCTCCACAACATTTTTTAGATTTAACTAACAAATTAGTAGAATTAGGCGAAAATATTTATATTACAGGTAATGAAAAAGAAGGTTTGTTATGGCAACCATATTTTGACAAATTAAATGTTAAAACTTTGTTTGGTTCATTAAATTTATATGAATTGATAAGTATCATATCTAAAGCCAAGGCTGTCATAGCTAGTAGCACGGGTCCATTACATATAGCAGCAGCTCTGGATACAAATGCTATTGGATTGTATGTGCCAATAGGCACTTATGCACCTCATAGATGGTCGCCAATAGGCAAAAATGCTAAGGTGTTAACTCCAGCTTATCATAAAATTAGTTGTAAAAGTAAATGTATAAGTCCAAGTAATTGTACTTGTATAAATGAAATAAAAATAGAAAAAATTATAAATGAAATATATGATATTGAGACAGAGTAATAGCTCATTTATTATGCAAATTGTATTTTAATTTTTTATACAAAAAAATTTAGTATTAAATCACTTGGCCGACGTCAATTAATGATTATTAGTAAATTCATGTCTAAATATATATATGTAAAGAATATAGAAGAGTGTAAGAGATAAATGTAAAATAATATTATTTTACAAATTTTCAATATTAATACAATAAAAAAATAAGAGAAAAAGAATTAGATATGATCAAAAGGGATTGTATTTAAAGGGAATATAAAACTAATATATGTTAAAGTTTACATATGTTATATTCACTAACTCTCTATACCGATACCACGCCCACCTGTCCGAGGATGCAAGATTGAGCATTCGCCCAGTATTGCTTACAGTCTTGCCTGTGAGGTATTTACCCATCACTACATACCACATAATGTAGTTTTGCAGGTATTTGGTAGCTACGCCCCTAAATTTGAAATATATCCAATTCGTGAATTCACTGGCCTTTTTCTTGACAGTACTTAGGCTATATATACCTCGCTTTTGCCTATTGCTAGTTACTATTTCCTTGTGCTTGATTACATTCCTTCTAACCTTTTTGAATGCTTTTTTATTACTGCTACACATGACTCCATCCTTTGGCATCTTAGCCTTCAGAAATTGCTCTATCTGTTCTGGACTTAGCTTTTTGCCATCAAATTTTTTGAATAATAAATTGCCAGCTCTGTCAGTAGCAGCCAATACGGCTACTTTCTTTGGCTTTTGCTTCCTGGCTCGATTCAGCTCTTCTGCATTTTTGTATATTCTGCCTTTTTCAGAATAATCCATCAATAGTTCGTCCATTTCTACTACTCCGAAAAAATTGATATTATCTTCGAAACTTTGTAGAGCTGCCAATATCTTGTGTCGCCAAGCGAAGCTTGTTGGTAAGCTGATGCCCACTTCTTTAGCACAACCTCTGAGACTTTTGCCTGCTACCATACATCTGATGTAGTCGAGCATTTTTTCTTTCTTTTGTAACCTGTAAACAAAAGTTCCAGTGGTAACCCTAAACTGTCTGCCACAGTCTTTGCAGCGATAGTTTTGCATCCCATTTTGTAAACCATTTTTAATGATGTGATTGCTACGACAGTCTGGACAGAGTGGCGGGGCACTGAGTATTTTCAGACCTTGATAATCTACTACATCAGCTTCTAATTTTTTCATTAGAGAATAAAGATTGTCTAAGAATTCTTTATTCTCTTCCTTACTCATAGCTAGGTATTTGCTGGTATTCTCTACTATTTTTTTCATGAATTAAAATTTTTGTAAAAATATAAAAAATATTTAACATATAAACTTGAAAAACTTAAACATTTATTAATTTATTTCCAAAACGTTATAAATGAATGTAAAAATCAATATTTAAGAAAGATTATGATTTATTTAATGAACAATATTTTTAAACATATATGACTAGATTTTTATTTTTTTGAAAAATCTGAAATTATAAATTCATTACATATAATTTCTATTATTTTGCAATAATTAAAAAAAAAAGGAATGGTTAAACAAAAAAACTATACAAAAATTTATTTGCTTTTAGCATCTATTACTGGTGGAGGTTTATTATCACTCAGTTGGCCTTTGAGAGGTTTTCCTTTATTATCTTTAATTAGTTTAGTGCCTTTTTTATGGATTTTAGATTATATAGAAAATCACAGAACAGACTTTGTAGGAGGCGCTGTTTTTCGATATACTTACCTTGGCTTTTTATTGTGGAATGCTGCTACTAGTTATTGGATATGGTATGCTACGGCCGTAGGTTCTATATTTGTAATTTTAGTTAATGCAGCACTTATGTCTTTTAGTCTGCAATTAGCTTTTAATTTAAAAAAATGGCTTGGTAGTAAAAGTAAAATTGGTATAATTTACATAATTTTGTGGCTTTGCTTCGAATATTTACATTTTAATTGGGAGCTTAGCTGGCCGTGGCTCAGTTTGGGTAATGTTTTTGCTACTATGCCGGCTATTGTGCAATGGTATGAGTTTACTGGCATTTTAGGTGGTACATTATGGATATGGCTTGTAAATATATTTATTTACTATATAATTTTATCAATTTACAATAAGCAATTAAAAGAAAGAGTTTTTTACATTTATTTGATTATTTTATTTTTTTTATTAGCAATACCACTTACATATTCTTTATTTAGATATAATAATATTAATTTAAAAAATTCAGATGAAGTTAATGTTTTAGTTTTGCAACCCAATTTAGATCCTTACAAAGAAGAATTTACTATTTCTCCGCAAGAAAATATAACTAGGATAAAAAATTTAATAGATGAGATAAATGCTGAGAAAGTAGATTTTTTTTTAGCACCAGAAAGCAATATACAAGAAGGTATATGGGAAAATAATTTTGATGATTCGTATAGTATAAATGAAATAAAAAAAATTTTAAAAGAAAAATATCCTAATGCTTTATACATAACAGGTGCATCTACTTATAAAATTTTTGAAGATGGTGAATCATTGACTAGTACAGCTAGATACAACAAGTATCATGATTTTTATTTTGATGCTTACAATTCAGTCTTATTTATTGATACATCTGGTGTAGTCGGTATTTATCACAAAATTAAATTAGTTGCTGGAGTAGAGCAAATGCCTTATAAAAAAATTATAAAACCAATCGAGAAATTAGCTATAAATCTTGGTGGTACTACTGGTAGTTTGGGTAAAGATTCAGTACCTTATGTACATCCACATTATAAGGCTAATATTGGGGTTGCTATTTGTTATGAATCAGTTTTTGGCGAATTTATTTCTGATTTTGTTAAACGTGGTGCTAATGTTTTATTTGTAATAACAAATGATGGTTGGTGGGGAAATACAGCTGGTCATCGACAACATTTCTCTTATGCATCTCTTAGAGCAATAGAAACTCGTAGAGAAATAGCTAGATCGGCTAATACTGGTATTAGTTGCGTAATAAATAAACGTGGAGATGTTTTAAAGTCAACAAATTACTGGGAAAAAACTGCTTTTTTAACTACTATGTCTCTTTGGAATGATGAAACTATTTATACTAAACATGGTGACTACATTGGTAGAATAGCAGTATTTTCTTTATGTTTAATAATTTTAATTGATATTATAAAGCTTATTATTAAGAAGATTCATTAATTTAGCATTATTGAATTATAAAAATTATAAATACTTATCTTTCAAAATTTTGTTTTATCAAAAATTATATCAGACAATGATTTCAACTTGATATTATAATTTTATAGTAATTTATTAGATTATTAAACAAAATTTTAATCTGTTAATCCTGATATAGGGATTTGCAATTTTTTACTAATAGCTATTAACATTTCTTTTGTCATTTTAGCAAGATCATAGTCTGGTTGCCAACCCCATTCTTCTCTTGCACAGCTATCATCAATAGATTGTGGCCAACTATCGGCTATGGCTTGTCTAAAATCTGGATTATAATCAATTTTAAAATCTGGGATATATTTTTTAATTTCATTAGCCAACTCTTCTGGAGTAAAACTCATGGCAGTTACATTGAAGCCTGAATGATGCTTTAGATTATTTATATCAGCTTCGAGCAGCATTATAGTTGCTTTAATACAATCAGCCATATACATCATTGGTAAGCGAGTATCAGCTTTTAAAAAACAATTGTAATACTTATTCTTTACAGCTTCATAAAAGATTTCTACTGCATAATCAGTAGTACCACCACCTGGTAATGTCATACTACTGATTATGCCTGGGTATCTTATTCCTCGTATATCTACTCCAAATTTCATAAAATAATAATTACCTAGTAATTCTCCTGATACTTTTGTGATACCATACATAGTGGTGGGTTGTAGTATTGTGTCTTGAGGTGTGTTTATCCTGGGAGTAGTAGGACCAAATACAGCAATTGAACTAGGTACAAAAACACGTTCCAATTTCAATTCATTTGCTATCTCTAAAGTGTTTATTAGCCCATTTATATTAGTATCCCATGCTTTTAGTGGTTCTTGCTCACCTTTAGCTGAGAGTATTGCAGCTAAATTTATAATAGTGTCTATGTTATAATCTATACATGCTTGTTTAAATTTATCAATATCTCTAACATCGAATTGCACAGAAAATTCTTTCTTTGCTAATTCCTTTGGTAGAGGAGGATAATAATATGCTAATACTATATTTTCTTCTCCATATCTTTTTTTCAATGCAGGTGTTAATTCTGATCCTATCTGGCCTGTTGCACCAATTACTAATATCTTTTTCATAGTTTTTTTTTTTACAAACTTACTAAAAAATATTAATTATATTTAGTTATAAACTTAAAATTTTTATAGAAAATATTTTTTATTAATTTTGCTCACTAAAAGGTAACTTTATGAAGCGTGTAGATATTAAAAAATCTAAAGGGGTAGCTCTCATCACAGGTGCTTCTAGTGGCATTGGAGAAGCATTTGCAAAGGAGCTAGCAGCTATGAATCATGATATAACAATAGTAGCTAGGAGGCAAGATAAATTAGAACAATTATCAGCTGAATTAAAAACTAAACATAATGTAAATATAAATATTATCCCAGCAGATTTGGCCACGGAAACTGGAATAGAAAAAATAGAAGAATATATTAGTTGCACTAAAGATTTAGATTTACTAATAAATTGTGCTGGTTTCGGTTTGAGAGGTGATTTTCATAATCTCGATAAAGAAAATATTTCTCAAATAATAGATGTACATCTAAAAGCACCTTCTAGATTTTGTAAAGCAGCTATTCCTGTGATGCGAGATAGAGGTTATGGCTATATCATAAATGTATCATCTCTAGCTGCTTTTTTCCCTTTCAAAGGTAGTGCTATCTACGTAGCTACTAAGATTTATTTAGTTTATCTCTCAAAAGCAATACAAAAGGAAGTACGACGGTATAATATTAAAATACAAGCTTTATGTCCTGGTGTTACCAATACAGGTTTTCATTATACTGAAGCATTTAAAGATTTCGATCGTTCCACAGTACCTAAAAATCTATGGATGCAACCAGATGTAATAGCTAAGAAATCTATAAATGCTTTGAAAAATCGAAAAGTAGTTTACATACCAGGCTTTAAAAACAAAGTCATGGGAGTACTAACTCAGATTGGCAATTTGATTTTTCCCTAATTATCCATAATAATATAAAGGTTATTAGTGCATTTAAAACTAAAACTTCCCACCCGACCATAAATTGTAAGTTGGTTTTTAATATTTTCATAATAGCAAAGGAGCATAATGGACTAAACAATACTACCTGCCATATACTACCTCCATCTATATTAGCTTTGGTTAAAATGCCAAAAGTAAATAAGCCTAATAATGGCCCATAAGTATATCCAGCTATAGTGTATAAAGTATCCAATATTGCATTATTATTTACCATATAAAATAACATTATCAATATAAACATGCCCGCTGATACGCACCATTGTATAAGCATTCTATATTTACTTAATTTTTGATTTGATTTGATTTTTTTTGGTAAATCTAATAGATCTATTGTAATAGAAGTAGTGAGAGCTGTGAGGGCTGCATCAGTACCAGAAAAAGATGCTGCTATCAAGCCAATAAAAAATATTATACCTACCATTTCATTCATATAGTAAAAAGATATTGTAGGATACAAATAATCTGTCGTTTGCAGTATAGCTATATCTTTAAAATCAGCATAGAGATACAATGAGCCACCAAGTATCAAAAATATTAAATCTACTATTGCTAGTATAATACTAAATATTAGTATGTTTTTTTGTGAATTTTTTAAAGTAGATATAGATAAATTTTTTTGCATCATCTCTTGATCTAGTCCAGTCATGGAAATAGTAATAAACATGCCGCTTAGTAATAATTTAGCCCAAAAATTTTTTGATGATGGATCTTTGTCTATTATATAAAAATACTCACTATGAAATACCTGATTTAGCAGCTCATTCACGTCGATATACATAAATTGAGCAATAAAATATATTGTCAATATTAATGATGCTATCATAAATGTAGTCTGCAGTGTATCTGTCCATACAATAGTTTTGACTCCACCTACGAGTGTGTATCCATGAATGATCAGAAGGAAAATGATAGTACTAAACCAGAATGGTATACCGAAATTGCTGAGTACAAAATGCTGAAGTATTACTATTACTATAAACATTCGCAATGAAGCTCCTATCGAACGTGAAATTATAAATAACCACGATCCAGATTTTTGAGCTTGTATGCTAAATCTATTTTTTAAATATTCATATATAGAGGTGACATTATTATTATAATATATAGGCAAAAGCACAAAGGCTATTACGATGTATCCTATTACGAATCCTAATACTACAACTAAATATGTGAACCCATTATTACCTACTAAACCTGGAACTGATACAAATGTAACTCCAGTCAATGATGTACCTATCATGCCATAAGCTACTAAATACCATGGAGCCTTTCTATTTGATAAAAAATATGATTCATTATTTGCTTTTCGCGAAGTTAGATAAGCTGCTACAAATAGCATAAAAACATAAGATAAAAATATAACCAGTAAAAGTGTAGGATTCATTTTTTTGATGACAAAATTAAATAAAGGATAATAAATGTAAAAATTTGGTATTATTATTTAAATAGCTAGTTAAGATGAACCAAAAGATTAGATATTTAGAATTTTTTTTAAAAAAATAAATCGTAAATTGTTTATTATTTGCAATTTAGAATTATTATATTGAAATCAAAACTTATATGATTTAAACAACTTATAAGCTCGTCAAGCCATTTCTGATTAAAATATTTTTTTGCTTCTATAACGTTTATTGTGGGTAATCAAATTTTAGATTGTTACATAAAAATAACTATCTTTAATTATTTAGGTTGTTTATTTTACCACAAAGGGCACCAAGTTATTACACAAAGTTCACAAAGTGCCATTTATAGTCTTTTTAATTTCATCCTTCTCTGTGTTCTTTGTGCATTCTTTGAGAACTTTGTGGTTAATATTTGATTATCCTATAACAAAAAAACCAATATTAAGAAATTTTTTATAAAACTACTCTTTTTTTTAATCTTTACCCATACAAAACGTTATAGAACCATTTTTTTTTAATTTAATTTTTTTACATTTGTTAAAAAAAAATAATATAAAAATGAATACCTTATTATTAAGTGCTGGATTAGGAACTAGGCTGAGACCTTTGACTAATGAGATACCGAAGGCACTAATTGCTGTAGCAGATATACCAATAATTAAACGTAATTTAGATAAATTAGCTTCTTACAATGTCAAAAGAGTAGTAATAAATGTACATTATCTTGCCGATAAGATAATGTATTATTTATCTAATTTGCATTATGATAATATGGAAATTATAATTTCTGATGAGAGGTCTCAACTGTTAGATACTGGTGGAGCTTTATTAAAAGCTAAACCATTATTTTTAAAAAATGAACCGATATTAATACACAATGTAGATATATTGAGTGGTACGGACTTTGATAAACTTATGAAGTACAAAGAAAAAAATAAAATAGATGCTTTATTGGTAGTGCAAAATCGAAATAATCTTAGAAAATTAATATTTGATAAAAACGATAATTTGTCAGGATGGATTAATTATGATAGTTTAGATAAACAATTAACTAATGTAAATGAAAAATTTACAAAAGAATATAGTTTTTCTGGAATCAGTTTGATTTCTTATGATCTATTAGATGATATACCATTTGATGGAGTTTTTAGCATTATTACCTTATTTCTTTATTGGGCAAAACGATATAAAGTATCTTATTACGAAGATAATGATATATATTGGTTTGATATTGGTACATTTGATACATTACAACAAGCTAATGAGTATTTTAAAAAAATAGATCGTTGAGTTTATTTCAGATATCAATAGATGATAAGATTTTTAAAAAATTATTTTTTAATTTTTCTATGTTGCCTTCATTTTTTACACAGATATCTGCCATTTTACATTTGATATCTGGTGATAATTGATGTTTATCTATTTGTAAAAATCTTTTCTTACTTATTTTTTTATTTCTATATTTTTTAATCCTTTTGTATCTTAGAATTAATGGTGCATATATACAGATAGTTAAATTACAAAATTTATCAAGTGAATATTCAAAAAGCAAAGCTCCATCTATCACTATATATTTATCATTTAAATTTTTAATTGTATTGTCTACTAATGGAGGTAAAAACTCAAGGAATAATTCTGTTAATTGCTTAAATTTATTTTCATCTGAATAAATCTTGTCTGCTATATCTTGGGTTCTCAATCTATCATTATATATAGGATCGAAGCCTAATATATCTGTTGCTTTTCTACGAAAACTGTAATTAAAATATAAGTTTTTGGCATATAAATCCATATCTATAACATAAAAATTGTAATCAGCAAACCATCTAGCAAAAGTACTTTTACCGCTGCCGATATTACCAGTAATGCCAATAATATATTTGTCCATTATTATTTGATGTCAAATATTTAACACAGTCTGAATTTTTTTTTTATTTTGACAAAATTAACTAAAAAAAATCACGAAAGATATACTAAATTTTAAAACACATTTAAGGCTAATTATTACATGAATAGAATATATAATGATTTATTTTAATTAACATATGAATAAGTGATTACTAATTTCATACCATTATCAGATCCTTTTAATATTACTCTATTAGGGTTTATGATAGCGCCAGCGACTCTAAGGTATAAGCCTAGATTTTCATTTTTGTTTAGTAATAAATTTTGAGTATAACGAGGTAAACGAAAACGATAATATTTTTTTTGGTTATAATAATATCCATCAAATAGTGATTCGCTAAAGATATAATCTTCTAAGTAAGCGGTTTTACCAGTAGAATCTACAATTTTAGCTAAAGTTAATTGATTAGGTATGGGAAATTCTTTAGCAGTAGGATCATAAGAAGTTGGAATTATCAGTTCCGCCATATTTATGTTTACATTCTTACCTTTAAATTCAGACTTCAAATCTGGAAAACGTATAAAAACTTTAGTGCCAGCCATAGGTTGCAAAAATAAAATTTGTTTGCCCAAACTGGTGTCACCATTTATTTGACTTAATAAATTGTAAGAAGCAAAAGTGTAATCATGTTCGAAATAAGAATACCATTGCAATGTAGCATCCATTTGAAATACTTCTTTTACTTTAGATAGACTACTAGTATGGTAATAAAGAGTAATATTTGACAAAATATTAGTTAGATCCCAAACAATGAGATTGCCTTGATTGTTTTCTACTACAGGTTCTACTACTATTCCATAAAAATGTTTTTGAAAAGTCTGATTATTTACCAATTTTCCCTCGAATGAAGCATCAATTATTTTTTTAGCAAAATTCAATGAAAGTGGTATTTTGAGTGTAGGAGCTGCCTTTACACTGTCTATTAATATGCTATCTATTTGTGAGGGATTAAAGGTGATTTTGCCTATAAGGTTCCCTTTTTTGATAGGTCTATTAGAATAATAAGTACTGTCGTAATAGAGAGGTTCTCCTAATTCATAAACATTGAAAGTCATTACATCATTTTTACGAGATTTTGCATAAATATTATTTAATTTTAAATATAGATTAATAGAATCAGGTACTGCATCCTCGCCAAATATTATATTACTTTTAGTAATCTTTAATTGACTACAAAAACTACTAGTAGTTAAACCAAATATCGGATCACGAAGGTACCCAGCTATATTATATCTGCCCCTAGAGCTTAGCAAACTATCATCTTTCAATGTATATGCTGTCAATAAAAAGGTATCTACATTTACATTAATGCGATCACTCGGCGGATGTATTTCCAAGCCTATCTGTTCATCTTGATCACAGCTAAATAAAATTAATACAAAAATAAATAAACAGAAAATAAACTTCTTCACTTTTTTTATAAATTACGTTTTTGATTTATCAATATTATTTTTTTTAAAAAAAAATTAATTTTACAAATTTATGAATTTTATTTTTTATAAATCTAATTAATAAGATATAAATTGTAATTAGATAATTTTTTATTTACACAAAAACTATATAAGTTATAAAACCGCAATATAGTAGATTTAATGAATTGTGTTGCTGTTTTTTGCAGTATTAATCTGTTATATATTAGAATATTTGTATTTTTATCAAAAATAATAAATGTTTAAAAATACTAACAAAGAAATAGGTGATTTAGGCGAAAAAATAGCAGGTAAATATTTGATAAGTAAAGGTTATGAAATAGTAGGACAAAATATTAGATGGAAAAAATATGAAATCGATTTAATAATCAAAAAAGATGATTGGCTGATATTCGTAGAGGTTAAAACTAGGAAGATGGGCGCATATATTCCTGCTATTGAAAGTATAAATAAAAACAAGCTGCAAGCCATGAGCAATTTTGCTGATAACTATATAAAAGAAATTGACTGGAATGGCAATATTAGATTCGATGCGGTTATCATTAGCTATTCATATTTGACGCCGCCTATAATAAAGCATATAGAAAATTTATCTATTGAATGAAATAATTAAATCCTAATTACAATATGCAAAAGAGAGTGGGGGAGTAGGTAAAAAATCGTAGGTTGTTAGTTGAAATTTTTTGATTAATTTATGATTTTTCATTTATATATATGTATCTTTTTTAAATAAATATTTTATATTTGCTTATTAAATGGACTAAATGCTTAGTAGAAAATTGTTTATCTAAAAAAAAATAACGAATTTTGCAAATTATATTTAATTTATGCAATACAAGTCTCGTCCCATACCACGTAGTATTATTTTGTTAGCTGACATACTAATAGTAGCTTTTACTTATATATTTAGTTATTTTCTAAGATTTAATTTCAAAATTCCAATTGCAGAGCAAAACACATTATATATAGGATTATTTGTAATAGTAGTTGTCAAATTGATTTATTTCCTATCACTTGGTACCTATAAACACCTTATACGTTTTGTGAGTGCTAATGATGCTATTCGTATGTTTTTTAGTTTAGTTTTTAGCGTTATCACTATTTCGATTATAAATCTATTATTATATAATATAGCTCACATACCATATATAGTTCCTTTTTCTATATTAATAATTGATTTTGTATTTAGCGTTTTCTTTTTATTAGGTTATCGTTTAGCTATTAAAGTTTTGTTTTTTGAGTTTTTTAATGGACAACGTGAAAAATCTAATGTAATTATTTATGGTGCAGGCAGAAATGGTAGTTTAGTAAAGCAAGTTTTAGAAAGAGATGCAGGGACGAAATATAAAATTTTAGCATTCATAGATGAGGATCATTATAAGCAAGGAAAGCAATTAGATGGTATTCCCATTTATAACCCAGAAAGATTAGAAGAGTTTTTAAAGAGCAATACAGTAGCACATCTTATCATTTCTATACCTAATATATCTCCTAACAAAAAAGCTTACTTGACAGAGCTATGTCTAAAGTATAAAACAAAAGTTTTGGTAGTACCACCTGTGAGTAAATGGATTAATGGTGAATTATCTTTTAAACAAATAAAAAAAATACGTTTAGAAGATCTATTGCAAAGAGAAGAGATCAATATTGACGAGTCAGACGTATATAAAACTCTATATAATAGAATCATACTAATCACCGGAGCAGCTGGTAGTATAGGCAGTGAATTAGTGAGACAATGTATCAGGTTTAATCCATTCAAAATTATATGCTTTGATATTGCAGAAACCCCAATGCATAATTTAAAATTAAATTTAGAAAATGAATTTACTTATGAACAATTAGAAAAAGTCCAATTTATTTTAGGTGATATTACTAATAAATATGACGTTGAGCAAATATTCAATGAATATAAACCTCAGATTATTTTTCATGCAGCCGCATACAAACATGTACCTATTTTAGAATATTTTCCTAAAAAAGCAATTGAAATTAATGTTTATGGCACTTATCTAGTAGCAAATGCAGCAATAAAATATAATGTAGAAAAATTTATCTTCATCTCTACTGATAAAGCTGTGAACCCCAGTAATGTCATGGGGGCTAGTAAACGATTGGCTGAGCTACTAGTAAAATATTTAAATGATACTTCCCATACTCATTTTATTACTACGAGATTTGGTAATGTGATTGGTAGTAATGGGTCCGTATTTGAAATATTTAAACAACAAATTGAGAGTGGTGGTCCCATTACAGTTACTCATCCCGATGTTACACGTTTTTTTATGACTATTCCAGAAGCCTGTAGACTAGTGCTAGAAGCCGCTAGCATAGGAAGGGGAGGGGAAATTTTTCTTTTTAATATGGGTGAAAGAATTAAAATATTAGATCTTGCTAAAACTCTTATTCAATTGAGTGGACTTACATTAGGTAAAGATATACAAATTAAATTTTCTGGTTTAAGACCAGGCGAAAAAATGACAGAAGAATTATTAACTGATTACTCAAGAGATATAGAAACTAAAAATAAAAATGTTTTAATCTCTTCTGAACAAATAATAGATTTAGATGATAAAGTAAAAAATATACTTTTTTTGATAAACAATTATCAGAAAATATCTAATAATGAGATTGTAGAAAATATTCAAAATATTATACCAGAATTTAATAGTATGAATAGCTTATATTCTCGTTTATAAAATAAATTCATTAAATTTTTTATATAAATATGAAAATATATTTTTTTTATTCACCAGACAATCAAGGATATATAGCTGTAGAATCTACAAGATTGTCACCAAAAAATATTGATAAACTTTTGTGGTTATTTGGTGATGATGCTTTTTTATTAAATGTAGATACTTTAGTTGGCGAATTTATTTGTACTTTCCCCGAAATGATAACTCCATGGTGTACTAATGCTGTAGAGATAGTGCACAATATAGGTATTAGTTCTATTAAAAGGATGGAAAAGCTCATTCCATATGATAAATATAAATCTACAATTTATGATCCTATGTTGCATACTATCATTTCCGATCCTTCACAAAATTTATTTAAAATTAAAAGAAAAAAAGAACCAATCAAATATATTGATGATATCGAAAAATACAATTATGAAGCAGGATTAGCTTTATCTAAATATGAGATTGACTATCTAAAATACATAAGCGAAACCATTGGTAGGCCGTTGACAGATTGCGAAGTATATGGATTTGCTCAAGTTAACTCCGAACATTGTCGACATAAAATTTTTAATGGAGTTTTTGTTATAGATAATATAGAGCAAAAGGAAACACTTTTCGATCTTATAAAAGCTACTACTAGAGCTAATCATGGTAAAGTAATATCCGCGTATAGTGATAATGTAGCTTTTATAGAAGCAGAAAAAAGCAAAATTTTCACTCCTGTTCGTGGCGACATGCCTTCATCATATATAGAATATGAAGAAGAACTAGTTTATTCATTAAAAGCTGAAACACATAATTTTCCTACCACTGTAGAACCTTTTTATGGTGCTGCTACCGGTAGTGGTGGTGAGATAAGGGATAGGATGGCTGGAGGTATTGGTAGTATACCTTTGATAGGTACAGCTGTTTATATGGTAGCTGACACTAGAAATTTTATTGAAGAAAAAAATCTTTTCGGTCAATCGAAAGGTAGATTTCTCTATCACAATCCAGTGGATACATTGATAAAAGCATCTAATGGAGCATCAGATTTTGGTAATAAATTTGGTCAACCACTAATTTGTGGAAGTTTATATACTTATGAGCAAATGATAGATGATCAATTAATAGCATATGATAAAGTGATAATGCTAGCTGGTGGTATCGGTTATGCTCTAAAAAAATATGCTTATAAAAAAACTGTTCGTCCTGGTCAAACTGTAGTGATGATGGGGGGAGATAATTATAGAATAGGTATGGGAGGCGGTGCAGTATCATCAGTAGCTACTGGAAAATATAATAATAGTGTTGAAAGAAATGCTATACAACGTGCTAATCCAGAGATGCAAAAACGGGTCTTCAATGTTATTCGCGCTCTCGCAGAGAATCATTTAAATCCTATCATTTCTATTCATGATCATGGTGCTGGAGGCCATCTAAACTGCTTCGCTGAGTTACTAGATCCTATAGGTGGCGAAATTAATATCGATGCTCTACCTCTAGGTGATCCATCTCTATCAGATAAAGAAATAATATGTAATGAATCTCAAGAGAGAATGGGATTGGTAGTGGATAATAGTAATTATGAAAAAATCGAAAAAATAGCTCTGCGTGAATGTGCCCCTATTTATAAAGTAGGGAAAATATATGCTAGTAATTCTATCTGTTTTGTCGGCAATGACAATAGAAAACCTTTTGATCTAAAATTTGAATATTTATTTGGCAAAACTCCTAAAAAAATTATTAGAGATTATAATAAAAAATATGAATTTCATAATCCCAAATATAATTTGAATGAGTTCGATACGTATTTAGAAAAAGTTTTAACTAATGATGCTGTAGCATGCAAAGATTGGTTGACAAATAAAGTTGATAGAAGTGTAACAGGTAAAGTAGCCCTCCAGCAAACTTGTGGTAAAATACAATTACCTTTAAATAATCTCGCTATAACAGCTCTAGATTATACTTCTAATACTGGTATTGCTATCAGCATAGGTCACGCTCCCAATGTAGGAATAATAGATCCTGCTAAAGGTAGTAGGCTATCAGTAGCTGAAGCCTTGACTAATATTGTATGGGTACCATTAAAGGATGGATTAGAAGGAATATCTCTGAGTGCCAATTGGATGTGGCCTTCAGGATTACCAGGAGAGGATGCTCGCTTATATGAAGCTGTAAAGTCTCTTAGTGACTTTTGTATAAAACTTAAAATCAATATTCCCACAGGCAAGGATTCTCTATCTTTATCACAAAATTATCCTGATGGCACAGTTGTAAAAGGTCCAGGCACAGTTGTGATAACTGCTAGTGCCCTTACTAATGATTTTACAAAAGTAGTAACTCCAGATATTAAAAATGTAGAAAATTCATCTCTTATTTTTATTAATTTCTCTAAAATGCCTCCATCCTTGGGTGGTAGTATTTTTTATCAAGAATTAAAACAGATTGGTAATAATACTCCTGATATCGTAGATGTCGAATATTTTAAACGTGCATTTATAGTTTTACAAAATTTGATAAATCAAAATCTAGTTTTAGCTGGTCATGATGTCAGTGCAGGTGGATTGATTACTACTCTTCTAGAAATGTCTTTTGCTAATCCAGATATTGGATTAGATATTAATCTGGCATCTATTCCTTATGATGATATCATAGCTATTTTGTTTGCCGAAAATCCAGGTGTTGTTATTCAAGTTGCTAATGTTAAGGAAGTTATAAATCAGTTATATCAAGCTGAAATGCAATACTACCCCATAGGTACAGTTATAGACAAAAGAGAACTTAAAATTATAAAATATCAAACTTATGAACATTTTGATATAGATAAATGGCGAGATATATGGTATAAAAAATCATATTTATATGATTTGCGACAAACTACATTAGATAAGGCAAAAGAAAGATTTAATAATTATAAAAAACAGCCTCTTGACTATATTTTTCCTAAAATAGAAGTCCCACAAAAATTTCCGTTTAATAAGGATACAATTAAGCCTAAAGCAGCTATTATAAGAGAAAAAGGTGTAAATGGAGATAGAGAAATGGCTTATTGCCTATATTTGGCAGGTTTTGATGTGATAGATATACATATGACAGACATTATAAATGGCAAAATAACACTCGATGATATTTCTTTTATTGTATTTGCAGGAGGTTTTAGTAATTCAGATGTGCTAGGTTCAGCTAAAGGTTGGGCTGCTAATTTTCATTTTAATGAAAGAGCTAGATTGGAATTAGAAAAATTTTATAATAGAACCGATACATTGAGTTTGGGAGTTTGTAATGGTTGTCAATTAATGGTACACTTAGGATTATTATCTGATGATAAAACATTGCTCCCAAAGATGACATGGAACGATAGCAAAAAATTTGAAAGCAATTTCATAACTGTAGATATACATAAATCTAATTCTATTTTATTGAAACCTCTTATTGGTTCTCGATTAGGAGTATGGATAGCTCATGGTGAAGGTAAATTTATCCTACCTGGTAATGAAATCAATCATAATATAGTTATGAAATATTCATACCATAAATATCCAGCTAATCCTAATGGCTCTGATTATGATACTGCAGCTATTGCTTCACCAGATGGCAGACATCTAGCTATGATGCCACACATAGAACGTTCGATATTTAGTTGGCAATGGGCATATTATCCCAATGACTTGAAAAAAAATGTTTTTACTCCATGGATAATGTCTTTTATAAGTGCTTATGATTGGATAACAAAAAAAAAGTAGAATAATAAAAGCATTAAAAATTTTACATACTAATTATTAGTAGTTAAAAAAAATCATTCTGTTTTCAATTTCCCTTAGTCTAGTGTTGTTTTTTTGTATTTATTCAAATAGTTAAAAAATTATTCAATTGGTCCAAAGTATGAAAAGTATAATTTTTTTCAAGAGCTAATTCTATTAGATATGGTAATAATAAATCTTTTTTTCTAACTGCATTTTCATTATCATGAAATACAATAATAGCACCTGGTTTTAATTTATTTTCAATTAATTTTTTTTCTTTTTCTATATTTCTACTATTATCAAAATCATAAACCATTAAGCTCCATAAAACTATTTTATTAGTTTTTTTCAAATGTAAATATTGTAATGGTGAGAGTTTACCATAAGGTGGTCTAAAAATTTTACTATTAGTAATATTTTCTCCGAGTTTTACATTTAATAAATAATCATTTAATTTAGTTTTCCATCCATTTATATGTAAAAATGAATGATTTGCTATGTAATGCCCTTCAGTTTTTATTTTTAAAGACAATTCTTTATTTTTTAATATTTTTTCTCCAATACAAAAAAATGTTGCTTTTATTCCATATTTATCTAAAATATTTAAAGTATTAGGAGTAGATATATCACAAGGTCCATCATCAATTGTTAAAAAAATAATTGGTTTATCTGTTTTTATTTTAAAAATCATCTTTACATATTTAATAATTTATTATTAATCGATATTTCTACCTTTTTGCAATTTAATATGACATATTTGAGATGAAAAACCAAAACGAAAATTAATAGCTACATGCCCCAGACCTGTATTAATAATTATTTTATTATTTTTATCATTTTTATACAATCCGCCCGACTTGCCATTTATGCTCGCAAAAGATAACCTCAATTTACTATTTATAAAAAAACCAAATTGCCCCCCATGGGTATGTCCCGAAAGTGTTAATGGAATATCGTCAAATAAACCTTCAGACCAATAAAATGGATCATGAATCAAAACTATTGAAAATAAATTATTAGGTATTTGATCAATAACTTTGTAAATATTACCATATACAGTAAATGGAGGTTTGCCATAATTATTTAATCCAATAAAAACTATTGTATCATGGTTTTTTGCTACAAAATACAAGCTATCTCTTAGTACTGTAAATCCACATTCTTTTAGAATCGAAGAAATAGAATCAGCTAATTTCATATTTGGTTGTAATTTATCTTTACCCCAGTAATGACTAAATTTATGAAAATCGTGATAATCATGATTGCCAAGGATTGCTAATTTAATTGGAGCTTTCATATTTTTTAAGCATTCTTTATGTATTGGTTTGATTTCTTTTGTACTCGAATTTACTAAATCTCCAGTAAAAATTATTGCATCAGGGTTTAAATTATTAATTTTTGATGTTGTTTTTTTTAATTTGTTATCAGAAACAAAAGAACCTAAATGTAAATCAGAAATATGAGCGATGGTGAAGCCATCAAAAGAATTTGGTAAATTTTCATATTTAAGAATATAATTTTTTATTGTTATTTTATTAGAATAAATTAAGTTACCAACCATACTCAAAATAACTACTATAAAGGCAATTTTAACTGCATATATTTGTATTTTTTCTCTAATATTACCATTAAAAAACCATCCAATAAAATGAATAATACTATAAAACGTACAAAAGATAAATATATATAAATAAAAAGCACCCAAAATAGTAGAAAGACCTGAACTAAAAACTACAAAATTAATTATCAATTCATACAATATCACAATACCTATGATTATGAGCCAGCCATAATACCACTTTTTTTTCTTAATTTGAGGTGGAGAAAAATAAAATGAATATAAAAACAAAAATATTGCAAGAATAAAAATTGATAACATATAAGTACGTAAAGTCATAAATGAGAAGTTTTTACAAAAATATGATTTTTTCTGATTTTGATAAAAATAGAAAAATATTATGAATGTTTTTAATTGTTATACTTTACGTATTTTATAACAAAAACATCAGATAAGCCTATTAATGATTTCAAGATTTGGTTACGATGATTTAGAGGTGTAACTATCAGATATTTATGTATTCTTAGATAGATATGTACTAAATGAGCATTATGAGCTTGTAAATATGAAATATAATAAACTACTTAAAGTATAACAATCAGCAATTTCTCTTGATTAAAATAATTTCAATAAAAAACTATTAAAACAAATACGATTATTATAATTTTTTTTAAAGTAGCTTAAAAGATAAATTATAATATTTTCTGTTATTATTTTATTACTTACCAAATCAATAAATTTACAAAGTTTATTGATTTGAATGAATTTATAAATAGATTCTATGATTTTTTTAAATCAAAAGTAAAAAAATGAATTTTTAGAACCCATCTGTAATTATTATTTCTTTAAAATGTATTCTTTAGCAAAAGCTAATCCTTCTCTAAAAGCCTGAATATTTATATTTATTACATCTTCTCCTTTTCTAATAAATTGTTCTTTGATAGCATCTTCTAATTCTTTTGGTTCAAATCCGAGATAGTGAGTAGCTGCACCTATTAATACCATGTTAGAAGAGAGAGGGGCATTTAGTTTTTTAGCAATCTCATCAGCATTTATCAGGACATGATTTTTATATTTTTTTATTTCATTATATATTTGATCTATATCAGGATAATTAGGGATATTTTTGTAAGGTTCTGAATTTGTTATTATCCATCCGCTCTCATGTAAATATGGTAAGTAACGTAAAGCTTCGAGTGGTTCAAGAGATAAAATCATATCAGCTTGTCCTTTAGGTATAATATCAGAAAAAATTGGAGAATCAGAAATTCTCAGATGAGACATTACCTCACCACCTCTTTGAGACATACCATGCACTTCTGCTTGTTTAATATTCAAATTCTTTTTTAATGCAGCTAAACCAATAGTGGCAGCGATACTTAATATACCCTGTCCACCTACACCTGCTAAGATTATATCTTTTTTCATAATTAAACTATTTTAAAAGTAAACTATTTTTTTTCTTTAAATTTTTCTCTCATTCTGCGATTGAGAGTTTGGACGCATTCTCTACTAGAAATTATCACAGATAAACCTTGATATTCTAATTCTTCTCTTATGATTTTTACATTTTCTTGATGTTTATTTTTCAAAGGTTTAATAATTTTTATATGTTCTGGGTCAACACCAATTCCAGAACAAATAGAAACTAATCTTTGATTGGCGTGAGAAGGTTGCCCTCCAGTCATTCCTGTAGTTAAATTGTCTAAAATCATTATGGTGATAGGTGCATTATAAACTACTGCGTCAAGCAAACCACTCATACCACTATGTGCAAAAGTGCTATCACCTATTACAGCTACCGATGGTCTCAGTCCCATATCAGAAGCAGTTCTAGCCATAGAAATAGAAGCACCCATATCTACACAAGAATTGATAGCTTCGAACGGTGGCATTGCTCCTAAAGTATAGCAACCTATATCACTAAAAACTCTACCTTTTGAATAATCTTTTAAAGCTTCATTAAGAGCATTATAAGAATCTATATGAGAACATCCAGGACAAAATGAAGGTGGTCTACCTACTACAAAACTAGGTACTTCCCTGCCTTCTATATTGGGTAAACCTAATGCTTGAGCTATTATATTTGGATTAAGCTCCCCTTCTTTTGGTAGTAAACCTGTTAATTTACCCTCTAACTTGAGATCATCACATAAAAAACTTGTAATCATTTTTTCAATAAATGGATAGCCTTCTTCTATAACTATTAATTTGTCAACCTCATCATACAATTTTTTAATCATTTTTTGAGGTAAAGGATACTGAGATATTTTTATTAATGGATAAGGACTATTACCATTAAAATTTTCCATTACATAATTAAAAGCAATTCCAGATGCAATGATGCCAATAGATTTATCATTGCCTTTTATATACTGATTAAATTTTGAATTTTCGCTCTCTTGTAATAATAAAGGTTGTAATGATAAAAGATGCGACCATCTTTTACGAGCAATAGCTGGTAAAAGGATATATTGTTTTAAATCTTTAGGAAGGGAAATTTGATTTTGTGGTAATTGAGATTTACGAGAAACTCCAGCTCTCGAATGAGCTATTCTAGTAGTTATACGTAATAAAACGGGTAAATGAAATTTTTCACTAAGTTCAAATGCATAATAGCACATATCATAAGCTTCTTGTTGATTAGAAGGTTCTAAAATTGGCACATGAGCAAAATCACCATAAAAACGATTATCTTGTTCATTTTGCGAAGAATGCATAGATGGATCATCAGCTGTAACTACAACCATACCGCCATTAGCACCCGTAATAGCAGAATTGATAAAAGCATCTGCAGCTACATTTAGTCCGACATGTTTCATGCAAACTATTGATCTTTTACCTACATAACTGACTCCTAAAGCTGACTCCATCGCAGTTTTTTCATTAGTTGTCCATTCAGATACTATGCCTTTGTCTTTTGCTTCTTTACTATTAATTATAAATTCTAAAATCTCAGATGAAGGTGTGCCTGGATATGCATAGGCTCCCGAGATGCCTGCATCTATTGCAGCCTGAGCAATAGCTTCATCTCCTAGTAACAATAATTTATTAGATACCATATTTTTTGCACAAAGATAATATTTAAAATTTATTATAACAAATCAATTTATAAGTTTTATACAATCGCATAGATTTTTCTTATTAATAATAAAAAAAAGAGCTTATTCAGATAAAGTGTAAAAAAGTAAACCGTTTTATTAAAATTAAAGTAATAAATTCAAATGTTTACATTATCAAGCATTATAACTTGACAAATAATAATATACTTGATTTATCACATTTCAATGTGTCTATATTTATCTAGAATATTTTTTTATTAATGTTAATAAAAATAAGTTTATTGATAATTAAATAAGTAATTAGCAATTGATAAAAATTTTCTACTTTTGCTTTATGACTTTTCTCACAAGTAATGACAAAAATAAATAATAAAAAAAGATTTAATATTTTATTAACTCTTTTTTTTATAATTATCATTATATCTTTCTTAACTCCGATAATTGCTCCTGATAAATCATATTTTGCTAATCAGCAGCACCCCGAATTAGCATATTTACCAATGGGCACCAAGGTTACTTTTTTAATTAAAAAAAATGAAAGCGAAAGTTTTTTTTTAAAAAAATTATTGTTTGGTAGCAATGATTATGAAGAAATGATAAGTATACAATCCTATAAATTAATTGAAAATCAATTAAATATAATAACATACAAGGAAAAAGAAATAAAATCACTTGAATGGAACCCTGAATTTATGAAAATAAAAGAAATAAAATTTTGGTTCGGTACAGATAGATTAGGCAGAGATGTTCTCAGTAGAATAATGTGGGGTGCCCGCATTAGTTTATTAGTTGGAATAATATCTACCATAATTTCTATAATTTTAGGTGTTTTGATGGGAGTAATAGCGGGCTTTTATAGTGGATGGGTGGATAAACTTGTGATGTTTTTTGTAACTGTTTTATGGTCTATTCCAAGTATCTTAATTGCTATGGCTATATCATTTGCTCTTGGTAAAGGCTTTACTCCTGTGTTTTTAGCCATAGGTTTCACTCTATGGATGGATATAGCTCGTATTGTTAGGGGGCAGGTAATATCATTAAAACAAGAAGATTATATTAATGGTTTAAAAACTTTAGGGTTTTCAAATAGTTATATTCTTTTTCATTGTATTATTCCTTCATTGAATGGCATCATTACTATATTAGCAGCATCTAACTTGTCCACAGCATTATTATTAGAATCGGGATTAAGCTTTTTAGGTATTGGTATACAACCACCAATGATTTCTTGGGGAGCAATGATTCAGGAATATTTCGGACATTTATTATTGCCTACTTATCATTTAGCATTGATACCAGGTTTGTGCCTTACTATAATAATTTTATTAACAATGGTGTTGGGTAATACTCTTAGAGATATATTAGATATTAAATCTATTTAAAAGAAAAGTGAGCTTTTTAATAAAAGCTCACTTTTCTTTTTTTTTTGAATTTTTTTTGAATTCTTTAATATATATTTATAGGTTTTCTTGTTTTAAATCCGCTTATTGTTTCTACTTCGATAATGTAAATCCCAGGATTAATGTTATCTATATTTATCTGTATTTTTGACTGAGATTCATAATTTTGTTCAAATATAGATTGTCCTAAATTATTAAAGATATTAACATTTATAATTTTTTCATTAGTTTCTACAAAAATTATATCAGAGGCGGGATTAGGGTATATTGATAAATTAATATTATCAATTAAATTGATAGCATCTCCAGATTCATAGCTTATTTTGAAACCATAATCGCGAAGTGTTTCATTAGAATAAAATTGAATATAAACAGATGGAGACATGATGTAGTAAATATTAGGTGATGGTAATGTATGACCAGTAAGGTATGCTATTAGTGGGCCAGTAGAAGATTCACCTGCACGTATAACTACATAATCTGATTCTTCTTCTAGAGCCAGTTCTTCCACTTTCAATACTATGGATGCAGGTTGTGATTCTGGTTTAATAATCCATGAACATGATGAATTATTACCATATCGAGCCTCACCACTCCCATCTTCTATTACGCCACTTTCGTCCGTAAGAATCGTCAATTCATCGCAATATACTTGATCATCCTCTGCGGGTTCTACACCAATAATAATATCTTGTCCATTGGTAAAATCATTACCACCTGGTTTTAAATTATTTAAATAAAAATAACCATTTAAATAACCACCCCATCCCCAATTAAAATGGAAATGAGTAGGTCCATCATATCCATCACATACAAAAGCATGTCCCGCTTCACCAGGTAAACCGCCACCAGAATAATAAATAGGCCTACCTGCATCTATTTCTATTTTTAAAATTGATCCCCATCCATCATCATCCATACTGCCTCTAGATACATATTGTACATAATCAGGATATTTAAAGTAATTTTGAAAAGCTAGAGC
The DNA here is from genome assembly GCA_001512885.1 of Rikenellaceae bacterium DTU001. Lineage (GTDB taxonomy): Bacteria > Bacteroidota > Bacteroidia > Bacteroidales > DTU049 > DTU049. Next base: position 37,232 of record LFSZ01000097.1, read on the forward strand.
TGCTTTAGAAGATTGAGCACCACTTCCATCAGGTCCATAGCCCATCTCTACAGTAATTCCACAATGATAAAGTAGTTTTGCTGTAGGTATACTATCTACGTGAGCATTTAGTTGATTTGGCATATCATCATAATCATAAGTAACTGTATCAAGTTTTACTGTTAAGGTTCCATAACTTGATGCATACGATGGTGTACCTATCCCAGAGGTAGGATATTTATGATATCTCATTATTTGTCCCATAGAAGTAGCCACACAACCAGCCCATACATGACCACAAGGACCATTAGGATCTACGGGGCATAAGGCATTATAATAGCATCCTTGATCCCATATAGTTGATAATAGTGGACCTACAGCTTGTATATCCTTAGTTTCTGGATGCCCGATTTTTAATGTATTATGCCAAGCTTCTTTAAATCTTTCAGTTGCGTCAGGATCTAAGATAGCCATTTTTGCTTGACTTTCTATTCCATTTAAATACCATTCTACTGGAGGTGTGATATAATTCGCATCAAATCCACTCTCAGTAGAGTATGCCAAAATAGGATATATTTGTTTATAACCTCCAATAATTATAAAAGCATTATTTGCCTCATTAATAAATACATAATAATAAGGTGTACTGTGTGCTAAAATAATTGATTCTTTAAAAATTTTTTTGGTGTTTTCAAAGTTTTTAGCAACATTTATAGCCTCGTCTATTTCTACTTTTTGTGACCATAAAAAAGTTATGCTACATAAAGATATCAATAATCCTAAAATAAACTTTTTCATATTTTTTATATTTTTAAATTTTTGCTATGCAAAAGTAAAAAATATTTTAAAACAAGCAAAATTTTAATAATATATAATTATTTTTGAGATTTAATTTGTTATTACAAAAATTATTACGAATTTTGTCAAGTTAAAAACTAAGTGTTATGAAAATAAATTCAATTTTAGTACATGGGGGAGACATCGAAGACGAATTAGGTAGTGTAATTACCCCGATTTATCAGACATCTACGTTTAAGTTTAAAGATGCTAAACAAGGTGCTGATCGCTTTGCTGGAAAAGAATCTGGTTATATTTATACTAGATTAGGCAATCCTACTATCAGAGCTTTAGAAAAAAAATTGGCTTTGCTAGAACATGGATATGATGCACTAGCTTGCTCATCTGGTATGGCAGCTGTTAATACTACATTATTAGGTTTATTAAAAAGTGGAGACCATATCATAAGTACTAATGCTATTTATGGTTGTACTTTTGGTGTTCTTACTGAAAGTTACATGAAATTTGGTGTCGAAATTTCTTTTGTTGATACTAGCGATTTAGCATTAATAGAGAAGAATATTAAACCCAATACTCGTTTAATATATATTGAGACGCCAGCTAACCCAACTATGAAAATATCTGATATAGAAGCAATAAGTAAACTTGCTAAACAACATAATCTTTATACTGTGGTAGATAATACTTTTGCTTCTCCCATTTTACAAAATCCTTTAGATCTTGGAGCTGATGTAGTAGTACATTCTCTCACTAAATATATAAATGGTCATGCCGATATTGTAGGTGGCGCAGTTATCACTAAGACCCAAGAACTTTATAATATTTTATATGAAACATTCAAAAATATGGGGTTCAATATGGATCCACATCAAGCTTATTTAGTAACTAGGGGTGCTAAAACTCTAAATTTGAGAGTACTAAAATCGCAAGAAAGTGCTCAAATAATAGCTGAATATCTCGAAAAACACCCTAAAGTGGACTCCGTAGCTTACCCTGGTTTGCCATCAAATCCTCAATATGATTTAATTAAAAAACAAATGAAAGGTCCAGGCAGTATGATCAGTTTTGAACTAAAAGGTGGCTATGAAGCTGGTTTCAAATTGATGAATTCTGTCAAATTAATTGCATTAGCTGTATCACTCGGTGGTATAGAGAGCCTGATACAGCACCCAGCTTCTATGACTCACTCACATGTATCAGAAGAAGCTAAAAAAGCCGCTTTCATTACAGATGGACTTGTACGTCTTTCTGTAGGCATAGAAGATATTGAGGATTTATTAGAAGATCTCGATCAAGCACTTAATCAAATTTGATATATTTTGCTTTTTTGATGAGAATTATGAGTTAATACCTGAATCAGTAATATAAATGTATTGAAAGCATCTTTGCTTCTATAGGTTTATGTGACAATAAATGCGTTGCTGCTAAATTGATGCTATTATTTTTCTTAAATTTAAATATTCTATATTTTTGCAGCTTTTATGTACTATTTAGCAAACTCACTTCTGGTTTTTCATTTCTTTGTCTTCTGAGTACTTTGATATCAGATTTTTTATTATTTGTAATTAAATACTGTACTTAGAATAATGCGACTTTTATTATTTTAAGTATTTATAATATTTTTTGTTTATTAGGTCAACTTATCTCATGCTTTTGCAAATAGGGATAATTATTATATTTTTGTAAAAAAAGCACAATATTAATATATGATACTAAATAAAGTAATTAACGATCCAATATATGAATTCATACCTATTCCAGATGAAATAATATTGTCTCTAATCGATCATCCATATTTTCAAAGATTGACGAGGATAAAACAATTAGGATTTTCTTATTTGGTATTTCCAGGAGCTCATCATACTAGATTTAGTCATAGTTTGGGAGCTATGTATCTGATGCAGAGAGCTTTGACTCAATTAAAATATCAAGGCATTAATATAGATGATACATTGTATTTAGCTAGTTTGATAGCTATTCTTTTACACGATTTAGGACATGGACCTTTTTCTCATACATTAGAAGCATTATTGGCAGATAATGTGACGCACGAAACTATTACAAATACAGCAATGCTAGAATTGGAGAAAACTTATGGAGAAATTATGCAAATAGCAAGACAGATATTCAATGATGTTTATCCAATAAAATTTTATCATCAATTAGTATCGAGCCAATTAGATATGGATAGATTAGATTATCTGACGCGAGATAGCTTTTATACTGGTGTGAGTGAAGGAATAATAAATACCCAGAGAATCATCCATATGCTAACACTCACCCCTAATGGAGATCTTGGTGTATTGGCTAAAGGCGTTTATTCTATCGAAAAATTTTTAATTGCTCGACGCATAATGTATTGGCAGGTATATTATCACAAAACTACAATGGCGGCAGATGAGATGTTATATCAAGTAATAAGAAGAGCAAAATTTTTAACTAAAAATGGAACCACAGTAAATGCTACTGAACCTTTAGAATATTTCTTAAAATACAATAAAACTGAATTTACCAATGATGATTTAAAAGTTTTTATGCTTTTAGATGATTATGATGTTATGACAGCATTAAAAATGTGGACACAACATGATGATAAAATATTAAGACTTTTGTCATCTAAATTATTAAATCGCAATCTTTTTAGATGTTTAATATTGAATGATATGCCATCTGATAAAAATATTAATGAGATAGAAAAGAAAATTTTAAAAAAATTTGCAATTGACCGAGATGATTTATCTTTTTTAATGAATATAAGACCAATAGAAAATTTATCATACTCTTTGCAAGACAATCAAATTAATTTAGTGTACAAAAATAGTGAAATAAAGGATATATCTCAAGTTTCTAATCAACTAAATTTGGATGTATTGTCAATGGATACAACAAAATATTTTTTGCTTTATCCTAAAGAAATCGAAAAATAAAAATTTAAGTTGATAGATATTTTAATATTTCATATTTTAAAATGAAATATTAAAATATGTAAATTAAGGTTATAGCCTTCAAAATGAGATATCTTTGAGATTTTTATATTCTTTTATATGATAAAATGTGCTAAATGTAATTTGCTTATATTTAATATAAAAAATCTTATTTTTTAATGGATTTTTAAAAAATAATTATCTATTTTTGCAAAAAAAATTATGTCTATAAAAAAATTAGAAGAAATTGTTAAAACGGTACAAAATCAAAAGTCCAAGAGGCTTGTAGTAGCTTTTGCTAATGATATTCATACATTAGAAGCAGTAAATACTGCATATAAACTAGGATTCATTGAACCAATATTAGTAGGTGATGAGAAAAACATTAAAGAACTAGCTAATCAAAAAAATATTGATATTTCAAAATATAAAATTATTCAAGAGTCTAATGATATGAATGCTGCTCGCAAAGCAGTAGAACTTATTAGAAATGGCGATGCAGATGTATTAATGAAGGGTACGGTAACCTCAGATAAATATGCTAAAGCAATATTAGATAAAGAGCGAGGCATTATGCCTCCCAAGGGTGTTTTAAGCCACGTTACAGTTATAGAAATTCCTACTTATCATAAACTATTATTAGTTAGTGATGTAGCTATTATTCCTACTCCTACACTAGATCAAAAAGTAGCTATGGCTAATTATTTAATTCGAGTAGCTCATAAGTTAGGTATAGAAAAACCTAAAATTGCTGTAATCGCGCCTTCTGAGCAGGTGCTTCCAGCTATACCATCTTGTGCTGAAGCTGCTATTTTAAGCAAAATGGGAGATCGCAATCAAATAAAAGGTGCATTAATAGATGGGCCAATGGCATTAGATGTAGCTATTGATAAAGAAAGTGTAGAAATTAAAAAAATAGAAAGCTCAGTAGCAGGTGATGCAGATTGTTTATTATTTCCCTGTATAGAATCTGCGAATACATTTTTTAAAGCTTGTACTAAAATCGCTCGTGGTGAATTAGCTGCTAATGTGATGGGAGCTAGTGCCCCTGCTATATTAACCTCTCGCGGTGATAGTAGCTTGACAAAGACATACTCTATTGCTTTAGCTTGTTTGATGGCAGAAAAATAATCATTTATGGATATTTCATTGATTTTAGTTATTAATCCTGGTTCCACCTCCACTAAAATTGCTATATTTGATAGTGATGGCAATAAAATTTATCAAAATAATATTAAACATTCTGCAGAAGAGCTAGCACCTTTTTCTAAAATTACTGAACAATTTTCTTTTAGAAAAGAAATAATAATAGAAGAATTGAAAAAAAATAATATTGATATTAATAAGATTAAAGTTATAATGGGAAGGGGAGGGTTACTTAAACCCATTCGATCAGGCTTATATGAAGTAAATGAGTTGATGATAGAGCATTTGCGAAATAGTATAAACGGTGAGCATGCAAGTAATCTCGGTGCTTTAATAGCTAATGATATTGCTAAATCTATACCAGATGCTAGAGCATTTATAGCAGATCCAGTGGTCGTAGATGAGTTGCAAGATGTAGCTCGTATAGCTGGGCATCCACTTTTTAAACGAATTAGCATTTTTCATGCATTAAATCAAAAAGCTATTGCTAGAGCTCACGCAAAAGCACAGGGTAAAAATTATGAAGATTTAAATCTGATAGTTGTGCATCTGGGTGGTGGCATAAGCGTAGGCGCTCACCAAAAAGGCAAAGTAATAGATGTAAATGATGCTCTCAATGGTGAAGGCCCTTTCTCTCCAGAACGTAGTGGTACACTCTCTGCTGGACAAGTAGTAGACATATGTTTTAGTGGTAAATATACTAAGGCAGAAATAAAAAAAATGATTACTGGCAAAGGTGGTCTAGTAGCTTATCTAAATACTAATGATGCACAATTGGTAGGTAAAATAATTTTAGAAGGTGATAAATATGCTGAATTAATCTATAAGGCTATGGCTTATCAGGTAGCTAAAGAGATTGGTGCTTGTGCTATCGTATTAAAAGGTAAAATAGATGCTATTTTGCTTACTGGTGGTATTGCTTTTGATAATATATTTACAGATTGGATAAAAGATTATGTCTCTTTCCTAGCTCCTATCTTTATTTATCCAGGTGAAGATGAAATGTTCGCTTTAGCTTCTTATGGTATAGCTTATTTAAAAGGAGAAGCTAACGTTAATGTTTATGGTGAATAGCTTTTAGTGCTTATTTTTTATCTTTTAAAAACACTAATTATGGTTTTTGTCTTATAAATTATTTATTTTAAATAGTTTAAAATTAAAAAATTTTTATGTCAAAATATATTATTATAACTGGAGCAGCAGGTTTTATAGGGAGTGTGTTTGCTCATTATCTTAATAATAATGAAATAGATAAAGTAATCATAGTAGATGATTTTAGTAAAAAAGAAAAATTGTTGAATTATGATACACTACCATATGAAAGAATACAAAGAAATCTATTTATTGATTGGTTAGAAAAATATCACAATGATGTAGATGCAGTGATACATCTGGGTGCTCGTACTGATACTACTGAATTTGATTACAGCATCTTTGAAAAATTAAATTTAAATTATTCTAAAAACATTTGGAATATTTGCTCTAATCATGGTATAGATTTGTATTATGCATCTTCTGCAGCTACATACGGAGATGGATCATTAAGCTATGATGATAATTTGGAAATCATTGATAGACTAAAACCATTAAATCCTTATGGACTTAGTAAAAATGAATTTGATAAATGGGCAATCAAGCAAATTAATCAACCAAAACATTGGGCTGGTTTCAAATTTTTTAATGTTTATGGCCCCAATGAATATCACAAAAAAAGAATGGCTTCAGTAGTTTTTCATGGTTATCATCAGATAAAAAATGAAGGTAAAATAAAACTTTTCAAATCTCATAGGCCCGACTACAAAGATGGAGAACAAAAGAGAGATTTTGTATATGTTAAAGATGTTATCAAGGTATTATTTTGGTTTCTAGAGCATCGTCCAGATAATTCTATTTATAACCTAGGTACAGGCAAAGCACGTTCTTTTATAGATTTAGCTAAATCTATTTTCGCAGCTATGAATATTCCGACAAATATTGAATTTATAGATATGCCAACAGATATTAGAGACAAATATCAATACTTTACTGAGGCAAATATGGCAAAATTATATAATATTGGTTATAATAATTCGTTTTATTCTCTAGAAAATGGTATTAATGATTATGTAAAAAATTATTTAATACCAGATAAATATTACAAAAAATGAAAAAAATTTTATTTCTCACTTTATTTGTACTAATTAGTTTTTTTTCTTTTGGACAGAAACTAGTAGATTCTACTAAAACACTTTCGTTGATAGCACATTATAGTTTCGACATTCCTGCATTAGATATGAAAGCCAGATACGGCAATAATAGTGGTGTAGGAGCAGAACTGTCATATAAAACTTCTAAAAATGTATTATTTGCATTAGATTACAATTATATTTTTGGTAATAATGTAAAAATAGAAGATTCTATTTTCAAAGGTATATCTACTGCTGATGGATTTATTTTAGATCAAAACGGTATGTATGCAGAGGTTTTTTGCTATGAACGTGGTTTTTCTATAATTGCAAAAGCTGGTTATCAATTTCAACTACCTACGAAATATTATTCTGGCATTCAAGTGATGGGTGGAGGTGGATTTTTGCAACATAAAATCAGAATAGAGAATCGAGAAAATGTAGCCCCGCAGATTTTAGGTGATTATGCTAAAGGTTATGATTACTTGAGAAATGGTCCTGCTGGCTATCTATATGTCGGTTATGTCTTTCATGCCAATAAAAAAATTATTAAATTTACTGCTGGTTTTGATTGTTTATTTGCATTTACTCAATCTAGACGAGATTATTTATTCCCCATCCAAGGACCTGATAATGATACACATTTAGACATTATTTATGGGTTTAAAGTTGGTTGGATAATTAATCTTTATAAATCACAAAAATCTAATAAAAAACAATATTATTTTAACTAGAAAGTACATTTAATAATGAAAAATATTCCTGATATTGGACCTGTTAAAAAAAAAATATTAGGCATAAAAATTTCAGAATCTGTAATATTTTTTATTGTTTTTGTAGCGGTATTTTTTCATATATTTTTTACACATAATAGAAAAAATTTAGGACAATGGGAATACCCTATATGGGCTGATGCAGCTGCATATTTTGTTTACCTTCCTGCTACATTTATTTATCACTATGATGGCAGCAAAATGCCAGAAAATATTTCTGCTATGACTGGCGATGGCTTTAGCATCGAAAATGATAAGATTGTTACTAAAGTAGCTATGGGAGTAGCTATTCTGCAAGCTCCATTTTACGCTTTTTCATATCTAATTGCCAATAATTTCAATATTAATGATAATGGCTTTGGAAAAGTGTATATTTACGGATTAGGTATTGGAGCTGCTTTTTATTTTACTTTAGGATTATTTTTTTTATATTTGTTCCTTAAACGTAGATATTCTAAAAATGTATGCTTTATAACTCTACTACTAATTATTTTTGGCACCAATCTTTATTATTATACTTATGAGAAATTTCTATACTCACATTTATATTCTTTTTTTATATTTTCTACTTCTTTGTACCTTATAGACAAATTGATAAAAACTAATTTCAAAAAGACAATTTACATAGCTTTATTTGGTATAATTCTATCACTAGCATTTTTAGTTAGATACACAAATCCTATCTTTATAGTTTTATTGCTTTTATTTTTAGATATAGATAGCTGGCAGGCACTCAAACAAAGATTTAAATATATTTTTAATATCAAATTTATTAGTATTACAGCCATTAGTTTTATAATAATCTTATTACCACAAATGTTTTACTGGCATTATCTAACTGGTAATTTTTTATATTATTCATATGGGAATGAAGGATTCAATTGGCTAGAACCTAAATTTTAGAATTTTTCTTTTCACCAAATAATGGAGCATTTATATATACACCACTTTATTTTATTATTTTTATATATGCTATAATAATGTCAATAAAAAAGGAACAGAATGGTTTATTAATATTAAGCATATTTGTAATAGCTTCATACATATTCGCATCATGGTGGTCGTGGAGCTACGGTTGTAGTTTAGGCAAAAGACCATTTGTAGAGCTAACACCAATATTTGGCATTGGTATAGCTAGTTTGGCAGATAAAATAATTCAATTTAAAAAACCAATAATTAGCATAATATTATTATTAATTTTATTATTTTCTACTTTATTTAGTTTTAGCTTAAATTTACATTATGCAGGATGCTCTTTTGTATCTGATACTTGGGATTGGAATGAATATAAATTGATAGTAAATAGAAGCAGATTCCCTTTAATTAGATTTCATAAATATGAATATTCTACAGATTTTGAGTATTTTAATAAAGAGTTATATTATCCTTTTATTTTTAATACTGATTTAATTACTAAAACTGATACAGCATACTCTGGTAATTATGTATGCAGGATGAGTCCAGATGATTTATTTAGTTTTACTTATAGACGAGATTTTGGCACTATAACCGTAAAAGACTCTTGCAATGTAGATTTCAATATAAAATATTTTTTCCCAAATATTGATTCAAATAAACTTAATGCATATTTAGTAATACAAGTAGAAGAGATGGATTCAGCAGTGTATTATGCATCACAAAAATTAGAATCTATACAGAATAAATGGCTAGATGCCAATATAAATGTAAATTTACCAAATTTTCCAAATTATTTTGTATTAGTTGCATATGTACTAAATGATAGCTCAACAATACTATTAGATGATTTTAAAATAAGAATAAAATTTTAAAATTGAAAATCAATAAAACGAAAAAATAGAATTCTTTTATAATTTATACTGCTTTGTTTTTTTATAATAGTAATATTTTCTTTTATAAATTATTAATTGATAAAATGGGAAATTTTTTTTACGGGAGAATTTTTACTCATATTTTTGGTTAAATATCAGATAGAATCTATGATTTATACTCAATACTGAGGCACATATAAAAAATTACTTAATAGTGCAAGTGTAATTATACCTAATATTTTGCCATAATATAAGGGAGCAGAAATTCATACAAACAGAAAATTAACAAAAACTTATTAATCCCAAAATTTATCAGCCTTTAGGGATAGTCATAGTGATGACATTTTGCTAAATATCAGATATATAACGATATTATAGAAGTTAAAATTTTATTCAAATTTACCTAGTGGCTATAAGCAATATTTAGATGTACTAGTCTAATATATTCATTTCTAAAAATCAACATTGTATCATGTTTTCAATATCATTTATAAATGGATGATTTTTAATATTCCGTTTCCCTTTTCTGTTATAATTCTGCAAAAATATATACCAGCATTGTAATTTTCTGCATTCCATTCAATAGTATGTATTCCTGCGTTCATTTCTTTATTGATAAGATTAATTATTTTATTACCATTCATATTATAAATATCAATTATAACATTAGTATTTTCTTTTAATTCAAATTTAATTTTTGTTGTTGATACAAATGGATTTGGGAAACATGAAAAAGAGTCAAAGTCTTCTATTATTGAATTGTTAACAGCATTAATGTTATTTGTATCCACTGCGATATTATAAACCATACCACCATGTCCAAATATTCCTGCATGTACTGATTTACCTGATGCAATGACAGTAGCACCATTTGAAGAAGTTGAACAAGAGAAAAACGAGCCTGGTGAATTAAGAGAAAAAATTGGAATAGCGGATTCAGTATTAAAAATGAGCAGGTCATTTATTAAATTACTTTTATCACCCCAGGAGCATGCTGATAAAATATTACCATTTTTTGAAAAAGAAACAGATGTTACTATATTTCCTGTTCCTGTATATGTCCATTGAGGAGTAGGGCCTGATGTGGTTTTGAATAGCAAAACTTTACCATCTTCTGTAGTATCGGTTGGGAAATTAAGTGTACCACATGCAATAAGGCTTCCATCATAAGAAACATCTACAGCTGACATCCAATTATAATAATTAGTGGGTGGTTCCATTCTTTGCCACAGCAATGTATAATTAGAACCATCCCAGTGATAAACCTTTAACCAGCCATGAAGATCTATTGTTGCAATAATATCTCCATTACCACTTATTCCCATGGAATTTTGACATCCATTGATTGTCGTACTGAAACGTTCAATCCCTGTGAATGTCTCATACACTGCAACTTGATTATATGAATTTACTATCACAATAGAGTCATTTCCAGATATCTTCATACCATAGGCAGAATGATAAATTTTATGTTTCCATATTTCGGATGTTGAGCCTGACTGAAATCCAAATACCCAGCATGAATCAGAATCACCTGCAGAAGCAGTAGCAATAATAAAACTACCATCTGACACCATTTCAATAGGTCCACCACTTATGGCACCGGGAATCACATTTAAAATAAATTCATTTACAACATCCCCTGTAATTTTATCTAATACATATATTTTATCTGGAGAACTAATAGCAACTAAATTCCCATTACGAGACATAGCAATAGAATTTACTAATGCAGGGAATTCCCAGAGTGGAATGCTGTCATTATTATTATAAAGAGCTGCCCTGCGATTATTTATATCCCAGTTAATCAATTGATAAAACCCAGTATTATCAGTCCTACATAACGTACCGGTAGAAGTAGCATCAATATAACGCCAGCGAACAAAAGCATTTATTGAATCCTGTCGGCTTCCCTGAGCTTGCAATATGCAGGAAAAAATAAACATAGAAAAAACAAAACTTATTAAATAAACTAAAATATTATTTACACTATTAGCTATTTCAAATGATATTCTTTTTGAGATACAATTTTTTGTTTCCATAAATATTATTTTTATGTAAATTTACATTAAAATTTTTAATTACACAATAACGAATAAAAAAATTTTTTTGTAACGTTTTGCGGATAAAAGAAGTTGCCGAAGGCAATTTGAGGAAATTTTTGATTTCCGTTTATCCGCTGTTATATGACCGAGCCAAAGGCGAGGCAAGGCACGAAATGCCGAAGCGTTTCACCCTTTATTCATATCCATTTCCTATGACTCCCTAATTATTTTTAAATTTTTCTTATTCTTTCAGTTGTTACTAAATACTTTCTGACTTCTCTTATAAACCTTGCCCAATCTCCGTCTGTGTCCAAGAAAAAAGCCAGTCTCCACTACAAGCGTTTTTAGCAATATCTGTCTGATGAGCATTTTCAGTGCCATTAGGATATTTTTCTGAATTCCATTCAGAAAAAATTAATTTTATTTTTGAACTATTTATACTTTGAATTAATTCTACAGTTTTATCATCATCGCAGTCACTTATATTTACAATAAATTCATCTACAATAGGTAGAATGGATAGAATGGACTGTTTAATAGGATAATACAGCTTATTTGCATTTTTGCAAAAGGTAAAACCACTGATTCGCATTTTTTAATTTCAAAATTAATAATTAAATAGAAATAGGTTTTTAATTTAATAAAAATATAAGTAGAATGAATGGTAGTGAGGGGTGGGGTATTATGATAGAGAGAAAAACAAGAGGTGGCATAGTTGGCTGTTATAAAAATTTTAAAAATTTTTATAACAAATATATAACAAATAAAAATGTTTAATTTTCAGTATTTTATAATTTTATTAATTTTGTAAAAAAAATAATATTTATATCAATTAAAAAAAATTTTTATTTTTATATAAAAACAAAATTAAAATTATGGCAACAAAAAATAATGACAATATTAAATGTTCATTTTGCGGACGCAATGCTTCAGAAGTAGATTTAATGTTAAGAGGATTCAATGCTAATATATGTAATTTTTGTGTAGAAGAAGCAAAAAAACAAATAAATCTGCAAAGTACAAAGTCTAAAAAAACTCCAAAATTAAAATTAAAAAAACCTACAGAAATTTATGAATTTTTAAATCAATATGTGATCGGTCAAGACTATGCCAAAAAAGTTTTATCAGTAGCGGTTTATAATCATTATAAAAGAATTTTAAATCCTATTATAAAAGATGTAGAATTAGAAAAATCTAATATACTTCTAATCGGTGAAACCGGAACTGGTAAAACTTTATTAGCTAAAACAATTGCTAAATTACTAGATGTTCCATTTGCAATAGCTGATGCTACAGCTTTGACAGAGGCTGGTTATGTTGGCGAAGATGTAGAGACGATACTTACTAGACTATTGCAAAATGCTAATTATGATGTTAAAGCCGCAGAAATGGGAATAGTATACATAGATGAAATAGATAAAATAAGTAGAAAAAATGATAATCCAAGTTTAACAAAAGATGTGGGTGGCGAAGGTGTACAACAAGCATTACTTAAAATTTTAGAAGGCTCTGTAGTATTTGTACCTCCCGAAGGAGGACGCAAACATCCTGAACAAGAATTTATTCATTTAAACACTTCTAACATTCTTTTTATCTGTGGTGGCGCTTTTGATGGATTAGATAAAATCATAGCTAATAGAGTGAAAACTTCTACTATTGGTTTCGGTGTATCTCAAAATAATATTAATAACGGCGAAAAAAATATCTTACATTATGTAACTCCTGCAGACCTCAGAAAATATGGATTAATACCAGAGTTTATAGGTCGTATACCTGTAATTACTACTTTAGATTCATTAAATAATGAGGAACTAAAACGAATACTAACTGAACCTAAAAATGCGCTAGTAAAACAATATAAAGCATTATTTGAAATTGATAATATTGAATTAGAATTTACAGAAGATGCTCTAGATGCTATTGTAGAAAAAACTATTGAGCTTAAACTAGGTGCTAGGGGTTTAAGATCAGTAATGGAAAAAACAATGATGGATCTAATGTATAATACTCCACATATGCAAGAAACTAAAATATTAATTACTAAAAAATTTGTGGAACAACATTTGCAAGGTTTTGATAATGAACAATCAAAAGTTGCATGAAACCACGTTGTTTTGTATTATGTATTTTATTATTTTCTTTTTTGAAATTTAATGCTCAGAATAATGATGATCAAATATTGTCAAGGGCTATTATATACCAAGGCGATACCTTACCTTATGTAGCTTTAGATACTGTAAAGTATTATTATTTCGATTTCAAAGGTTCTAATAAAGAATATATAGCATTTACCAAATTAGTGAGAGATGTAAAAAAAGCTTATCCTTATGCTAAACTAGTCGCGAATAAAGTTAATGAAATTAATGCATATTTAAATACTATAAAAGATCCTAAATTATTAGAAAAAGAAAAAAATAGATTAGAAAAAGAATTAAGAGCTCAATATGAGAAACAAATCCGTAATCTCACACGCACTCAGGGCAAAATATTGATAAAGTTGATTTATCGTGAAACTAGTAAAACTTCTTATAATCTGATAAAAGATTATCGTGGAAGTTTTCTCTCTTCTATTTATCAAGGAATAGCAAAAATTTTTGGTTTAAACCTTAAAGATACTTATGATCCTGAAGGTAAAGATCGCAATATAGAAATAATAGTGAAACTCATTGAAAATGGGCAGTTATAATTGATATTATAAAATTAAAAATAATAAACCTTAACTTCATTTATAGAATATAAAAATAAAATACACAAAAAAGTATTTAAACTATTATAATTTTTATTATTTTTGCTAAAAAAATGAAGAATTTTTTTCTTTTTAGTATTCTATTCTATATTTCAATAAATATATTTTCACAGCAAGAATGGTCTTTGGAGCAATGTATTCAATATGGAGTGCAGAATAGTTTAAATATTAAAAACCAAGCACTGAATGCAGAGATTGCCAAAGCTAACCATCTACAGAGCAAACTAGCGTTATTACCAGATATCCATGCTGCAGCTACTCATAGCTATAATTATGGCAAAGTCGTAGATCCTTTTACTAATGACTTTGCAATGGATAGAATACAAACTAATAATTTTTATTTAGCATCTTCAATAGTACTTTTTAATGGATTGAAATTATTAAATAATATCAAAGAGCAGATGAGCAATACTAATACTGCTGAGCTATTATTGAAAAAAACTGAAAATGATGTGATGCTAAACATTGCCACACTGTATCTGCAAGTGATATTTGATAGCTTAAACATAAGCACTATACATCAACAAGTAATTCTATCAGAGTTGCAAGTAAATCGAGCTGAATTACTCTATGAGAGCGGCTCTATCTCAGAAGACAATTTATTAAATTTGCAAGCACAGTTAGCCTCTGAACAATCTAATCTAATAACAGCTGAGGGCAGATATGAGCTTGATTTGTTAGCTCTCAAACAAGCTATGTATTACAATGACACTGTACCTTTAAAAATTAAAATTCCTACAGATCTACAACCCATCATAGATAAGCACGTCAATATTCCACCCTTAGATACTATACTTTTATATGCATTCAATAATTTACCGGATATCAAAGTTGCAGAATGGCAATTGCAGTCAGCTAAATACTCATTTAAAGCTGCTAAAGGTAATTTTTCTCCTACCCTTTCATTATCACTATCGTATGGCACTGGTTATTCTACTGCTTCTAAGCAAATTACCGAATATGAATATAGTGGTTATGATACTATAGGTATCACTACTGGCACTCCACCAAATTTTGTACTCGCTCCTCATCTTAATTATAATTATCAAACTATCCCTTTTAAAAATCAATTAAATGATAACATAAATCAATCTTTGGGGCTTAGCCTTCAGATACCCATTTTTAATAGAGGTATATACCATAATCAATATCAGATTGGCAAAATAAATT
Organism: Rikenellaceae bacterium DTU001; assembly: GCA_001512885.1. Lineage (GTDB taxonomy): Bacteria > Bacteroidota > Bacteroidia > Bacteroidales > DTU049 > DTU049. The sequence goes on from LFSZ01000097.1 coordinate 52,768, forward strand.
TACAAATAGCTGAAAATAATTTAGAACAAACTAAATTAAATCTGCAAAACATTATAGAACAAGCTTATTATGATATGGTAGCTGCAGAGAAAAAATTAGATGCTAGAAATCTTTATCTAAAAGCTCAAAAGATTGCTTATTACAATCAGCAAGAAAGATTCGAACTTGGCCTAATTAGTAGTATAGATTTTATGAATAGCAAAAATCAATATACACAAGCTGAAATACAACAGTTACAAGCTAGTGTAGAATTACTTTTTCGTTATATAATCTTAGATTTTTATCAAGGTAAATCATTATCACTATGAAAAATAATAAAAAAACAAAACGTATTTTAATAATATCAGGAGTTTCTCTATTAGTATTAGTAATAATTTTAAGAGCTATTGGTGTGATAGGAGGTAGCAATGGATTAGAAGTAGCAGTAGAGAAAACTATACGCAGAAATATTACCGAAACTATCACCGCTAGTGGCAAGATACAACCAGTGAAAGAAGTAAAAATAAGTCCTGATGTGAGTGGAGAAATAATTGAAATCTTAGTGAAAGAAGGTGATAAAGTGAAAGCTGGTCAAGTATTAGCTAAAATAAATACTGATATTTATAAAGCTACCTACGAACAAGCTTCTGCGCAATTACAAGCTCAGAAAGCTAATTTAGCTAATACTGAAGCTAGACTAAAGCAGACAGAAGCCCAGCTATTAAATGCTCAATTAAATTTCAATCGTCAAAAACAATTATATGAAAAAGGAGCCATCTCTTCATCTGAATATGAAACTGCTGAAACTAATTACAAAGTAGCTAAAGCAGAATATGAGGCTGCTAAACAAAGTGTAAAAGCCGCTGAATTTACCGTGGCTAGCGTAGAGGCATCTATGGATGAAGCTCTTAAAAATTTGAATCGTACTACTATTATAGCACCCCTTTCTGGTGTAGTTACTAAACTAAGTGTAGAAGTAGGCGAAAGAGTGGCAGGTGCTTCTCAATTTAGCCCTGGTACAGAGGTTATCCGCATTGCAGATATGAATGAATTAGAAATAGTAGTTACAGTTAATGAATTAGAAATTGTACGTATTCACCAAAATGATACAGCTAATATTACACTAGATGCTTATGATGATTACACTTTCAAAGGCATTGTTACAGATATGGCTATTTCTACAATTAATACTTTATCTCTTACGTCTGCTGATGAAGTGAGTACTTATGAGGTAAAAATAAGATTATTACCATCATCTTATCAAAATCTTTTAACAAATACTGAAACCCCATATCCTTTTCGTCCTGGTATGTCTGCTTATGTAGAAATAATCACCAAAAAAGCTTTTAATGTCATTGCAGTGCCCATAGCTGCCGTTACTGTGAAAACTGATACCGCTACTATGAAGCTTAATGAGGTGGTTTTTGTAGTTAATAAAGATAATAAGGTAGAAAAAAGAAATGTTAAAACTGGTATCCAAGATAATCAATACATTGAAATAATAGATGGTATAAAAGAAAATGAAAATGTGGTTATAGCTCCTTATTCATTAATTACTAATATTTTAAAAGGCGATGAATCTGTTACTATTGTTAGTAAATCTAAACTCTACCAGAAATGAAATATATCTTAATAATTGAAACTTCAGACAAAGCTAATTCTATTGCTATATGTGATAGTAATGGAAAACTGATAAATTATAAAGATGAAATTTCCGATAATTTTACTCACATAGAATTGCTACATGTGAGTATAGATAAATTATTTAATGAATGCGGCATAGCTTTTTCAGATTTATGTGCTATAGCAGTGAGTAGTGGTCCAGGCAGCTACACTGGACTACGTATAGGTGTGTCTTCTGCCAAAGGCTATGCATATGCTCTTGATATCCCATTAATTAGCTTACCTACTTTAGAATTGTTGGCTAATGGGATGATAGATCATATAGATGAAAAGAATGAAAATATCATTTTGATACCAACAATAGATGCCAGACGTATGGAAGTTTACATGCAAATGTTTGATTATCAAATACATGCTATCACTGAACCATCTGCTGAAATAATTAATGAGCTGTATTTTTCTAAGTTTCTCAAAGATAAAATATACTATTGGGGTGGGTCAGGTGCTGAAAAATTATCAGATTTTTTCCCTGATAATCATAAATTAGTACATCAGGTGCAATATCCATTAGCTCGTTATGGTGTTTCTATAGCTATAGATAAATACAATACCCATCAATATGAAGATATAGCATATTTCGAACCTTTTTATCTGAAAGAATTTATTCCAGGAAAACCACGTGTGAAAGGACTAGAATAAAGACTTAGTCTTTAATAAAAAATAAAAATTCTAAGTTTTTTAAATAAATTTTAATAGTAAAGATATAAACAATAAAAGCATAGTGAATATAAATGAGACTTATTATTCTATTTCATTCCTTTGTCTCTAACTCTTGGGTCTAATATTAGATACAATAAATCTACTATTAAAGTTACTATAATAAATAATAATGCAACAATAAATATTCCTGCTTTCAATACAGGCAAATCATAATTTTGTAAGCTTTCTACTATCAGACTCCCCATACCTTTCCAATTAAAAACATATTCTACAAATACTGATCCTGCAAGTAACGATGCAAACCAACCACTAGCAGATGTAATTAATGGATTGATGGCTGATGGTAAAACATGATGGCACATTATATTGTAACTTGATAGTCCTTTAGCATGTGCAGTTTTTATATAATCAGTATTTAATACTTCTAGCATAGAATTTCTAATTAATGGCACAAAAACTGCTAATGGTCTGATAGATAATGTGAATGCTGGTAATATCAAATTTTGCCATTTTACATATGTACTATACGTTAACTCATTTACTTCTATTAGGTTGCCATGCATAGATAAGCAAGTAATATCATGTAACAAATAACCAAAAATCCAAGCTATCAATAAGGCTGCAAAAAATGAAGGCAAAGACATTCCAATAGAGCTAAAAACTATTATCAACCTATCAATCCAGGTATTTGCTTTTAACGCTGATATACTTCCTAAAATTATAGATAAAACCAAAGCTACAAGCATTGTTACTATAGCTAAAATTAATGTTAATGGAAATGCTTCCTTTATTAGTTGCCATACGGGCTGTCCGCTGATATAGGATTCGTGAAAAACTATGGGTTTAAAACCTAAGTTTACTTTATTTAATTTAATAATTGTTAAGGATTTCTCTGTATAAACATTATCATAATAGAATGTATTTTCTCTATTATTTGAATAAAAGCCAAGCGGACTGATATCGTTCAAGTATTTTACATATTGAATATAAAGTGGCTTATCTAAACCTAATTTTTTTAGTATCGCTTCCTCAGTAGCTACATCACTCCTTTGTCCCATAATCAATCTAACAGGATCAGAAGGTAATAAATTAAATAAAATAAATAAAAAAGTTAATACTCCCCATATTAAAAGTATTATATAGCCTAACTTTCTGAATAATAACATTGTTTCTGATCATTAATAGATTACAAAATAAATAAAATATTTTTATTATTTTAAATTAAAATAATGGTGATTAATTTTTTTATAGCTATTACATACAATTAATAATAATTTAATAATAATTTTTTTTAGAAGATTCTGTATAAATCACAATGCTTATGTATTGAGTAGATAAAGTTTAAAAACTGTTATAAGGTTTTGTAAGAAGTGCTTAATTGAAAGTAAACGTATTTTGAAATTATCCTTTGTTTTACTTTACGTATTTTATACTACCATCAAATAATTTTTATTTAATTTTACAAAAAAATAATTATGGATAACTTCAATCTATTAGATTATCAGGCTCTACCCAAAGAGCAGAAACGTAGATTTCTAGATAATCTATATCAATTTTTATTAGAAAACAACTACACAGCTGTAGATTATCAGAAGCTAAAAATACAAAGCACAGCCCCCATTTGCCCCAGATGCAAGAGTGAAAATGTAATAAAAGCTGGAGTACGCGATGGCAAACAAGTATACAAATGCAAAGATTGCGGCCGACAATACCGCGAAACAGCCAGAACCTTCGTATATCGCAT
>LFSZ01000113.1 GCA_001512885.1 Rikenellaceae bacterium DTU001
TTTTGTAAAAATATAAAAATTATTTAACATATAAACTTGAAAAACTTAAACATTTATTGGTTTTTTTATTATTGGACAGTTAAATATTAACCACAAAGTTCGCAAAGAAGGCACAATGAACACAAAAAAAGGATGGAATTAAAAAGGCTACAAATAGCTCTTTGTGGTAAAAAAATAACCTATTTATAACAATCTAAAATGTTATTACCTACAATAAATGTTATTGAACCAATAAATGTTATTGAACTGATTTTTATTATTTTCGAAAATTAATGATAAATATTGTTCAATTTTTAATTTTATAAAATTATTTTTATATTTATTGATGTTTACTCATGATTTTTTAATATTTTTGTATAAAATTATTGCCCTGTGGTGTAATTGGTTAACACGTCTGACTCTGGATCAGAAAAGTCCAGGTTCGAGTCCTGGCAGGGCAGTTGTTTTAAATTTAATTTGCTTTTAAAAATAAAGTATTAAAATTTATATAAATTAGATGATTTAAATTGTTGTTTTTAGAAAGGGTAATTTAATAAATGTTATTTATTTTTATTGTTTTAAAATATTAAGAGATCGAAATAATGTATTGATAAGTAATATTTTGATTTTTTTAGATTTTAAAAGATAAATGATGTTTTAATTGTATATTTTTTATGGTGCAATTTAAAAATTATTATCGTATATCACAAGTTAGCAAAATGTTAAACATACCTGCTTCTACATTGCGTTATTGGGAGAAAGTATTTTTGCAATTAAAACCATTAAAAAGTAAAAGTGGAGTTAGGTATTATTCGAATAAGGATATTGAATTGTTGCAACAAATAATCTTTTTGACAAAAGAAAAGGGCTATACTATTGAAGGTGCAAAACTTGCTTTGAAAAATATGGATGATAAAACAGAAAAAATAATTTATGAATTAATGTCATTGAAAAATGAATTAAAAGAACTTTTAAAATATATTGATATTAAAGAAAGATGATGCCTTCTCTAATCACTAATTATCAAATTTATATTATAATAATTTTACATTTTTTAAGAATATTCTATATTTATCCATTTATTTTTTTCTCTAATCTTTCTTTTACTAATTCTAGTAAGCTTTGAGGAGTAGATGTAGCCCCACTGATACCTATAGATTCTACTTGTGATGATATTTCTAGCTGTTCTATTTCGTCTAAGAAAGAAATAAAGATGGCATTAGAATTATTATTTTTAGCGATTCTAAATAGATATTGCCCATTTGAACTTTCTTTACCACTTACAAAGATAATCATATCATGTTTGCGAGAAAAACTCTCAATTGATGGTAAGCGTCTATCTACTATTTTGCACATTGTAGCATAAGATTCGAAGGGTATATGTCTACTATTAAGTTCATATTTTAGATAGTTTTCGATGGCATCGAAACCCTCTTTATCTTTAGTAGTTTGCGAAAATAGTGCTACCGGCCTATCCAATTGTAATTCTTTAGCTTGCTCTAGATCTTCTACTACTACACCTATTCCTTTAGTATGCCCCATCAAGCCGATAACTTCTGGGTGATTTTTTACTCCATAGATTACTATCATGCCACCTGTTTTTATCATTTCATCAGCTACTATGCTGATTTTTTTTTGTAATTGCAAGACTATAGGACATGTGAGATCATAAATTTTTGCATTTATTTGTTTCAATTTTTTATAAGTAGATGGTGGCTCTCCATGTGCTCTGATGATGATTTCTTTGCCTTTTAATAAATCAATTTCATCATGAGATATTACCTTCATTCCTATTTTCATTAATCTTTTCAATTCTTCTTCATTATGTACCAATTCACCTAATACATAGATCTCCTCTCTTTTTTCTAAAAATTCTTCTGTTTTTTTTATTGAATTGGTCACTCCAAAGCAAAAACCTGCATTTGGATCTATTTCTATAAAAATCTTCTTAGTATCAGTCATTAAATAATTTTTTTCTCAAAATTAACAAAAATATAAAAAAAAACCATAATTTTGCGTAAACGCAAATTAAGTTATTATGAAGACAAAAATTTTATTTATAGCAATATTTTTATTTGCAACGGTTACTTATTCTCAATATAATAAGAAAGATTCAGATTTTTTAAATCAAAATAAATCTATATTAGTAAATAAACAAAAATTAGATAGTACTATAAACTATCAATGGAATAATAATATTCAATGGGTAAATTTAAATAAAACAGAATATTTATATGATATTAATGAAAATTTAATATTAGAAATCAATCTTTCATGGAATAATAATTGGCAAAATAATACTAAAATGAGCTACGAATATGATAATGACAATAAATTAATTAATAAAATCATATATTTATGGAATAATACTTCATGGATTAATGATATAAAAATCAGCTATTTTTATAACTCACTTAATGACTTTCAAACTATATTAACATATTCTTGGCATAATAATACTTGGCAAGATAGTTTAAAAGAAGAATATACTTATCTCAACAATCTTTTATCTGAAAAAATACTTTATTCATATCAATATAATAATTGGGAATTTTTAAGTAAGTATGAATATTCATACGACAATAACAATAATTTATCATTAGAAACATATTATTATTGGGATAATACTAATTGGGTAAATTCTACTAAAAAAGAATATGCTTATGATGTTAATAATAATCTCATTTCTGTAATATATTATGATTATATTTTTAGCTGGGCACCACGTACTAAAAAAGAATATATTTATGACAATTATAATAATTTGATTACTGACATTACATATAATTGGATAACTACTTGGGAATATTTATGGAAAAATGTATATACATATGATACTAATGGAGATCAAATGCAACAAATAGAATATACATGGGATACTCAAGCTAGCACGTGGACACCTAAACAAAAAAGAGATAGATTATTTGATAATAACTATACATTTAACGATTTAGTTTTGCCATTTACTTCTTTAGCTGATGTATCCATATTTACTCATAAAATCGATAATGAAATTGCTTATTCTTGGAATGATAATTCAAATAATTGGATAAACAGTTATAAAACTGAATATTTTTATTCTCAATACACTAGTGATGACATTAATGAAAATCAATCAAATATTATTTTAGTTTATCCTAACCCTACATCAGATTTTATATATATAGATTTACCGGATCTTATTGATTCAGATGTATTATTTGAAATATATGATATGATGGGGCATAAAGTAATGAGTAGCACTATAAATAGTGATACCAGTTTAGATATTAGTCATTTAGCTACAGGCATATATGTTTATAATTTAAAGACAATAAATGCTAGATATAATAATAAAATTGTTAAAAATTAAAAAAAAATGATTAAATTTGCATCAAGAACCCCTAAAATATTAAATTATGAGAAAATTTTTAAGTTTAATTAGTGTAATCCTGATATCAGGATTAATGTTTGGGCAGGTAAATACTAATTTTTCTAAAAAAGTTAGTATGCAACCCCAAGAACCCCAAACAGTAAAACCAAAAATTATTAGCTCGCAAGATGAGGTTAATAGAATTCCAAAAACAGTCCAACTAAATGAAAAAAACAAAAGCAAAGTAGAAATGGCTCTAAAGTCAGAAAAAGCCATATCAGGTAGTTTCACATTGAATACACTAGCTTATATACCGGGACAAACGATGGTTTTAGAATTTACTTTTACTTTTAGTACTGCAGATGCTGAATATGTAGACGGTATCAAGCTTACTTTCCCTACAGGTATCACTCCTTTATCTGCAAATACTTCACCTAGCATAGGTGATCTAAATTTGCAACCTATAGCTGGTAATGAAGTGATTTGGGGAGATGTATCTACACCTTCTGGTTATGGTGATTTAGAACCTGGTACTTTTGATTTTCAGGTAGCAGTGTCGGTAGATGCTAGTTTGACTGGCACAAAACAAATACAATGCCTTGCTACAGGTGATGAATGGTTTTTGAGTTCTCCACCACATCAGATTCAACAAACGCTTGATATTTCACAAGCATTGGCTCACAATGTAGCAGTAACTAGTATATTATTGCAAAATATATATAATACCGGTACTGTTATTCAACCAAAAGCAAAAATTAGTAATTTGGGTTTAAATGATGAAACTATAGATATTACTTTCAAAATTAATGATGGTACTAGTGATGTGTACACAAGCACAGTTACTGGATATACTATCATTAGTGGAGATATAGATACTATTACTTTCACACCTGATTGGACTGCTAGTACGCCAGGTGATTTTACTGCTACTTGTACTATTACAACCTCAGATGATGATCCTACAAATGATATTTTAACAAAAA
>LFSZ01000031.1 GCA_001512885.1 Rikenellaceae bacterium DTU001
CGGCTTCTAATTTTTTCATTAGAGAATAAAGGTTGTCTAAGAATTCTTTATTCTCTTCCTTGCTCATAGCAAGGTATTTACTGGTGTTTTCCACTATTTTTTTCATGAATAATAATTTTTGTAAAAATATAAAAATTATTTAACATATAAACTTGAAAAACTTAAACATTTATTAATTTCAACCATCTAAACACTTTTTTTCTAATCTATATCGTGCATCAATATCGTTAATAAATTATTAATTTACTACTTGATTTTAAATATTTATATAACTAGAAATTGATTTGCTTTGATGCTAGCAAATTTGAAGCAATAATGTTTTTATAATAATTTTTGTTTAAAACTTAACTCTCAATTGCAAATGTAAATCTGTTTTATGATTTCCTTGTATTTCATTTAATCCACTACCAATTACATTGCGATCAAAATATGTTGTACGAGCTAAATAAGCCCAAAAATCCAAATATTTATTAATGGTATATTTGATATTAATCACATATCTAGCACCTTTATAATAATAAGATGGGAATGAGTAAGCATAAAGTACATCATTTTCATAACCATAAATTCGCTCATCATAGCTATAAGTATCAAAATATATGAATGTTAAATGAAAAGATAATGGGAAACGACCCTTTTTATAAGACAATGTTTGAGAAACTGCAAATCCATCATGATTATAATCATCACCTTTGCGATAATTTACATAATCTACTCTAAATTTGTATCTAAATGATGGTGACAACTGAAAAACTCCATTTAAGCGATAATTATCTTTTTTGGTTTCTATTAATTTTTTTACATATAAATCATCTTTATTTAAATATTTAGTTTCATGTTTATATCTAAAATAAATTGAATTTTTTTTATCAAATTTATAATTAAGCTGTACCAAAGCTTCCATACCTTCACTAGGAGCGTTTACTCTATAACGTAGCCATGGAAAAGAAAATAAATCAAAATAAGCAGTTAGATTTAATTTATGAGTTAAATTAGCATTGAGTCCAAAATACAAACCTTGCTCATTACTTGCCTTACTGCCCTCCTGCAGTGGTGATGCGTAAAAAACAAAATACTTGGGATCAAAATACCTATGAAGTAATGAAAATGACAAATTTTTATCAGTTACCGCCATTATTCCATTAATAGTAGCTATACCACCATTAGATGAATATGCTTCTTCTCCAAAAATATTGAAATTTTTCCAAATATAACTATAATCAATAGAAGCTACATTGAGTGTAGTGCCACTAAATTCATACATTCTATATAGTTCGTCTCTAGATCCTAAAGGCTTATCTAAAATTGTAGTAAAAGCTGTAGCCCCTATACGTAATCTTTTATTTAGTGATGTATATTGAATATTACCTCCACCTATAAATTGTTTTATAGCATCTTTTTTGTTATAAGATGACACTGTATTATGTAAGCCAGTTTCTACAATACTAGATATATAATAATCTTCATAACTCATAGTATCACCTTCTACACTAGCATCTATTTTTTTGTAACTAACAAAACCCAATATTTCGAGGCGTTTAGAAATTTTAGCATTTAGAGCCACACCCCTAAGAAATCTATTTTCATCAGCAGAAGTGTATTGCTTGATGCCGGTAGCATTTCTCTTTGTAAAAACTGCATCTGCAGTCTTGCCAAAGCTCATACCTGTCCACATAGTAAGTCCTTGACCTAATTGCAAATTATAATCTCCTAAGGCTATAGCTTTAAAAGGTCCTACATTACGAATAAAAAAATGTGCAGAATAAAAGTCAAACCCTTGTTTTTGTGTGCCTTTAAAAAATTCCTCTCCGGGATCTTTCTCAGCAGTAAAACCAAAGCTAATCAAATTGTAATATTTGAATTGATACCTCGTATATAATTTGTATGGACTACCCAAGTACCTGCTATTAGGATTAGCAGCCAAAGTAGAATCATCGATAGCTTTGTAACCTTTTTGTTTTTCTAAAGTTTGCATATAACGGATAAATAATTGAGAATTACCTTCTTTCATTACTTCTGAAAAATTATATTTATGAGCTACCCCTACGTCACTTATTTTCACAAATGGTAATATTTTATTTATAGTTGCTAAATCCCAACCTTCAATAGATTGCAACTCATACAAGCTATGTAGTTTACCATTTCTCTGGATATGATCAAAAAAATTAATAATCTGTATGTCAGTTAATAATCCCAAATCTCTTAATTCGTCCACAGTAGTTTTATTTAAGTTTATTGGATGCTTCAAATAGTATTCTAATTTTTCAGTTAATTCGCTGAAATCCGCTTCTTCTACTCCACTCTCCTCTGCAATATATTCAATATTTTGCTGTATAATATCTAACTCTTCAGGTTCATCTATCTCTACCTGTCCTGATAGATATGAAAAAAAACAGATAAAGACAAAAAATATATAAATCTTAGCTTTCATTTCTAATAAATTATATTAGGTTTTTGATGTTCTTTTTTAAAAGCATAACTCATAGAAATAGAAGGCGAAAAACCAAGAGTTTGGTGCCATGAGCTTGATATGTCTACTATAAAGTTTTGTATTCTATAGCCTATACCAAAACTAACTCTAGCTGGTGTTGTTTGAAAACCACCTCTCACGTATAATCTATCATTAAATGAGAAATTAGTACCAAATCTGAGTGATGGGTTATTATTGCTTTCCTTCAGAATATCTAGCATTAATGAAGACTGTTTAGCTATTTGATACATAAATCCTAATGAACCAACTATTGGTAATCTATCATACTCATAAGTTCCAAGTTTAGAATGATTTAAATTAGCAATCATTGTACCAAAATACAAGTTATCGATGATTTTAACTTGTAAACCAGCATCGAAACCAATAGTACCAATCCCACTATACTCAGGCTGATTAGAAGTGAGTAAAAAATATTTGATTGTTAAACCAGCTGATACTCTATCAGCAAATACTCTAGAGTAACCAAGTGAAAAAGTATTATACAATAAAGAACTAGCACCAAATTGAGAAATATGAGCTGAAATAACACCTGCATCACCATTAAACACATGAGCATAAGCAATATCCCTATACCCAAGTTCTTTTAGTAAATATTTATTGTAATAGTTGATCCCAAGCTGATGATTATTCAACCATCCTAACCCTGCAGGATTCATCAAGCCTGACCAGAAACCAGGTACTGCAGATGCACTGTTTCCATAACCAAGAGTAGAAGCACTCTCATAACTAAATTGGCCTGATAATGTATTAATTGACAAAATCAATACTAATGAAAATAATAAAATTTTTCTCATAAAAGATTATTTACTTAATTTTTTTTCTAATTCTTTTTGGTCCTTAGCGATTTTTTCTTTCATTTTATTCTTGTAATCAATGAGTTTTTGTTTAAGTTTGACATCATTAATAGCTAAAATTTCGATTGCTAGCAACGCTGCATTCTGAGCTGCATTGATGCCAACTGTAGCCACAGCTATACCTGATGGCATTTGCACAATTGATAATAATGAATCTATCCCTTGTAAACTAGTATTAATTGGTATACCTATTACAGGTACTATAGTATTAGCAGCTACTACTCCAGGTAGATGGGCAGACAAACCAGCGGCAGCAATAAATACTTTAGTACCTTTTTCAGTTGCTTCTTTAACATATTTAGCTGTTTCGTCTGGTGTCCTATGTGCAGATAATATTTGTACATCATATTCTACATTAAAATCTTCTAATAAATCAATTGCCTTTTTTATAATATCGAAATCAGAAATGCTTCCAATTATTATTGAGATCATAACTTTATATATTTATGAGCAAATGTAAATAAAAAAATTAATATAAAAAAAGAGCATTTATTTGAATGCTCTTTTTTTTCTAATAAATTATGCTAAAAAGCTGAGTAAAAGACCAGCAGCTACAGCACTACCTATCACACCAGCTACATTAGGTCCCATAGCATGCATGAGTAAATGGTTTGATGGATCATACTCTAGTCCTATCATTTCTGATACACGAGCAGCATCTGGTACAGCGGATACTCCCGCATTACCTATTAAAGGATTAATTTTATTTTCAGGTTTTTTAATAAATAAATTCATTATTTTAACACCTAAAACTCCACCAAAAGTAGCAATCATAAAGGATAAAGCACCTAAAGCAAAAATACCTAAAGATTTAACAGTTAGAAAAGTAGAAGCTTGAGTAGATGCACCTACAGTTAAACCAATTAAAATGGTAACAATATCTAACATGGGACCACTTGCTGTTTCAGCTAGTCTACGAGTGACACCACTCTCACGGAGCAAATTGCCAAAGAAAAGCATTCCTAATAATGGTAAACCTGATGGTACTATCAATGTAGTAAGTAAAATACCTAAAATAGGAAATAAAACCTTTTCTTTTTTAGAAATAGCACGTGGTGGTTTCATACGAATCGTTCGTTCTTTTTTGGTAGTCATAGCTCTCATAATAGGTGGTTGAAGTACAGGTACTAGTGCCATATAACTATATGCTGAGATCGCAATAGCACCTATCAAATGAGGCGCTAATCTAGAGCTTAAAAATATAGCTGTAGGACCATCTGCCCCACCTATGATACCTATAGCACCAGCTTCAGTAGGAGTATAACCAAATAACAATGCCAAAATCAAAGCACCAAAAATACCTAATTGAGCTGCAGCTCCAATAATAAAGAGTTTGGGATTAGATAGTAGAGCACTAAAATCTGTCATAGCCCCTATACCTAAAAATATTAGTGGTGGATAGATCCCTTTAATCACACCAAAATAAAGATAATTTAATACACTACCCTCCTCGTATATACCTATTTGCAATCCTGGCACAGAAGGTATATTGCCTAATATAATACCAAAACCTATTGGTATTAGTAGATATGGTTCGTACTGCTTAGTAATAGCTAATGCAATAAAAAAAAGACCTACTAAGATCATTATTACATTACCCCAACTCATATTAGCGAAGGCAGTATAGTTAAGAAATTTCTCTAAATTCTGAGTAACAAAACCTAAAAAATCCATAAATCAACCTCCTATTTCTACTAAAATTTGACCTTCACTAATGGTATCACCTTTATGTACATGTATTTTTTTAACTATACCAGCGCTGTCAGCTTTTATTTCATTTTCCATTTTCATAGCTTCGATTATCAATAAATTTTGTCCACGTTGCACTGTATCTCCCTCTCTAACTAATATATTAAGTACTGTACCAGGCAAAGGGGATCTTATTTGTTTAGTAGCCATTACCTCTACTGGTTCTGGTATAGTCTCTTTTACAGATTTATTAACAACGGTAGAAACCAGAGTTGGTGTTTTGGGTATTTCAATTTCTTTTGATAGTTCCACTTCATAAATAGTGCCATTTACATTTACTTCGACACGATTATCTTGGACATTTCCTATTTCTACACTATATTTATTTCCATTAATTGTTAGATCTATTTTTTTCATAAATAAATTTTTTGGGTAAATGAATTCTTTGTGGTGTTGGTGTTAAATTATAGAGTTTTGAACTCCAAGGGGAATAAGGTTTTTGAATTTTTTTAATTGTAATAACAGTACTTTCATAATCATGAATACTAAGTAGATATAGATGCAAAGCAGTACCAATGGCCGCTACGACTTCACTACTTATTTCTTCTTCTGCTTGGATAATTTCGGTTTTTACTGTTTCACCTTCTTTTTTGATTTCTATTTTTTTAATTTTAGCTATTGGCTTTTTAATTTGCATAATATAATAAAAAGCCAAATATAGTATTATCAATATTATAATAACTATACTAAAACAGATAATAGAAATACCTATACCGTAAGGATCGAGTTTTTTTACAATCTCATCAGGGGTTTCATAGACTTTAATGTCATTTGATAGCAATGGAGTACTAATTTTTGTTAAAGTCCATTCACCAGTTCCATCAATTTTTCTTTTTAGAAATGTTTCATGCTCGATTGCGGAAGGATCAAATACTAAAGAGTCTATAATAGTTCTTCCATTAGATAATACTAATGCCAAATATCCAGTTTTGGTAGATAAAGGTGCTACCAAAGGATGACAATGTTCAGTAGTATCTAAATATAATACTAAAAAACCATTGGGTGATATATTAAATACATCACTTTTAGGTAATTGATATTTCTTTAAGTTTTCTCTATCATCAGTTAAATACATAGTTCCAATGTTTAATGATACTAGAGAAGTATTATATAACTCTATCCATGGACTTTTATTTCCTAGTGGATTAGTAAGATCTCCATCATAATTTGGTGAAATTTCATTTATTCTAATATCAGAAATATTTTGTGAAAAATTAGTCATTGCTAATAACAAAAGCATAAAAAACAAAACAACTCTTTTCATAATATTATCAATTATAAAGGACAATTAGAATGTTTTTTAGGTGGGAGATTTTGTTTTTTTGTAGATAGGGAATATAAAGCTCTTATAATGCGAAATCTAGTATTTCTAGGTTCTATTACATCATCTATATATCCATAGCGAGCAGCTTCATATGGAGAGCAGAATTTTTCAGTATATTCATTAATTTTTTCTTCTATATATTTTTTTCTTTCTTCCTCATCTTGTATAGCTAATATATTTTTTCTTTCTAAAATTTCAATAGCAGCACTAGCACCCATAACGGCAATTTCAGCAGTAGGCCAAGCATAATTAATATCTGCTCTTAATTGTTTACACCCCATCACGTCGTGAGCTCCACCATAAGATTTTCTCAAGGTAACAGTTATTTTAGGTACCGTAGCTTCTCCATAAGCAAATAATAATTTAGCACCATGCACTATAATGCCACCATACTCCTGTGTAGTGCCAGGCATAAAACCAGGTACATCTACTAATGTTATTATAGGAATATTAAATGCATCACAAAAACGAACAAATCTAGCACCTTTGCGAGAAGCATTAATATCTAAAACACCAGCTAGATAATTTGGTTGATTAGCTACTATACCCACACTCATACCTCCTAAACGTGCAAAACCAACTACAATATTTTGAGCATATTGTGCGTGTACCTCTAAAAATTCTCCATTATCTACTATGCGAGTAATTATATCTTTGATATCATAAGGTTTATTAGGATTTTCTGGAATTATATAATTTAAATAATCATCAAGTCTATCAATAGGATCACCAGTATCTACAAAAGGTGGATCTTCCAGATTATTAGATGGTAAATAACTAAAAAGTTTACGAATAAGTAAAAGTCCTTCTTCTTCTGTCTCAGAGACGAAATGAGCGACACCTGATTTATTAGCATGTACATCTGGACCTCCGAGTTCTTCATCAGTTACTATCTCACCAGTAACAGTTTTCACTACTTTAGGTCCTGTAACAAACATAAAGCTATTTTTCTTAGACATTACTATAAAATCTGTCAATGCGGGAGAGTAGACTGCACCACCAGCACAAGGTCCAAAAACAGCACTTATTTGCGGTATCACACCAGAAGCCAAAATATTACGTTCAAAAATATCTGCATATCCAGCTAAGCTACGAACACCTTCTTGTATACGCGCTCCTCCAGAGTCATTGATACCTATTACTGGAGCTCCATTTTCCATTGCCAGATCCATTATTTTACAAATTTTTTGAGCATATGACTCTGACAATGAACCACCAAAGACAGTAAAATCCTGAGAAAATACATATACTAATCTACCATCTATCGTGCCATAGCCGGTTACAACGCCATCACCATAATATAATTCTTTTTCTAAACCAAAGTCTGTGCATCTGTGAGTAACAAACATATCAAACTCTTCAAAAGAGCCTTCGTCTAATAAAATGTTTATTCGCTCTCGAGCTGTCAATTTACCTTTGGAATGTTGAGCTTCAATGCGTTTTTGCCCTCCTCCTAGTAAGGCTTGCTTACGCTTTTCTAATAATTCTTCTATTTTTTTTTCTATTGACATGAATATTTATTATTTATCGTTTTTATTTTCGCATAATTCTATTAAAACACCACCCGCACTTTTAGGATGGATAAATGCTATATGCAAGCCCTCTGCTCCCAATCGTGGTTTTTCATCTATTAATTGTATGTTTTTTTCTTTTAATTCCTGAAGGGCGCCTTCTATATTATTTACAGCTAATGCTACATGATGTACTCCTTCGCCTCTCTTTTCGATAAATTTAGAAATTGTACTATCTGGTTCTGTTCCTTCTAAAAGTTCTATTTTATTTTGCCCTATTTGAAAAAAAGCTGTTTTTACCTTTTGATCTTTTACCTCTTCGATAGCATAACATTTTATACCCAACATGTTTTCAAATTTTTTTATGCTTTCTTGTAAATTTTTAACAGCTATGCCGATATGTTCTATATGTGTTAAATTCATAATTACATTTTTTTGCAAAGGTAACAATTTTTTTATATAAAAAAAATAAGAAATTAAAATGATTATTAATTAAATTTAAAAAATTGTAAAAAAATTAAAATTCCATATTTATTATTTTTCATTTAAAAATAAATTTATAATTTTGCAAACAAAAAACTTAATTAAAAGTTTTTCTACAGAAAGGAGAAAACATGAATGGAAAATGAAAAAAATTTTCAACCAGAAATGAATCAAAATGAGGTTGATAAGACAGAAGAGATCTCTAATGAGAGTGAGGCACTTTCAATTGATGAAGATGTAAAATTAATCGAAGAGGCTTCTGATGCTGTCGAAGCAAAACAAAAAAATACAGAAAATGATGATTTCGACTGGGATGCATTATTAAAAGAGACTAGAGAGTACAAAGAAGAAGAAAGAAAAAAATTAGAAGAGAAATATACAGCCTCTATGAATGTGCTTCAAGATAAAGAAGTTATAGAAGGTACAGTAATTGGCTTCGGCGAAAGAGAAGTATTTGTAAATATAAATTACAAATCAGATGGTGTAATACCATTAAGTGAGGTACGTTATAATCCAGATTTAAAAATAGGAGATAAAATCGAAGTTTATGTAGAAAGTCAAGACGATGGCACTGGACAGCTTATACTCTCTCATAAAAAAGCTCGCATACTCTCAGCATGGAACAAAATAAATGAGCTATATGATAAGAATGAAATAGTTCAAGGCTACATAAAATCACGTACTAAAGGAGGATTAATAGTAGACCTATTCGGTATTGATTGCTTTTTGCCTGGTAGCCAAATAGATATAAAACCCATAAAAGATTATGATGCATTTGTTAGCACTACGATGGATTTTAAAATAGTTAAAATAAATCAAGAATTTAAAAATGTAGTAGTATCTCACAAAGCGATCATAGAAGAAGAGATAGAGGCACAAAAATCTGAAATAATATCCAAACTAGAAAAAGGACAAGTATTAGAAGGTGAAGTGAAAAATATTACTTCTTATGGTGTATTTATAGATTTAGGTGGCATAGATGGATTAATACACATAACAGATCTAAGCTGGGGTAGAATAAATCATCCTGAAGAGATAGTTCAGCTCGGACAAAAATTAAACGTTGTAATATTAGATTTCGATGAGCATAAAAAACGCATTACTCTTGGTTTAAAACAATTAACACCACATCCATGGGATCTATTAGATCCTAATCTAAAAGCTGGCGATAAAGTTAGTGGTAAAATAGTAGCTATAGCAGACTATGGTGCTTTTATTGAAATTATACCTGGAGTTGAGGGTTTGATACATGTCTCTGAGATGTCATGGTCTCAACATTTACGTTCTGCACAAGATTTTTTAAAAACAGGAGATACGGTAGAAGCTATTATATTATCTATCGACAGGGAAGAACGTAAGATGTCTCTGGGAATAAAGCAACTATTACCAGACCCTTGGGTAAATATTAAAGAAAAATATCCTGTAGGTTCCAAACATAAAGCTAAGGTTCGCAATTTTACAACCTTTGGAGTTTTTGTAGAATTAGAAGAAGGTGTAGATGGTCTTATCCATATTAGTGATTTATCCTGGACTAAAAAAATAAAACATCCTTCTGAATTTTGCAAAATAGGTGATGAACTAGAAGTAGTAGTTTTGGAAATAGATACTGATAATAGAAGATTAAGTTTGGGACATAAGCAAATCGAAGAAAATCCTTGGGAAGTTTATGAAACTGTTTTTACTCCTGATTCTATACATCAAGGTAAAATAATAGAATCGCGTAAAGATAAAGGTGCAATAATAGAATTACCTTATGGTATGGAAGCATACGCTCCTGCAAGTCAATTAATTAAAGAAGATAAAACCAAAGCTAAATCAGGCGAAACACTTGATTTTATGATTGTTGAATTTAATAAGGATACCAAAAAAATTATTGTTTCTCATACTAGAACATGGGAAACTCCTAAACCATCTAAATCTAAAAAAACTAAAACTGCACAATCGGATAGTTCTACTCATACTACTCTAGCTGATTTAGGTATATTTGATGATATTAAAGAAC
The DNA here is from genome assembly GCA_001512885.1 of Rikenellaceae bacterium DTU001. Taxonomy (GTDB): domain Bacteria; phylum Bacteroidota; class Bacteroidia; order Bacteroidales; family DTU049; genus DTU049. The sequence goes on from LFSZ01000031.1 coordinate 10,415, forward strand.
AATTAAATAATAATGAGGATAAAAAATAATTTTTTCATAATTTAATCGATAAAAAGGGTAGTCTGGTGATTACCCTTTTTTATTTATATAAAACAAACCAAATAAGCAAAAAGCTAATAAATATTGAATAACAACCTAATTTTATATTAAAAAAATGCAAAAATTTAATTATTTTTAAAATAATATTTTTGTAAAAATTTATTTTCTGATGAATGAAATCAAAATAGATAAAATAATACGTTCTAAACGTAGTACAGTTTCCATACAAATAAATGAAGATAATAAACTTGTAGTAAGAGCACCCTATAAGTTAAATGAAAATGAAATATATAAAATAGTACAAAAACATAAAAAATGGATCGAAAAAAAACAAAAAGAAATAGAAGAAAGAAATAAAAAATATATACCTAAAAAATTTATTAATGGAGAACAATTTTTGTATTTAGGCAACTACTATCCTTTAATAATATTAAATGAGCAAAATCAATCTTTGATATTTGATAATGCTTTTTTTTTTATCTAAAAATTTAATATCATGTGCTCGAGAAATATTTATAAATTGGTATAAGGCAAAAGCATTATCAGAAATAACAAATAGAGCATTTTATTATTCTAATAAATATGGATTTGAATTTTCAAAAATAAAAATTAGTAATGCAAAAACACGTTGGGGATCATGCTCGCATAAAGGCAACATTTATATTAATTGGACATTGATAATGGCACCAGAGGATATTTTAGATTATGTAATAATACATGAGCTAGTACATTTAGAAATCCCAAATCATTCAAAAGCGTTTTGGAATAGATTGGAAATTATTTACCCAAATTTCATAGAAGCTAAAAAATGGCTACGTGACAATGCAAATTTACTCAAGATCTGATTTATTATATCTTTTTTTATTAGGAAAAGCATAACTAACACCGGCTCTAATAACTGGACTGTAATAGACAGAATTTATATTTTCATTCAAATTCCATAAAACCTCTATGTACGAATAAGTATTGTAACTAATAAATTGCCTAAAACCTGCACCTACTAAAAAATTATCTAAATTAAACCATTTTTCTGAATACGGATAAACTAGTGATGGTGCTCGATAAAACATTTTTTCAAACTCACAATGTAAATACAACGCCCTAAAAACAGAAATATCTAAATAACCTCTTATACCTGTCATATTTATAGAAATAGCGGGTGTATATAAATGAGACTTTATATACCAATAAAAAGGATTTAATCCTAATGAAAAATAATTATTAAAATGATATGCACCTTTGATGGAAACCATAATATTAGTGTTAGTACCAAATGTTATTCCTAGTTCACCACCTAAATCAAAAGCTTTAGAAAGTCCAGAACCAAATTCCCACATATCTAAAGTTTGAGAATGAATATTGACAAATAAAAATAAAGTCAAACAAACAAAAATGATTTTTTTCATTGAAGATGTAGAGATTAAAAAAAAGTATAAAATTTTATACAAAATTAATAAAATTTTTAAATTGCTAAAAAAAAATAATAAAAGGTAGAGCAAGGGATACAATAAAAGACTAAAAACTTATATCAAAACGTTAAAATTATTATATATGTATTTTACATGACTTCGGTTTAATATCAATCTAAAACTCTCTAGAGAAGTATCAATATTACCCCTAACATAAATGTAATTTACAACTAAATAAAAGAAAAATTTTAATTGAGATATTTTATATCATTGTTTTACTTGAAGTAGTTTATCTATATTTCGTATTTACCAGCCGCCAATACTCATCCCACGCCCATCTGTCCGAGGATGCGAGATTTAAAAGCCGACCAATGTCAGATTCTATCTCACTTGTCAAGTATTTATGTGTGATTACAAACCACATCAGATAGCTCTGCAGGTATTTAGTAGCCACTCCTCTAAATCGTCGCAACCAAACCTTGAAATCACTTACATGCTTATCGACTACTTGTACACTGTATACACCGCGTCTAATCTGCGTTTTGTTTACAACAACTTTTTTGCTTTTGGTCTCCTTTACAGCTTTTTTGAATTCCTTCTTTTGCTTCACACATATTAAGTTGCTATCTGTCACTCTATGCGATAGCTCTTCTCTTATCTGACTATTGGTTACTTTTTTGCGTCCTACGTGTTTGAAAAGTAAATTACCTTCCCTGTCTGTCATTACCAGCACAGCTACTTTGGGATGTTTCTTTTTCTTTGCTTTTTCGTATTCTTTTCGGCTTCTGTATTTGCGACCTTTTTCTGAATATTTCATTAGCAGCTCATCAGCTTCTACAATGCCTGAGAAGCTGATACCTCCTTGTAATGATTTGATCGCTGCTAGTATCTTGTGTCGCCAATTGAAACTTGTTCTCAGACTTATGCCTACCTCAGATGCGCAAGCTCTTAGACTTTTGCCTTCTAGCATACATTTTAGGTAATCGAGCATTTTATCAGCTTTTCGCATGCGATATACGAAGGTTCTAGCTGTTTCGCGGTATTGTCGGCCGCAATCTTTGCATTTGTATACTTGTTTGCCATCGCGTACTCCAGCTTTTATTACATTTTCATTTTTGCATCGAGGGCAGATGGGGGCTGTGCTTTGTATTTTTAGTTTCTGATAATCTACGGCTGTGTAGTTGTTTTCTAATAAAAATTGATATAGATTATCTAGGAATCTACGTTTCTGCTCTTTGGGTAGAGCTTGATAATCTAATAGATTGAAATTATCCATAATTATTTTTTTGTAAAATTAAATAAAAATTATTTGATTATGCTATAAAATACGTAAAGTAAAACAAAGATTAAATACATAAACCAAATCGTAAAAACTTCTAAACACAATTAATTTTTAAAAAACTTCATAAAAATTAACATAATTACAACATTATAATAATAAATTAGACTATATTCACTAATAAAAAATAAATATAAAATAAGAAAAAAATAATAATAATATACTTAAATCCACCGTTATTTAAAAAATTAGTCATTACGTTGTATAATGATTTCTGATAAATCACATTTAATTACTAATGTTTTTTAATAAACACATTAGATATAAAAGAAAGAATGATTAAAAAAAGGAATATTTAAAAATTTAAAAAATATATAACATAAATTGATGAACTTAATTAAATAAAAATTTATTTATAATCTTTTTATCAAATAAAATAAAAAATATAATTTTGTATAAAAAAGCATGATAGAAAATTTAACAGAAATCAATTTTGATAAAGTAATAAGCGAGGCCAAAGTTCCAGTAATTATAGATTTTTGGGCTGAATGGTGCGGACCATGCAAAATGATGGGACAAGTATTAGAAGAAATTGATAAAATCTACAACGATAAATTATTTATAGGAAAAGTAAATGTAGATGAAAGCGGGAGTATAGCAATGAAATATGGTATACGTAATATTCCCACTCTATTATTTTTTAAAAATGGACAATTGGTAGACAAACAAGTAGGAGCAGTTACAAAAAAAATGTTAGAAGATAAATTAAAAAAATTATTATAAAACCAATAAAACATATTGAAAAACTTAAATATTTATAATTTTATTAAATATTTATTTCCTTGTTTTTAATTATTTTAATAAATTTTAGTTGTGTTTTATAAGTTTTTTTAAAAAAAAAGTGTAATGAAGCAAATTATCTTTTTTTTATTTTTAGTAATTTTCCCTCATTACATTTTTACTCAGGTATCGATACCAGAACTTCGTTGTTTAGAAGTATTAAATAATGGTGATGTGTCTATTAATTGGTTACCTAGTAATGATGTAAATGGAGATTTTATAGCTTACGAAATATTTTATTCTGTTAATATCAATGGTCCATATACACTCATTAGCACAATAAACAATATAAATACAACTAATTATTTACATGTATCGGCTCAAGCTAACATGTACAAAGTCCATTATTACATTAAAGCTAAATACGGATCTCCTATTAATTATACCGAAAATTCAGATACTCTTTCAACAATTTATTTATCATTAACAGATCCATTAAATGGTACTGCAATATTATCTTGGAATGAGCTTCATCAACCTCCATTAACTAGTTTTTCAAATTATGAAATTCTAAGAGAATATCCTTCTGGTATATGGTCTACAATCGGAAATACCATTAGTACAAATTTTATTGATACTATTTACCCTTGTTCAGCTTCTATATCATATCAGATCAAACAAATAGATAATAGTGGTTGCTATTCACTATCAAATATATCTAGTGGAATTTTTCATAATCTAATGCCACCAAAATCACCATTTTTAGATTCCGTAACAGTTTTAAGTAATGGATCTGCAGCCTTAGGCTGGCAACCATCTAACTCAGCTGATGTGATAGCTTATATTATTTACAAATATGAATCTGGTTTCTGGACACCAATAGATACTGTATCTGGCACCAATTATTATGTATATTCTGACTCTAATGCTGATGAAAGTGCAGAGCAATATAGAGTGGCAGCACTAGATAGTTGTGGTAACACTAGTCCATTGTCTAATGCTATCGAAACTATATTCCTAAATGGTTCGCTTGATATTTGTAATAATATTTTTTATTTATCTTGGAATCATCCTACAGGAGTTCTAAATATTGAAAAATATAAAATATTTTTATCCAAAAATACACAACCTTTTATAGAAATTTCAAATACTATTCGAGACAGTTTTAATTTACCAATAGATGATACGGTAGGTTACTGGTGTGTATTTATACAATCTATAAATAATTTAGGCAATACTCAATCATCTAATGTATTATGTTTTAATTTCAAAAAACCTTCATTGCCTGCTTATGTGAAATTTAGAAAAGCGGATTTTATAAATAATCGCATCAATATTTCTTGGAAATGCCCTCCACACACTAGCACACTTGGATTTTCACTATATAGATCTACTGATTCTTTAATTAGTTTTAAAAAAATTGCAACAATACAAAAAAATTTAACTGGTGATTATATATTTGTAGATCCATTAACGAATTATACATCCTATCCCATTTTTTATACATTAGCCACCATAGATAGCTGTGGTAATGAAGTTTTTCAAAGTGATACTGTGTCTACTATATGCTTAAACGGTACTGTAAATTTTGATATTACAAATTCGCTTTTTTGGCAGGGCAAAGCATCAAGTTCAGTAATTAATTTGCAACAAATATTGCACAAAAAAATTGATAATCAACCTTATTTAGAATTAAATCTGCCATTTGATCAAAGAACGTATCTAGATGATTTAGTAGACTTAGAGGATATAGAGAGTAGTGGTCATTTTTCTTATCAAATCGAATGGATAGTGTATTTAGACAATCCATTTGACGATTATGACACTATACATTCATTATGGTTGGATTTGTTTCAACCTCCTAGAATATATATCCCTACGGGCTTTACTCCGAATAGTCATTTAGATGTTAATAAAATATTTAAACCTAGTGGTATTTTTTTAAAGGCAAAAGATTATTCTTTCACAATCTTTGATAGAAATGGTAGAATAGTATTCGAAACTAATGATTTAGATAAAGGGTGGGATGGTAACTCCTTTGATGGCAAACCAGAACCTGAACAATTATACGTATATTTATTAAAAATAACCTTAATAAATGGCAAAGTTTTCGAAAAAAGGGGCATTGTGATGCTTTATAGATAACAAAAATTATATTTAGGTATAATATTTTTATTTATTTCTATTTGATATATCATCGATTACTTGAGAGATTAAGTCTTTTTTATTATTATCTATTGATAATTGATGAATAACATCTTTAGCCTCCATTATATGATAATCTATTTGTTTTATTGTCTTTTTATCAATATTCAAATTTTTATAAATAGTGATAATTTTTTTAATTTTTTCTTCATTATCTATATTTTTATTGTTGTATAAATCATAAAAATATTTTCTTTCGGTTTCATTATTTATTGATTCACAAGCAGATACATATAAAAAAGTTTTTTTAGCATCTACAATATCTCCACCAATTTTTTTACCAAAAGTATTTTCATTACCGAAACAATCAAAATAATCATCTTGTAGCTGAAAAGCCAAACCTAGACTAATGCCTATATCATAAATTAAATTTTCATCATTAGCGGGGCAATTACCTATGATAGCACCTATTTTCATAGAACTTGCTATTAAAACAGCTGTTTTTAAATAAATCATTTTTTCATAATCATTTTTAGTAACATTTATCTGAGTTTCATAATCCATATCTAACTGTTGACCTTCACACACCTTAGTTGCAGTATTGGTAAATTCTTCTAATATTCTGTTGAGATGTTTTTCATTAGTTTTATTTACCATACTATACGCTATTGCAAATAAAGTATCTCCAGCTAATAGTGCAGTATTTAGCCCATATTTAGCTACTACAGTTTCTTTACCACGTCTCAGCTGTGCCTTGTCCATAATATCATCATGAAAAAGTGTAAAATTGTGAAATAATTCTATCCCTAAAGCTGCTGGTATAGCATCATCCAAATTTCCACCATAAAAATCACATAATAATAAAATCAATGCAGGTCTAAATCTTTTACCACCGACTCCTAATCCATATTTTATCGGATCATACAATGTTTTTGGTTCTCTATTTAGATCTAATTCATTTAAATGCTTCTTAAAATAATTAATATATATATTTAATGTTTTCATAATTTTTTTTATTATAGCAAAATTATGAAAATAAATACTTTTTGCAAATTTTTACGTTGTATATTATTAAAAATATTTAAAAGATAGTTATCGATTTTTACCATCTAGTTACACCTGCTATACCACCTAAATCTGTATAGAGTTTATCTTTTATTTCACCTTTTACAAATTCTATTCTTGTAGAATATTCATTAGTCAGATCTTCGATATAATCTCTCAAATAAATTTCATTAGCATCTCCACAATATTGATCAGCTTCTTCTTTAGTAGCCAATATTAACCCATTACTACACATATAAGCAATAGCATTGAAATCCCAAGGCAACAATAATACTTGTACTCTACCTATCTGCAAGGCTTTTAGTACCTCAGATAAACCACTTATGCCATTGCCTTGATACACTAAATCTAGAAGCATTTTTTCTTCTTCATACTCTGTTTTTTCAATTACAGTCGATACTCTTTCTAAAATTTCCTTTTTTGAAGGATTTTCTGCATTAGTAGGATTGGGCAAATGCCCAATTATTATGTTTTTGATATTATGACTTAAATAATTTTCAAAAAAGTTAAGTTGCCATTCTGTACCCATTAAGATTAAACGATTAATGTCAAGTGTTTGTATGGATTTTTCTATCATCTTAGCAAGTTTGTTGTATAGTTTATGAGACCAATTTTCGTATTTAGATTTAAATTTATCCTTAAATTTTATTCTCGCTTGTACATTTCTTTCTCCATATAATGTTTGATCGATAGCATTTAGATGTTCCTGTATTTCTTTCCATTCATCAGTAGTAATAGTAGCAAAGGTATCTGTGATTTCCTCAACCTCATTTAAAAAAACTTCATAAAATCTCCATTTAGTGCCATAAATATGCAAAACACCAATTCTTTCGTACTCATCAAAAGCATAATAAATAGGTAAAAGATAAGGTTTGCCATAATGTACATCTATTCTACCTAATGTCAAATCGATAGCTGGTAGATCTATTTGTAATTCAAAAGTTTCACTTTGCATTTCATTTTTTTCGTTTACCCACGCGAAAATCACCAAAGTTCGCGTTTGAGGGTGTACTTTTTGTAGTGATAACATAAATTCGTCTAAAAAAGACCTTCGATTTTTTAATTTCTTTTCCAACTCCTTATACTCTTTTAAGGCATTTTTTATCCTAATCATCCACGCCATCCCTTTATTTTCATCTTTAGATGGATCTGTATCACAATAAACAGATAATATGGGCACTCCTACTGATTCTATTCTTTCCTTAAAAGCTTTAATATTTTCTAAGTTGATCATAACTATTTGGTTTTTATAAATTTCTAAAAATATTATTTGCAAAAATCATACAAAATTTTAAAATAAAAATTAATATTCCCAATATCTTTCTTCTTTTCCATTTAAATGCAATATTTTTCTACTCAGCACAAAAAAATAATCACTTAACCTATTAAGGTAAGAAATTATTAAATCTTTATTTGGTATGACTTCATTATCAGTTAGCTCACATACTCTTCTCTCAGCTCTTCTAATAACGGTTCTAATTATATGACAAAATGACGCATTAAAATCACCAATTGGCAAAATAAATTTATTTAGTTTATTTAATGTACTCGCATAATGATCTATTCTATCTTCGATAAATTGAATGTTAGTATATGAAAATTTAGGTAGAGAGTCAGCAGAGTTAGATTTATTGGATAAATGAGCTTCTATAACAAAAAGATCACTAATAATACGCAACAAATCATCATTTATTTCAACAATATCGATATTATCATATAAAAAACCAATAAAAGCAGTCGCTTCGTCTATATTACCATAAGCTTCTATTCGAAGATTATATTTTGGAACTTTTTCACCAGATAAAAGTTGAGTATATCCTTTATCACCATATTTAGTATAAATTTTTTCTTGATTTTTCATATTTCTTGGTAATTTTTTAAAAAATATTCAGCATTAGCTATATTTAAATTAGCTTGATCACTAATAATTTTACCATCTCTCAATTTCACTATTCTATGACCAAAAGCAGCGATATCTGGTTCATGAGTAACTAGCACAATAGTATTGCCATCATTGTACAATTTCTCAAATAACGACATGATTTCATAAGAAGAATAACTATCTAGATTACCTGTAGGCTCATCAGCCAAAAGTATAGAAGGATTATTTATTAGTGCTCTAGCTATAGCTACGCGTTGTCTCTGACCGCCTGATAGTTCATTAGGTTTATGGTACATTCTGTCTTTTAAGCCCACTAAATCTAGCATAGCCACTGCTCGTTCAATTCTTTCTTTTTTAGGTACTCCGGCATATACGAGTGGCAACATCACATTTTCTAAAGCATTATAGCGAGGTAACAAATAAAATGTCTGAAAAACGAAGCCAACTTCTTTATTTCTAATATTTGCCAATTCATCATCATCAAGACCACTAACGAGCTGATTATTAAGGTAATACTCACCACTAGTAGGTGTATCCAAGCAACCGATTATATTCATTAAAGTAGTTTTTCCTGAACCAGAAGCCCCCATAATAACAATAAATTCATTTTTACTAATAGTTAAATATATTCCTTGTAATGCTTTTACTTTGATTTGACCAATATTATAATGTTTTTCAATGCCTTTTAAATAAATAATTTCGTCCATATTGATTAGATAATAAAAAACAAAATTACAAGAAAATATACATCATACAAAATATATTTTTACAAAAAAACATACTATCTAATAAACTTACCCGCTCCCACCCTACTCCTTATTTTTCCTTCACATCTGTCTCATTCTAAAATAAGTTTACAAAAAATTATAATAATTTAAGAAAGTTAATTTAATTTAAAAAAAAATTTGTAATTTTGCATTAAAATATTTTAAAAATTATGAAAAAGTTATTTTTAATTGTAGTATTAGCATTTACTATTCCTGTATTTGTAAATGCACAAGTATCCGTACCAAGTCAAAACAGCCCTACGAAAAAAGCAGAGTTTAAAGTAAAAACTTATTTTCATTGCGAAAATGGGAAAAAATTAATTGAAGACCAATTATCTAAAAGGGAAGACATATATTCTGTAAATGCTGATTTAGAAACAAAAATAGTAACTATTGTATATAATCCTGAAAGGTATAAAGAAACTGATCTGATATATCTAATCCACAAAGTGGGATACTTAACCGAAAAAAGCCCCAAAGACACTAAAATAGAAAAAGCTTGTTCGCATGATCATGAGGGCGACAAACATTGAATAATTTAAGTTTTTTTTTAAAAAAATAATAATAAAATTTGCAATTTTTTTCTATATAATTCGTTACTTATTCTGATTTTAATATTAAGATGAAGTTAAAATATAGCTTATTTTTTATATTAATTATAACATTAACTTCTTGTAAAGAAAATGTTGAGTTTAATAAAATTGTAAAAGCTGATGATCCAGAACTCAAATATGCTAAAGCTATGGAATATTATCAACAAGGCAGTTATTATAAAGCTATACAATTAATCGAAATGATAATACCTTATTATCGTGGTACCACTAAATCGCAAGAATTATACTATCATATGGCATGGAGTTATTATTATCAAGGTGATTATATAATGGCTAGTTATCATTTCAAAGAGTTTGCTAGGACATTTCCTTCGAGTAAATATGCTGAGGAATGTGCATTTCAAACTGCATATTGTAAATATATGCTAGCACCACCATACTATCTCGATCAATCCATTACAAAGGGAGCCATAAAAGATTTTCAACTTTTTATCACTAGATATCCTAATAGCGTAAAAGTAAAAGATGCTAAGGAATGCATAGATAAATTGACTGCTAATCTCGAAAAAAAAGATTTTACAAATTCTAAATTATATTATGATATAAAGGAATATAAAGCTGCAATAGTTTCATTAAATAATTTTATAAAAGATTATCCTGCTTCTAAATTTAAAGAAGAAGCGCAGTTTTATTTGTGTTTATCTCATTTTTATTATGCTTTAAATAGTGTGGCAGACAAGCAATTACCTAGATTTTTAGAAGCTATAGACGTAATTAATAATTTTACTATGTTATATCCAGATAGTCAATATGCAAATAAATTAAATCTAATAAAAGCCGAAATAGAAAAACAAATTGAATCAAAACAAAATATATTATGAAAAAAAAAGATCATAGGATATGGCAAGAAGCCGTAACCAGAGATATCAAACAAATAAGTGAAATCACTGGTAATATTTACTTGAGTACTTTAATAATTGGGAAAAGGGCAAATCAAATTAGCCAACAGACAAAAGAAGAACTCGATGAGAGATTATCAGAATTTAAAACTACTGTGGATACATTAGAGGAATATATAGAAAATGAAGCTCAGATAGAAGTAGCACGTGAGTATGAAATGAAGCCAAAGCCTACATTGATAGCTACTAAGGAATTTTTAAATAAAAAAATATATTTTCGAATACCAGAGCATCAATAATCACTGATAAATGTATTTACAAGACAAACATATACTTATAGGTATTAGTGGCAGTATAGCAGCGTATAAAATTCCTACGCTTATTAGAGTTTTGTTGCAAAATAATGCTGAAGTACGAGTAGTAGCTACTAAAAATGCTCTACAATTTGTCACACCTACAACTATTAGGACTTTAACTAATTATGATGTTTATACTGATATGTTTGATAATGCAAAATTCACTGGTACTCAACACATTAGCTTAACAGATTGGGCTGATATATTTCTTATAGCTCCAGCCACAACTAATATTATTGGCAAAATGGCTCATGGCATAGCTGATGATGCATTGTCAACAACTTTTTTGTCTTTTGATAAGCAAGTATTCATAGCCCCTGCTATGAATGTGAAAATGTGGCAACATCCAATTTTACAGCAAAATTTGAAAATTTTAAAAAATATCGGTATAAAAATTTTAAATCCTGATACAGGTGAATTAGCATGTGGCTATAAAGGAACTGGCCGTATGATGGAACCACAGCAAATAGTAGATGAGATAAATGCCTTTTTGGGATCTCAATCAGTTTTATTGGGAAAAAAAATCTTGGTTACAGCAGGACCAACTTACGAACCGATAGATCCTGTCAGATTTATTGGAAATAAAAGTAGTGGAAAAATGGGCTTCGCTATAGCAGAAACTCTAGCGGAAATGGGAGCAGAGGTAATACTCATCGCTGGACCTACTAATCTCTCTATTTCACATCCAAAAGTTACGCGTATCAACGTATTTACTACTAATGAAATGCTAGATCAGTGCAATAAATATTTTGACCATGTCGATGGCGTGATTATGAATGCCGCAGTATCAGATTATTATCCTATCAACATAGCTACGGAAAAAATTAAAAAATCTGATTTTTTAAATTTAGAATTAAAAAAAACTCCTGATATTTTACTCGAGTTAAGTAACAAAAAAAATCATCAATGGATTGTTGGCTTTGCTCTGGAAACTGAAAATGAAGAGAAAAATGCTATAAATAAACTAAAAAATAAAAATCTAGATGCTATTATTTTGAATAGCGCAAAAACTACAGACATAGGTATGGGAAGTGATTTTAATAAAATTACTATTTTTACAAAAAATGGAAAAAAATTGAATACTGATAAATTACCAAAAAAACAAATAGCTAAATATATTATTGATAATGTTATAGTAGATCTATGTAAATGAAATAAAAAAATTATGAAAAAAAATTTTTGTATTTTTTTAATTTTACTAATATTACATCAAAATGTATCTGTTAATTCTCAAGAATTAAATTGCAATATCTCTATTAATTCGAGTGCTATTACTAACGTAGATCAATCAATTTTTGATAATTTGCAAAGCTCTATCTACGAATTTATGAATGCTCGCAAATGGACTAATTACAATTTTGAGCCAGAGGAGCGCATAGAATGTTCGATTATAATCACTATTAATAGTTATGATAACGTAAATATGTATGGCGGTACTTTTCAGGTACAACTCAGGCGTCCAGTGTATAACACATCCTATCATTCTACTTTGTTTAATTTTCAAGACAAAGACATTCAATTTCAATATACTTTAGGTACATCATTAGACTATATAGAAAATACTTTTGTCGGTAATTTAGAATCTCTATTAGCATATTATGCATATCTGTTTATCGGTTTAGATTTTGATAGTTTTCAGGAATTAGGCGGAAATCCCTTTTACGAAAAAGCATGGTCAGTTATTAATTCTATTCCTGCTAATGCTACACAATACAAGGGATGGCGTTCTTATGAAAATCAAAGAAATAGATATTGGATTTTAGAAAATTTAACTAATAAAAGTTATGATAATTATAGAAAAGGTTTTTACCTATATCATAGACACGGATTAGACATAATGGTTGATGATATTGTAAAAGGTAGGAGCAATATTATTCAAGCAATGAAATTGATCCAACAAGCATATAAAGAAAAACCAGGATTATTTATTATAAATTTATTTATGACTGCCAAAAGTGATGAATTAGTAAACATTTTCAAACCTGCACCAACTATGGAAAAAACAGAAATAGTAAATATTTTAAAATCAATAGATCCTATGAATGCATCTAAATATAACGAAATATTAGTATCACAGTAAATAATTATAATGTAACCTAATTATAAATTTTTATGTATAAATAACAAGTTAAATGAAATTATTTTTCAATAAATAAAAAATTATTACTTTTGTTTAATAAAAATATATTATTTTTGTAGCAAATAAAAAAATAATGAAAAAGAAATACACTTTTATTTTAATATTATTAATTGGAAGCATAACAATTTTAAAGGGTCAAGATCCTCATTTCTCTCAGTATTATGCTAATCCATTATATCTAAATCCAGCATTAGCAGGTGCTCAGATATGTCCACGTTTAGCTTTTAATTTTAGAAATCAATGGCCAAGTATTACTGGTACTTATGTTACATACAATGCATCTTATGATATGTATATACCGGCTTTATCTGGCGGCATAGGGCTTTTAGTAAATGTAGATCGAGCTGGTGAGGGTATATTAAATACTACTATGGCCGGTTTCATGTATGCATTTAGATTAAAAGTTTCAGATAATTTTTATATAAATACAGCTCTACAAGCTACTTTTGTACAGAAATCTCTAGATTGGGAAAAATTAATTTTCCCCGATCAAATAGATCCTAGGTGGGGTATTATACATAATACAAATGAAATCCCACCAGAAAATTTAACAAAAAATTTTGCTGACTTTAGTGCTGGTATAGCTGGTTATGGGGATCGTTATTATTTTGGTTTTTCAGCTAGTCATGTTACCACTCCAAACGAAGGATTTACTAGTACTTCTTATTTACCTGTTAGATTTACTTTGCACGCTGGTGGCATTATTAGTATAGAATCTAAACCTTATAAAAAATTGACTATAGAGGAAACAACCTTGTCTCCTAATATTTTATTTTCTAAACAACAAGATTTCGAAGAGTTTAATTACGGTTTATACTTAAATAAATACCCTTTTGTTGTCGGTACTTGGTTTAGACATAGTACTAAAAATCCCGATGCTATCATAGTTTTAGTAGGTTTTATTCAAGAATTATTTCAGATAGGTTATAGTTATGATATTACTGTTTCACGTTTGACTAATCAGTCTGGCGGTGCTCATGAATTTTCTTTAACATTCAGATTGCCTTGTCCTGTTAAAGCTAAAAAAATTGCTCCTATTAATTGTCCAAAATTTTAAATTAAATTGAAAAATTATATAAATTATGAATATAAAGAGTTTTTTAAAAATTAGCACTTTAAGTTTAGTTTTTATATTTATTATAAGTGCTTGTGCTCAAGAAAAATCACGTACTACTGGATGGGTATATAATGATCCCAATTGGGGTGGCTTCGAAGTAGCTCCTTATGAAGAACAAGAAACTGGTCCTGGCTTAGTTCTAGTTACAGGTGGTACCTTTGTAATGGGTCGTACTGAACAAGATGTTACTTATCAATGGGACAATGTTCCTAGAAGGGTCTCCGTATCATCTTTTTATATGGATATGGCCGAAGTAGCTAATGTAGACTATCGTGAATATATATATTGGCTATCAAGAGTATTTGGCACAGATTACCCTGAAGTTGTTAATAAAGCTTTGCCGGATACGTTGGTATGGTTATCTCGATTAGGATATAACGATCCATTCGTAGAATATTATTTTCGTCATCCAGCATACAACTTCTACCCTGTAGTAGGTGTTAATTGGCGTCAAGCAAATGATTATGCTTCGTGGCGTACAGATAGAGTGAATGAATATATTCTAGTACGTGAAGGAATTTTAAAACTAGATAATATGCAGATGAATGAAAACAACTTCAATACTGATGCATATCTAGCTGGACAATATGAAGGTATAGTAAAAAATGAATTATATGATTTGAACCCTACTGGCATGGGAACTCGAAAAGTACGTGTAGAAGATGGCATTTTATTACCTAAATACAGATTACCTACCGAAGCTGAATGGGAATATGCTGCGCTAGGCTTAATAGGCAATACTGTTTATGAACGCGTTTTAGAACGAAGAGTTTATCCTTGGAATGGACATGTTTTACGTACTGACTATCATAAAAATATGGGAGATTTTGTAGCTAATTTTGTACGCGGTAGAGGTGATTATATGGGCGTAGCCGGTTATCTAAATGATGGATATGATGCTACAGCTCCTGTTTTTAGCTATTGGCCAAATGATTTCGGACTCTATAATATGGCTGGCAATGTGGCTGAATGGGTATTAGATGTGTATAGACCTTTATCTTATGAAGATATGGATGAATGGAGACCTTATAGAGGTAATGTATTTATGACAAAAGTAAGAGACGAAGAAGGTCTGATAGCAGAAAAAGATTCCTTAGGAAGAATACAATGGAGACCTCTGACAGAAGAAGAAGCTAAAAATAGATACAATTTCCGTTATGCTGATAACAGAGACTATTTAGATGGAGATTACACTAGCTCTATTTATTACGATCAGGCTGATTATTTAGAAGAAGATCAACGAAATAAAATCATGTATGAATATGGAAAAACTTCTTTAATAAATAATCAGGCTAGAGTTTATAAAGGTGGTTCTTGGAAAGATCGTGCTTATTTTCTTAGTCCTGGTACTCGTAGATTTTTAGATGAAGAGATGGCTACTGATTACATAGGGTTTAGATGTGCTATGACTCGTGTGGGAGCTCCAGTGAATTATGGATCTAAAAACAGATAATTATTTATAATCTTTTATTAAAAAAATCAGAGCGTATTTGATAAATATGCTCTGATTTTTTTTAAAAATTTAAAGAGATAAATTATTACAAAAAATTAAATAGTTAATTTTATACTTCAATTTTTATTTAAAAATTTAATAAACATGAGTCGCATATTAATAGTAGACGATGAAAAGTCTGTAAGAGAGACATTAAGAGAAATGCTAGAATATGAAAATTATGAAGTAATAGACGCTGAGAATGCAACTAAAGCTTTAGACTTATTAAGTTCTCAATCTTTTGATGTAATACTTTGTGACATCAAGATGCCAGGCATGGATGGTATGGAACTATTGGAAAAAATATTAGAAAATTATGATATACCAGTAATAATGATATCGGGGCATGGTACAATAGAAACAGCAGTAGATGCTATCAAAAAAGGAGCTTTCGATTTTATAATAAAACCTTTTGATCTTAATAGATTGCTTATATCTATTCGCAATGCTTTAGATAGATCAAATTTGATGGAAGAAACTAAAAGACTAAAAAATAAATTATCAAAAAAATATGCATTAATAGGTGATTCGCCTGCAATGAAAAAGCTAAAAGAAAATATAGAACGTATAGCACCTACTGACGCTAGAGTACTAATAATGGGGGAAAATGGTACTGGTAAAGAAAATATAGCTCATTGGTTACATGAGTTGAGTCCTAGAGCAAAAGGTCCATTTGTAGAGGTTAATTGTGCAGCTATTCCATCAGAACTAATCGAAAGTGAGCTTTTCGGACACGAAAAAGGTGCTTTTACTTCTGCTATTAAATCTAAAAAAGGTAGCTTCGAACTAGCTAATAATGGTACTTTGTTTTTAGATGAAATAGGTGATATGAGCTTGGCAGCACAAGCAAAGGTATTGCGTACTCTTGAAGAAAATAAAATAACTCGCGTAGGTGGTGAAAAAGATATACCTGTAGATGTAAGAGTAATAGCAGCTACTAATAAAAATTTGGTAGAAGAAATCAAAAATAAAAGATTTAGAGAAGATTTATTTCATAGACTTGCTGTTATTATACTAGAAGTGCCACCTCTGAGAGAAAGAAAAGAAGATATACCATTACTAATAGACCATTTCGTAAATGAACTCAGCGAATCAATTAAAAAACCCACAATCAAATTTGATGAGAATGCTATTGAGTATCTTATAAATTTGCCCTGGCGTGGCAATGTAAGAGAACTAAGAAATGTCGTCGAGAGATTAATGATACTTTGCAATGAAAAAGTAAGCTTAGAAGATGTAAAAAACTTCGCAAATCCCTATTATTAAAATTATTAAAATATACTTGTAATCAATAACTTAATATAAATATATTAATAAAAGTATATCCAATCTCTATTGAGTTTTTATTTATATTAGGCAATCGAAATCTTGCTAAGCATCACTAACTAAAGGTATAATTTAATTTCGAGTAAATGAAGTTATTTATATGTGAAATGTATATCTTTGGTTAATCCAAAATTTTATTAATTTTATAATTAACAAAATAATAATGTTAAATCCTAATGACAAAAATATATTGGTAGCTATTCCTTTAATGAATGAGTTTGAAAATATTTCTACATTAATGGAGTGCTTGGCAGATCAAAAACTACGTGCTAAAGTTATTGCTTTATGTGTAAATCAACCCAAACATTGGTCTGACTCGCCTGATAAAAAAGAAATTGTCTGTAACAATATCAAAACTCTAAATTACCTAAATCAAATATCCACCTCATACCCGATTAAACTTATTATACTCGATCATGCCTCTACTGGTAAAGGATTTGCATCCAAGATTCCTTCAGTAGGTCTTGCACGCAAACTCTGCATTGATGCTTTATTACCTTTAGCAAATGATGATGATATCATTGTAAATATAGATGCTGACACATATTACCCTAGCAATTACCTAAATAGTTTATACAACATTTACAAACAATTACCTTTATTACAAGGCATTTGTGCACCATATTATCATAAAATCAATAATTTATCCAGTAATCAAGCTTTATTAATGCTAAGATATGAGATTTTTTTGAGATATTATACTATTCAATTACTTTTGATCAAGAGCCCATATGCATACATGCCTATTGGCTCAGCTATTAGCTTCACTGTTAGAGCTTACAAAAAGTCTGGTAGATTTAAAATCAGAGATGCTGGTGAGGATTTTTATACTATGCAAAAAATTAGAAAAATAGGCATGGTAAGTGGCTGGTCAGATACTAATGTATATCCATCTGCTAGAAGTTCAGATAGGGTTGTTTTCGGTACAGGTCCTGCTATAAATTTGACTCTAAGAGAGCAGAGTAAAAAATATCCTTTTTATCCAACCCAACTATTTGAAGCCATCAGAGACATATATCAAAGCATAGAACACTTTGATATGATAGATGACATTGTAAATCACTTAGAAAAAATAATTCCTAGAGAAATAATTACTAAAATTCACAATAATAATCCCAAAAAACATAGATTTATTCATGCAATACACGAATACTTTGATGCCTTTCATATAATAAAATATTTAAATAAAAATTACAAAGTTGATCCAGAAAAAGATTTTGAGCATTTTAAAAAATTTATTAAAATTAATTTTAATAAAGAGATAAAATATGACAAATGGGAGCAAATACCAATAGATGAATTAAATACTATAAGAGATCAGCTATATAAATTTGAGTTAAACTTGCAAAAGAGTAAATATAACTATCTAATAAATAATCAAAATAATGACAAGATTTGGAAATATTTATCAACCTGGTAAAATAATAATTTCAGTTTTTCAGAATCAAAGTACATTATTAACTATTTATCATTATCATCAAAATACACAAAACTATATTTATTAAACAAATAAGATGCTCATTGTTTGATTAGATTTAAAAGAAGGATAAAAGTTATTTTTTTACTCTAAAACATCATTTTCTAATATTTAATGACACTGCTTTTTTGAATTCTTTTTTATCTCCTTTTGTATTAAAAGCGGAAATACGTATTATATACCAACCAAACTCACAGCGTTTATCATTATCATCCCTCCCATCCCAGCTATAGCACATATGAGTACCGACATATTCCTGCCTTAATAAATGTCTCACTGGCTGTCCTGCTAAATTATGCACTGTAATACTAACATGATAACCTGGATCTTTGAAATCGAAACAAATATCTAATAAATCTTGAAATCCATCATTGTCGGGCGAAAAATATGGTGGATCTATAGTAACCTCATCAGTAAATAAATCATCTGAATATTGACTATTTTTGTATGCAGGAGTAGCAAAACCGACAGTAGCAGCAGCACTATGCCAATTACTAGACTCATTACTAGGTCTATTAGGATTAACTCTCTCCAGCGATACTCCATCAGTACTTATGAGAAGAGGATCGTGATATTTAATAGAATATTTTACTAAATCTATTATGGTATCATTAGTCAAAGCTAAAACAATAGTATTAGAATCTTTAGTTATTTTAGGCAAATTCATATCAATAAAATTTTTAGGGTTTGGAGTATAATATTGCGATAAAATTTGTTTTTTATTTTTGGATAATACAATATATTCTTCTGGAAAAATGGGAAAACCACCAGGAGCTATTGATTTTTTATTTGCTAGCTCATACAAGGAATCCCTATTAGCAAGTACACAATATTTGAGATCTAAAATTTTATTACTTCTGTTATAAATTTCTACAAAGGGTGTATTATTTCCGATAGGGTCATGAAGTATCTCATTTATCACTATATCGTAGGGTTCTGGTATATTACCAAAAGCGAAACGAGCTGAGGTCTCATGGGGTAACATATTACCCACACAATCTCTTATAGAATCTTTGAAATATATAGTATATATTTCTGAGCTATCAACAGATTCATTAAATATTATTGTGATTTCATTATAAAAAGGTTCATTGCCCTTTATATTATTGATGGTTAATAGTGGTTCGATTATATAATTAGAACTATCTAGAGCATAAATACTATCAAGTGGTTCGGTATATAATACTAATAGAGTTGTAGAATTTTGCAGAATAGCTCTTAAAATTTCTGGATTATCATTATCAGGATTAGAGCCATGTATAGAATTTATAATTCCTGGAGTACCACCAAATAATGAATTAGTAGCTCTCCAGTTAGTCTCATCAGCACAAGGATTGTTTGGATCTATCATTTCTACACTGTAACCACCCTCAGCTTTCAGAGGATCTTGATACCATGTATCTCTGAAAGCTGCAAAAGAAATCACATTACCATCAGGTGAATACAAAACAATATCTGCCCCCGCATCAGTAATAGAAAAAGATGAGAATCCGAAAGTCTTACAATGTTGTGGTAGATTTTCGAAATCTTGCATACCATCCTGATGACAAAGTATCAAGTATCCATTAGGATCTATATCTACGTTACCGATAATCCTTGTAGTGTTACTTATCCTAATTTTCCAATTCTCCAAATTAATAGGAAAATGATTAGGATTATATAATTCAATATATTCATAAGGTGGTAGAGCTATAGGTGGATCTGGATCTGCCATTATTTCATTTATTAAAACATCATAAGCTACTGGAATATGAAATGTAAAAATAATAGTCGTATCTAATGTATTTCCAGCCAAATCTGACACATTATTTATGCTTAGATGATAAATAGTATCATCTATTATTGGATTTGGCATCCAAGATAAATGTACTGTATTACTACTATTAGGATCATCTAATACAGAAGTTGGTATTCCGAGCCCATGATCAGCATAGTAATTATCACTATCATATATACTATTATCCATAGTCTCAGAAAACGTAATAGCTAAATCAAAACTATTAATTACTTTAGCAGATATCACTTTGGGAGGTATAGTATCTATAATAATAGGACCAGCATAGAATTCATCAAAATAAAAACTAGTAGCATTAGATGAAGTATATTGATTGAAAACACCTAAATAGTTAGAGGAGGTAAAAGTAGCATCAGTGAATTGCCCCTCTAATGTATAATTGGACCCGCCACTCTCATCTGAGTACATCAACCAAGTACCATCATCATAGCGTTTTACTCTAATACGTAAAATATTTGTACTTTTATTTAAATCTGCGCTACTGCCTACTATCAATGCCGTATGATTAGTTCCCTGCTGCTTTACTAGAGTTACTCTGTCATTACCATTATATCCTATAGCTACATAATATCCATTTAGTGATCCTTTTAGATTTTCATTATCAGAACATAAATAAATACGAGCATAATTTCCTGATGATGGATTGAAACTTAATTTTACCCAAAAATTCCACTCTAAGCTATCTGTAAAAGATTGAACAAATTCAGTTGCCAGATAAGTAGTGTCTGTAGCCGAACCATTAGTACGTAATGAAGGCTTCATATTTGCTGGCACTGCTGTACCAGTATAAATAATATATTTGTCCACATCACCAGTCCATTCAGGATTAGATACAAAATCGCCATCCGAAAAATCTTCATAAAAATAATTTTGACTGAATATGCTTGCATTTATCAGAAAAAAGAACATTAAAGAAAAATTAAAATATTTCATAAAATCAAAATTTTTATTTATTCGCAAAATTACATAATAAAATATTAAAAAATAATTAAAAAAGATATAAAAGAAATAATGGATGAAACTTTACAAGAAAATATTTTGATTAATTTAATTAATAATTTTCAAAAATCAATGCCTGAGCAGATTTAATGTCATTTAGTTTGCCATCATCTAATATTAAATTACCGTTTACCCAAACTTTTTTAATAGAGATAGGCAATGTAAAATTTTCGTATGGACTCCATCCACACTTATATTTCAATTTTTCAGTACTAATTGTTTCTTTTACCTTGTCATCCACCAAAACTAAATCTGCATAATAACCTTCGCGAATATAACCTCTATTTTTAATTTTAAAAATCTTAGCTGGATTATGAGTCATTTTTTCAATTAGATCTGGCAAACTAAGATATCCTTGATTTACGAGATTCCACATTAATCCCAAGTTATGCTGTATAGAAGGGAGTCCCGAAGGAGCTAAATCATAATTTTTTTGTTTTTCATGTTTTAGATGTGGTGCGTGATCGCTAGCAATAGTATCTATTATATTTAATGAATTTAACAATTGTATTCGTTGCTCTGGCGTAGATTTGATAGAGGGATTTACTTTAATCAAATTACCAAAAACATCATAATGTGATAAATCGAAATACAAATAATGGGGGCAAGTTTCTATAGATAAATGTTTTATTTGATCTCTCCATTGTAAAATAAAGTTTAATTCATTAATATGCGAAACATGCAAATAATGCAAACGAGTCTGATATTTACTAGCTAGCCCTAAGATATCTTTAGCTGCGATAATACATGCATCCAACCCACGAATAATAGGATGTATGTAGACATCATTTTTGAATGAACCTAGATACAAAGACTCATTATACTGAATAGTAGCATTATCTTCGGAATGTACAGCTATCAAAAAAGGAAGTTTAAAAACTTCATTAATAATTTCGGTATCTATCAGATTCAAACCACCAGTAGTATCACCCCAAAAAATTTTAATACCTGCTATTTGAGTAGGATTTATCTGTTGTAAATCTAAAATATTATTTTCAACAGCAGTTAAAAAAAATCCATAATTAATAAAAGATTTATCACGAGCAATAATAAGTTTATGCTCGAGTGTTTTCTTATTAGTAGTAGGTGGTAATGTATTTGGCATATCAATAAATGAAGTAACGCCACCATAGAGAGCTGCTAGAGATTCTGAAGCTATGGTAGCCTTATCTATATATCCAGGCTCTCTAAAGTGCACATGAGAATCTATGATACCTGGAATGAGATAATTGCCTTGTCCATCAATTTTTTGATAAGAAGTAGGAGTCGAGCTACTAGAATTATGATTTATTTTTTCAATTAATCCATTAGAAATGAAAATTTCACCATTAAATATTTTACCTTCATTAATAATGTTTACATTATAAATATGAAATCGATCCATTATTTTTTTAAAAGTTTTTTTACATTGCGAAAACGCATTTGTATGACACCCCACATAGCTTCGAAAACTATTTTTTTATTCATTTTGGATTGTCCATGCTGTCTTTCGGAAAATATAATAGGTATTTCTTTGATTTTAAATCCTAATTTATAAGCATAATATTTCATTTCTATCTGAAATGCATAACCAATGAATGATATTTTATCGAGATCAATAGAAGATAAAAATGATGCTTTATAACATACAAACCCTGCTGTAGAATCTTTTACAGGCATACCAGTAATGATATTTACGTATTTAGAAGCAAAATAAGATAATAATACTCGAGACAAAGGCCAATTCATCACTGTAATACCCGAGACATATCTCGAACCTATAGATAAATCATAATTATCATCTCTACAGGTAGCTAACAGCCTAACGAGATCTTCGGGATTATGCGAAAAATCGGCATCCATTTCTAGAATATATTCATAATTATGCTCTAATGCCCATTTGAAACCAGCAATATATGCACGCCCTAGACCCTCTTTTTTTTCTCTTAATAATAGATTTAGATTATCGGGAAATTCATCTATTAGACTTTTAACTATGTCTGAGGTCCCATCTGGAGAATTATCATCTACTACAAGAATATCAAAGGGTTCGGGCAAAGAAAATACTGTTCTTATGATAGACTCTATATTTTCTTTTTCATTATAAGTGGGTATGATTACAATAGCTTGATTATGCACAAAAAATATTTTATGCAAAAGTAAGTATTTTTTTTTTTAATAATAGAAAAATATTGATTTTTATTTAAATCTTAAAAAATTCATATTTTTGTAAAAATATTGATTTATTTATAATAAATGGACGAAAAACCTAAAATTCCTAAATATAATAATGAATTTAACCCATATATTTTTAAAATAGTTTTTAAAAAGAACCTATGGCTTTTGCTATTGTATTTATTTGTAACATTATTTATTGTTTTTGCATCTATTAGATATACAAAACCTGTATACCAAGCTAAAGCAGTAATACAATTAAACATTGAAAATAGAGCATCAGAAGTAATAAGCTCAAGTGCATTGAATAAAGATAATATATACACTAGTGTAGAAGTACTCTCATCACCAGAATTTATAAAAAGAGTAATAAAACAATTACCTCTAAACACAAGTATATATGCTAAAGGCAAAATATTAGATTTCGAGTTGTATCGCTCTGCTCCCTTTCTATTTACTTATGAGATAATTGACAGCTTAATAATAAATAAACTGATTAATATAGAAATCAAAAATGATAATACTATAGATATCTTTTATAAAATTAATAATAACACTTATGCTACTCAGGGTACATTTTATGATACTATTATATTAGACCATATAAAGTTTGTTTTAATACCCAAAGATGAAATTAAAGAAGGCGATTATTGCATTATTATTCATGATTTACCAAGTTTAATCAAGCAATATCGTTATCAATTATCTACAAATATTCTAAATCCTAATGCTGGATCAATAGAGTTGTCTTTTAGTGATCAAAATCCTTTAAAATGTGTGGATTTTTTAAATACTGTAATACAAGAGTACAAATTTTTTGATGTAGAACAACGCACTATGAGTGCTAGAAGCATGCTAGAATATATAGATCAGCAATTAGAATCTCTAGAAGATATTATCAAACAACAGAGCGGTAATGATAATATAGCTTTATCTACAAATGATACTTTCACTTCGTTTTTTTCTTTAAAGCAAGAAATAAATAAATTAGAGTTGGAGATAGAGCGCATCAATGATGAGATAGTAATTTTGAATAAATCACAAGAGATATTGAATAAAGATTCGTTGAATACATCTAGATTAATAGTATATTTATCTCAAACTAGTTATTACAATATTTTATCAACATTTGTAAACGAGTATCGCTCATTATTAGAACAGTATCTGGCTCTATCTGCTATATATTCTACCAATACATATACATTAGAACAATTAAAATGGAAAATACATTATAGCAAAAATTCATTAAATGATATTTTAGAAACACTAATAGAAAGATCTAATTTTCAATTATCATCATTGAAAAAACAATTGCAAAATTATAAATCTAAGCTAAGCAATATTGAAAAGAAAGCAGGTATAACAACAATGGAACCCTTAACTGATATATCTCAGTCAAGCCTAAAATATTATGAACAATTTCTAAATAAAAAATTGGAATATACCCTCTATGTAGCTGGTATAGTATCAGATCTGGTCGTTTTAGAAGAACCAACTCTACTTTCTAATCCAATTTACCCTAACAAAACTAAATCATTAATAATAGGATTATTTATATTTATTTTGATCTCAACTTCTACTTTAATATGGAAATATATAAAATATGATAATATACTGTCTATCCAAGATATAGAATCACTATTCCCTGATACTCCCATATTGTCTTTGCCATTATTTAATGGTGATATTCCAGATTCTCAGCTTATTATACACAAGTATAAAAGATCACTTCTAACAGAATCATTTAGAAAGATCAAAAGTCATCTTTTGCTAATAAATCAAGATAACATACCTAAAGTAATAGTAATTACAAGTACTATACCAGGAGAGGGCAAAACCTTTATAGCTATTAATCTGGGTGGCATTCTAGCTTTATCTAACAAAAAAGTATTGATCATAGACACTGACCTGAGAAGGCCTAAAATGAGCATTGGATTTAATAATAAATCAGAATTGGGACTATCTAGCTATTTGCAAGGTGAATGTAGCATAGAACAATGTATTTGCCATACAGAGCTTAGTAATCTATTTTATTTCCCAGCAGGACCCTTACCAGAATATCCTAATGAGCTATTGACTAGTAACAAAATGGATAAATTAATAGAAGAGCTTACCCAATCCTATGATATAGTTATACTAGACACGCCTCCAATAGGCCTTATATCGGATGCTACCAAATTTATTATGTTAGCTGACACTACATTTTATGTTTTTAGAAGTGATTTTTCTAAAAAAGAATTTTTGTATAATGTAAAAAAATTAAAACAAGAATTAAATCCTAAAAATCTGATACTTGTATTAAATGGTTTCAATGAAAAATATATTAGAAAAGCAAAATATAGCAATTATGGTTATGAGTACAAATACGATATCTATGGGTACTATGATGGATATGGAGTGAAAGAAACAAAACAATCAAAATCTATGAAAAAATATTTAAATTATTTTTCTAAGAAAAAATAAATAATATGGAAGCAATTAATTTAGAAATAGAAGGATTAATTTTATTCAAACCCGTTATTTATAAAGATAATAGAGGTTATTTTTTAGAAACTCAAAGAAAAAGTCATCTCAATGAAGCAGAGATAACAGATGATTTTGTTCAAGAGAATGAGTCACTATCTATTCGTAATGTCATTAGAGGTCTACATTTCCAAGTGCCACCTCATCCACAGGCCAAACTAGTAAGGGTAGTGAAGGGCAAAGCCATAGATGTAGCTGTGGATTTACGAAAAAATAGCCCTACCTATGGCAAATATCTAATGATAGAATTGAATGAAACTGAAAAACAATCGTTTTATATTCCTATAGGTTTTGCTCATGGTTTTATTTCATTAGCTGATGAAACGATATTACTATATAAATGCTCAGATTATTACAGCAAAGAATGTGAAAAAACTATAGCGTGGGACGATCCCACCCTCAATATTCCGTGGAATTGTAAAGCTCCAATATTATCCGATAAAGATAGAAATGGCATATTATTTGATGATTTTAATTCACCTTTTTAAAAATTATGTAACAATTAAAAGGATATGAACTAATCGGTTATTAAGTTATTATAATTATGAAGCAATTATGCTTATTTATAAACATTTTAATTTTTAATTTTTTATTAGGGCAAAAATCTACTCTTGTTTATCCACCGCACCTAGATAGCTTATTATTATATGAAAATTTAATAATAGAAGGAAAAAATGATTTTATAAAATTACAATCAAATGAATATTTTTTTCGCTTAATCTCAGAAATACTAAGCTATCCAGATGCCTATAGATATGATTTTGATACTTTGAAAATATTATATACTCTTAGAGGCGATGATTTTTTAATTATTACTTGGGGAGTACCACTATCTACAGGCAAAACTATTCCTTATGGGTTTACTTTAAAAAAATTGTCAAAAGATGATACTTATAGATTAACAGAATTAAAAAATATAAAAAATTCGTTATCAGATCCTGAACGAGCAATATTAAAAAATGGAGATTGGTGGGGAGCAATATATTATCAAATTATACCTTTAGAAATTAATAATATTAAATGTTACACATTATTAGGTTGGGATGGTGAGAATGAATTGTATCAATCAAAACTCATAGATGTATTGAGTTTTTCGTATAATGGTCTGCCTATTTTTGGTAAAAGAATATTTAGAAATATACCAGACAAAAAAAATCCTACTCGGTTAATTTTCAGATATAGCGATGAAGCTGTAATGACTCTGAGATACGAAAAGCAATCTTATGAAATAAATACAGTAAAAATAAAAAAAAGAAATAAACCTAATCGATCTAGAAATTTTAAAAAAGCACAAAAAAGAGATAAAAAAATTGTAAAGACTAAAAGATATAATAGTAATATGATAGTATTCAATACTTTATCACCACTCAATAAATTTTTAGATGAACAATATCAATATTATTTTCCAAATGCCGAAGATTTAGTGGGTTTAGAATTAATAGACAATAGATGGGTCTATAGAACAAACATAGATGCACGTAATGCTCCAGATGATCAAGATAATTATAATCCTGAAAAAAGAATTCATAAAAATAAAATACCTAAATACTAAATATTTTTGTATATTTCTAAATCAATTGAAAAAAATTGTGCAATTTTGCTAAAAAATTTTTATGAATAAAACTAAAAAAATATTGATAGCTGTTATATTTATAGCTTCTATAGGTTTCTTATATTGGGGGATCAACTTTTTAAAAGGTTTAAAAATATTTTCTGACAATACTATTGTTTACGTAGATTATGATGAGACTTATGGTTTGACTACTAATAGCCCTGTACTTTTGAATGGCCTCAATATTGGTAAAGTAGATGAATTTAAATTTATATCTGATGATTACAAGGTTCGAGTGCGATTACTCATTCAAACCAATATAGAAATCCCAAAGAATTCAATTGCATTAATAACAAGTGGAGATTTTTTAGAAGGTAAAGTAATAAAAATAATCTTGGGTGATGCTAAAGAATATATAAAAGATAATGATTTTTTAAAAGGAGAAGTGAGTCCAGATTTTACTCAAATACTAGGAGCCGAACTCTCACCTTTAAAAGAAAAGGCCATTACCCTTATGGCCTCAATAGATAGTACTATATCAATTTTTCAAAATATCGCTAATCCACAAGTTCAAAATGATTTGATAATGACAATAGAAAATATAAAAAAAACTACAATTAGTTTAAATAAATCTCTAGAAAACATTGAAAATATAAGCTCTAATATAAAAGCTAATAATGATAAAATAAATCAAATCATTACAAATATAAATCAGATAACAGATACGATAAAAAATAGTGATTTGCATTTGGTGATAAATAATTTGAATAAAGATATCTATGAACTTCAAAAGATTATAGATACTATTAATATGAAATCTGGCACTATTGGCAAATTGATATACGATGATAGTTTATATTTTTATCTAACAAAAAGCTCTCAAAGTCTTAATTATTTATTAGAAGACTTACGTAAAAATCCCAAACGATATATTAATCTAAGTCTTATATCATTCGGATCTTCATCAAAAGAGAGAAAATAAAAAAAGTTGATTTCTTAATTAGCTAATATAACAAAATCTTTATTTAACATACAAAGATGACTATATTGCATTATTAAGTTACTTACTTCTTTTTTTGGTTTAGAAATTACAATAAGATGCAATTTTCTCAAATGTTTTAAAATTTTTTTTCGATTTTTTAAAGTATAATTATCATTCATAGGCAATTTTTATTTAATAACGTAAATACCTATGAGTTTATTATTAAAAAAATTATAAAAAAGGATCAATTTTTTTCTTAATATTCATAATAGCATATCTCATTCTGCCTAAAGCTGTATTGATACTAATGTTTTGAGCCTCTGCAATTTCTCTAAAACATTTATCTTCATTCATCCTTAAATATACTACTTGTTTTTGTTTATCAGAAAGTGTAGATACTGCTTGCCGTACCAAATATTTATTTTCTTTTTTTATTAATAATTCTTCTGGTGAAATAGAATGATCTTTAGTAATGCTATCGAAGAAATAATTTTCATTATCATCACAATTATTATTAGATATAGCATATTTATTTTGATATCTGAAATGATCTACCACTGCATTATGAGTTATCCGAATAATCCATTGAGCAAATTTGCCCTCCTCCCTGTAATTACCAGATTTTATAGTATTTATTACTTTAAAAAAAACATCTTGAAAAATATCATTAGCTATTTCTTTGTTTTTAACAGAAACTAAAATGTAAGAAAAAATCCTTCTTTGATATCTCTTATATAATTCTTGAAAACTTCTTTGATCTCCTTGCTTATAAGCAATTACTAATTCTTCATCGCTCATATCAATGTACTCTTTCATATTATACAATTTTTTTGATATAAGCATAAAAGTCTTAGTCGATAGGCAAAAATTTTATACAAAGATAAATAATTTTTTTAATAAAAAAATTATTATTAAAAAAAATTCCAAGAAAATTATATAAATTTGCAATAAATAAAACTCTAATGAAAAATAATTTTATATTAACAATTTTATTATTGTTTTTATCTCAAGTTTTAATAGGACAAACAATAATATATTATCCTCCTAAAGGAATAGTAGAGACAAAATATTCACCTACAGACAATATTTATAATTATCAGGATACATTAGGGATCATTAGTATTCAGATAAAACTAATCTCAAATAGAAATTTTTATAATTTTAAAGAAACATTTAATCAAGAAAAATTTTTCTTTGATAATCAATTAATACCAATGTTAAAAAATTTTGATTTCACAATCAGCAATAAAACTGGTATTTTATTAAAAGGTTACATAGAAGTATTGCATAATGAACAAATAATAGAAATAGTTAGAACAACCTTTTTCACTGGAGATAGTAATAATATTGTTATATTTACTGCGGCATACCCTAAAGAAATTGATGAGATTTTTTATTCTCCATTACTAGAATCATTAAGGTCCTTAGAACTAAAAAATTAATTTAAATATGAAATAAATATGAAAAAAGCTTTTATCATTTTTTTTATTTTTCTACCATTATTCATTTATAATCAAACATATACTGTACATCATCCTATACCATGGGCATTAAATCATCAATATATGTGGGGGCCACAAGGCAGTAGTTGGAATTTAAATTTAAATCAAGATATCTTTCATTTTAATATTAACGAAAATCAAAGTTTTGGATATATAGAAGATCTAGGAACTTTAGGACAATGGGGGATAGATTTAAATTTAAATGCTTATTTAGATATAGCATTATCATATTATGCAAGCGGTTTTCATAATGGATGGGTGGATATTAATTATCCTGTAGATATTACTCTTACTTTTCCTGATTATGGCACCATAATTCCTGGTCAATGGGCCACTATTTCATCTGATTATAATGTTTTACCTAATGCATATTTACACCCAACATTTCCAGATGAAGGTGTGATCGGTATGGATTTTAATTTTGGTGCAAATATTAATCTGGGAGGACAATTGTGTGCATATAATTGCACATCTTATAATGTTTTTAATATTAATGTACCTTACGATTCAGTAATATTATTGGAATTAAATACATATACAGGCATAGCTACATATCCATGTATTTCTGGTGGCTATCCAGATATTTGCTATAGTAATGTTATACCATTAGAAGTAAATGACATTGGAGGAATAGGTCTAGCATTATGGGCTGATATACCCTATATATCATCTTATGAGGATACAGTATTGTCTAATAAATGCCTAAAAGCTAGTGGTGTAGACTATTATATGAATTTAACATTAAATTTAATTCAATTTATAGAATCTATGGCAGATATTATTGGCGGTTCTACAGGTGACGCTATTTATAATTTTATTAACTCATTAAGTGGAAGCATACAAATATATAATGATCCTGATATGACTATAGAATTAAATTATACATTAATAGATCAAGCTAATTTATTTACAAAACACTATCTACATCAAGATTTGACCTTTTGTCCTACTATATATACCACATTTTATTTTCCTACACCCGTAGAATATAAAGAAATAGATACTAATAATAATGTGATACAAAGTGGGATAAATGATACTGTTACTTTTATAGTGGGTAATAACCTAAATATTTTATGGCCTTGTTTTGGATTAGATAGTTTGTCTACAGGCCCAATATTACATTTTATGAAAAACCAATTTAATAACCATGTTTGGGATAGTATTGATTTGAATTTTAATATTATTGGATTAAGCTTTACATTAAATCTTGATATTAATGTATCTAAGGAAGCCATGGTTAATGTACCGCCTCTATGTGTAGAGATTAGTGCAAATGAAATAGTAAATATAGAGAATAATATAAATAATCTAAAAGATGCAAAGTCACATTACAATTTTCATTTCGGACCATTTCTAGATGATACTTTGCATATTACTGATTTTGCATTAACGTGGATGAATGATACTTGGGAAATACTAGGCTTTAATGATTCAATTTTCCAAGCTGAATTACTATCATCTGCCCCATCCATAGGGTTAAATATTATTGGAGATACAATTTTGTGCCAAGGTATGCAAAATGGTATTATTTATGCTCAAGTTCAAAATGGTAGCCCACCTTATAATTTTCTGTGGTCAACAGGTAATAATAATATTACTAATACACCAATAGATTCTATCATAGTAGGTGAGGGTACATATAGTGTTACTATTACAGATGCAGGTGGATGTAGTGTGAGTGATAGTATAAATATTTTTAGTAATCCACCTATCAATATTAGCTTAGATAAAATAGATGTATGGTGTAAACATGATTCTACCGGTACTATCATGATAATAGCATCAGGTGGTACACCGCCATATTCTTATGTTTTACACCCAAATAATATAAGTAGTACTACTAATATTTTTGATAGTTTACCTAAAGGTAGCTATATTGTTGAAATAATTGATTCTTATGGTTGTGTAGCCTATGATACTATCTATTTAGTAGAATTATATGAATTGCCACCTGTGAATATTATGGCAGAACCTACCATTGGCTGCCAACCACTATATGTACAATTTTATGAAACTAATTATGAATATTTTCCTACTAATCGATATTTATGGAGTTTCGGTGATACTATTTATAACCCTTTACATAAATTTAATACTGCAGGTAATATAGATATATGGGTTCAAGTAACTAATGAATTTGGTTGTGATACTACAGCTTATTATTCTCAGTTTATCACAGTATATCCAAGTCCACAAGCTAATATGATAATTGATCCAGTTTTAGTTTATGCTACAGATGATCCTACCTTTACCATACAATGTTATAATCAAAGCTTAGGAGATACTTACATATCATGGGATTTTGGAGATTCTACTACCTCTACTGATGATTTTCCTTCTCATTCTTATCAAAATGATGGCACTTACACAGTTACTTTAATCGCTTACAATGAATATGGATGTTCAGATACTATTAGTAGAGCTGTTTTAATGATAGATGATGTTTTACAAATACCAAATGTAATAACTCCTAATGGAGATGGTATAAATGATGCATTTATTATAGAAAATATTGATAAATACCCATATTCTACTCTTACTATTTTAAATAGATGGGGAAATGTAGTTTATGAAATAAATGGCTATGATAATACCTGGGATGCCAAGGATCAGCCAGGGGGTACTTATTATTACATTTTATATACTGGATCTGGACCAAATAATCCTGATAAAGTATATAATGGAACTATTACAATAATAAAATAAAAAATGAAAAAAATCTTTTTTATTACTTATTTGATAATTATTTTTTGCTTTTTATATATAAATTCATTAAAAGCTCAATTAATTGTAAATATCATACCTAATGATACTTCGATTTGTAGAGGAGATTCTTTGATTTTAAATGCTACAAGTAATTTACCTTTTACCACATTTCAATGGTCAACAGGAGATAACACTTCATCTATTACTGTTGCACCTGTATCTACAACAACATACGCCGTTACAGGTACATCTTCCTCAGATGAAACAGCTTCAGCTAGTGTAACTATAATAGTAAAAGACAATCCAAATCTCACATATCATTTAACTACTTCTGTTTTTTGTGATGTAGGAGGCATAGATACTATTACAATTAATTCAGATATGCCTGGAACCGAGTATATATGGAGCACTGGAGAGACAAGTGATCAAATAATAGTATCGATAGATAGTACTTCAGTTTTTTTTGTTACTGGTACTGCACCTAATGGATGTAGTGCAACGGCTTCAATATTTGTAATGTTAGCTCCAAATCCCACCATAATTACCACAAATGATACGATTTGTTTAGGAGAAACTGGCTATATCTCTGTCAGTGGCGATGCGATGGGTTATGAGTGGAATAATGGTAGCAACCAATTTACAATATCAGATAATCCTACTATTACAACTACATATACTGTTACAGGAATAAGCTTTTTAGGATGCACTGCATCAGCTACTGCTACAATAGTTGTAAATCCTTTACCTACTATTACAATACAAGCTACTGATCAAAATGTATGCCAAGGTTCAGAAACAACTCTAATAGCTAGTGGTGGAATGAATTATGTTTGGTCTAATGGTGAAACTACTAATATTATAAATTCAATTATTAATCAACAAACCTCTTTTAGTGTAACTGGCACAGATAATAATGGATGTAAAAATTCTGCTACTATACAAATAAACGTATACCCTTTGCCAACGATAATAGTTAATGATCGGACTATTTGTATAGGCGATACAGTAACATTGTATGCTCAGGGCGCTAGTACATATATTTGGAGTAATCAACAAAGTGGTAATTCTATTGTAGTTTCACCTAGCACTACGACTACTTATTCAGTTACAGGTACTGATAATAACGGTTGCACAGGTAGCACTATTGCTGTAGTAACAGTTCTTAGTAATCCTGTTCTGATAGTTAATGATACTGCTATATGTGAAGGCGAGAGCGCTACTCTTACAGTTTCAGGTGCTGATACATATCATTGGAGTAATGGATTGAATACTCCTAGTATCTTTGTAACCCCCAATCAAACAACTACTTATATAGTAACGGGTTATTTGGGTAGTAGTTGTAGTGCTTCAGCTAGCATTACAGTTACCATTAATCCTTTACCGAATTTTGAGATTAACACTCAACCTGCATATTGCGATGCATTTAATGGCCAAGCTACGATAGAACATTTATCTGGTACACCACCATTTCAATATTTGTGGAATACTTACCCACAACAAACTACTCAAGAAATTACAGAATTATGTGGAGGTACTTATTTTGTTACTGTTGTAGATGCTAATGGTTGCAAAACTACTGGACAAACTTTTATAGAAACTTTGCCACCTTTTAATATTACTAGTAATGTTTTACCAGAGCATTGCGGTAATAAAGATGGCAGTATCATTATAAATGTAAATGGTAATTTACACCCTCTTACATATTACTGGAGTCATAATCCTAATCTTGACACAAATGAATTATATAATTTATCAAGCGGATATTATCATGTAACCATCACAGATGATCTATGTACAAAAGACACATCTATTCGAGTTCCTTATTGGCATGGTCCTAATGCTAGATTTACTCCTAGCACATATTTATGGTATATGGATGGCGAACCAATTGTATTTTATAATTATACTGTCGGTGCTATTTCTTATTTATTTGAATTTGGAGACGGTACTAGCAGCACTGACATTAATCCATCTCATAGATATACTGAGTCTGGAACATTTGTTATAACTCTATATGCTACAGATGAATATAATTGCACATCTATATATGTTGATTCTATCACTGTTTTAGAAAATTTTCGAATATTTATTCCTAATGCATTTACTCCAAATAATGATTTTTTAAATGATTATTTTACTCCATTTATTCAGGGAATAGATATCGATAGTTACGAGATATTTATTTTTAGTAGGACTGGCAAATTATTGTACCATAGCAAAGATATAAATAAACCTTGGGATGGTAATATAGTTGACAAAAATGAAAGGAATATCAATCCAAATACATTTTTATATGTTATAAAATTACGTACTATAAATGAAAAAGATAAAATATATCGAGGAGTTATTAATTTGATACATTAATTATGATTCTATAACGTTTATTGTGGGTAATAAAATTTTAGATTGTTACAAAAAATAACTATTTTTAATTATTTAGGCTAATTTTTTTACCACAAAGGGCACTAAGTTATTACACAAAGTTCACAAAGTGCCATTTATAACCCTTTTAATTCCATCTTTCTCGTATGTCTATTTAATAAAACAATATTAACAAATTCTTTTTTGTACAATTACTCTTTTTTAAATCTTTGCCCATATAAAACGTTATAGAACCAAAAATGTTGGCACTATTTAAAATCACTAGAAGAAAATTATACATTACTTTGTATATCAAGCTAAATTTTTAATATTGATAATTATCACAAAAAGATAATTAAATCTCTCTATAAATAAGATAAATAGCAATAATGATAAAAATAAAATTTGGCAACCAAGCTGCTATAAATGGGGATAAAATACCTGCAACACCATAAGAAACACTAATTTGCTGAAATAAAATATATCCGAAGCTTAATGAAAGTCCTATAGCTAAATTTAAACCTAATCCACCCTGTTTTTTATTAATTGATAATGTTACCGCAATTATAGTTAATATAATCGCTGAAAATGGTGATGCATATCTGTTTTGTCTTTCTACTAAAAGCTCATTTATATTTTCTGCACCTCTTTCTTTTTGTTTTCTTATATATTTATTTAATTCAGTAAAATTCATAGTCTCTAATAAAGTAGTTTCATAATTAAGATCACTAGGAGTAATTGGTAATATCGTATCTAAGTTTTTGTATCTGGTTAATTGCTCTATACTATCTTTTATATTTCTAATGATTACATCTGTCAATTGCCATTTTTTAGAAATTGTATCATAATGACTAAAAGAAGCTATCATTTTATTAGTTACACCTTTTTGATAGTCGATTTTATCCATTGATAAAAATCTACCCTCATAATCTTTTACATCCCATGTATGCATATATACAAAATTGTTTTTATCTAATTGCATATGAATATAACTTTCTTTGGTCTGAGGATTTCTTTTTATATATACATTTTCGAAGTTTATTCTACGTTGATTAGCAGGTGGCAAAATAAAATTTTGCAATACAAATGAAAAAATAGCTAAACAAAAACTAACTACTAGATATGGTCTGAGAATTCTTTTAAAATCAATACCGACGCTATACATAGCTATTATCTCTGAACGACTAGCTAATTTAGATGTAAAATATATTACTGATATAAAAATAAATAGTGATGAAAAAAGATTTATGAAATATGGTATGAAATTAAAATAATATTCTGTAATAATAAGTGAAACTGGAGCATTCTTTGCAATAAATTTATCTATTTTTTCAGAAATATCAAAAGCAATAATGATAAAAATTAATAAAGTAATAATTAATATAAAAGAACTAATAAATTTTTTAGCAATATATAAATCTAATTTTTTGATTTTCATAATCTTTTCATATAAGTATCCATTGCTTTAATATAATATTGATCGTAGCTACCTTCTAAAATATGATAACGTATTTCGTTCATTAATCTTATGTAAAATGCTAAATTATGATAAGAAGCTATCATAGGACCTAGCATTTCTCCAGCAAGGAATAAATGCCTTAGATATGCTTTTGTAGTTGTTTGATCTAATTCTAATGGGCTATTAAGATCTATAGGAGAAAAATCCCTACTCCATTTTTTATTTTTTATATTAATAATACCTTGAGATGTAAATAATTGACCATTACGACCATTTCGAGTAGGTATTACACAATCAAACATGTCTACACCTAAAGCTACTGCTTGCAATATATTGGCTGGAGTCCCAACGCCCATCAAATATCTAGGCTTATTATGTGGTAAAATATTATTTACTATTTTGATCATCTCATACATAATATCAGCTGGTTCGCCTACGCTTAAACCTCCTATAGCATAGCCTAACGTATCAAATTTACTTACAAATAAGGCTGAAGCTTCTCGTAAATCAGAATAAATACTGCCTTGAACAATTGGGAATAAAAATTGCATATAACCATACAATGGCGGATTATGCTCCAGATAATCAATGCAACGTTCTAACCACTTATGTGTTAAATTTAATGAATTTTTGGCATATTCATAATCTACAGGATATGGAGTACATTCATCGAAAGCCATTATAATATCTGAACCAATATATTGCTGTATTTTCATTACTTTTTCTGGTGTAAATATGTGCTTACTGCCATCTATATGAGATCGAAACTCTACTCCATCATCATTGATTTTTCTAATATTTGCTAATGAATACACTTGATATCCACCACTATCACTTAGAATGGGACGTTGCCAGTTAATAAATTTGTGCAAACCGCCTGCTTCATACAGTATATCTATACCAGGTCTTAGGTAGAGATGATAGGTATTTGCCAAAATTATTTGAACTTTTAAAATGTTTTTTAGATCATCCCACATAATGCCTTTCACTGACCCGACTGTGCCTATCGGCATAAATACTGGTGTCTGCACATTGCCATGTGGTAATCTCAAAATACCAGCTCTCGCATTACCACATTGTGATATAATTTCAAAATTCATTATAATTATTAATAAAAAATTATATTAAAAGTTAGCAAAATTAATAAATATTTAGCTTAATCTAATTAATATTAACCAAATAAATAATTTAGCTTCTAATCTAAAATTTTTTAATCTGTTAAATAAATGCTAATCATAAACAATTGAAAAAACAACAATTTACATAATTCAGAATTTAAGGTATTTGAGTTTATTTCGATTTTATATAAAGAGATTAATTGTAATTTATTTAAGTTTTTTTCGTAATTTTAATCTATTACTTTCATATTGCATGCTACAAAATACATAATATATGATTGTTCGGAAAAATATTTTTTAGTATTTTTGTTTACATCCTTTTAATGTAATAATTATGAATATAGCAATACTTAGTATAGGAGATGAGATATTAAGAGGTATAATAGATAATAAGAATGCTTCGTATATAGCTAATAAATTATTTATGAATGGATTTAATACAAAAACAATAATATCTATTTCTGATAATTTAGATGAAATAGTAGAAACCCTTAATCAATTATCAAAATCTCATGAAATAATAATTTCTACTGGTGGCTTAGGTCCTACGCCCGATGACAAAACAATAGAAGCAATAGCAAAATGGTCAGAAGTACCTTTAGTAGAGAATAATAAAGCCAAGCAATTAATTAAAAATCATTATAAAAAACGAAATGTGCAAATCACACAGATGAGAAAAAAAATGTTTCTAATACCTGAAACCTCTGAATTATTGCCCAATTCTGTAGGTGCAGCTCCTGGCATAAAAATAACTAAAGGCAATACTACATTATTTGCTTTGCCAGGTGTACCACAAGAAGCACAAGCTATCTTAGATGAAGCAGTTTTGCCTTGGATTATTCAAAATTATTCACCAGTTATATGGACAACAGCATTAACCTTTAGAAATATTCGAGAAAGTGAATTAGCCACATATATTGAATCTAAAATTAATGATTTTGATTTATTGACAGTAGCATATTTACCAAGTTTTGGATATGTACGTATATTATTTTCTGCTAATAAAGATTATACTAATGATAATAGTTTTAATCAATTTTTAAATGATTTGATATTTAAATATCAAGAGTTTTTTGTATATAAAAGTATTGAAAAACCAGAACAATATTTACACAAATTAATGTTAAATACAGGTACAACTTTGTGTACTATTGAGAGTTGCACAGGAGGAATAGTAGCTAGTAAGATAGTATCGAATGCTGGCAGTTCCGAATATTTCAGAGGTTCATTAATATGCTATTCGAATGAGATAAAAGAAAAAATATTAAAAGTACCCAAAGATATTTTAACTACTAAGGGGGCTGTAAGCGAAGAAACTGTAAAATATATGGCAGAAAATGGTAAAAATTTATTCAACACAGATTATTCTATCGCTATTAGTGGCATCGCCGGTCCCACAGGAGCTACACCAGACAAACCTGTAGGCTTGGTTCATTTTGCTATTTCTACGCCATCAAATATTTATTGTTACAAATTTGTATTTCATGGTAATAGGGAAATAAATATAGAATCTGCAGCTAATACAGCTTTACTTTTACTAATCCAACATATTGAATTTTTCAAAATAAATTTTATAAAAAATTAAATTAAATTTATTATATTTGCATAATATTGTAATATGTCTATTCCATTAGCAGAGCAATTAAGACCAAAAAATTGGGATGAGTTTGTAGGACAAGAGCATTTGGTAGGGGCAGATGGCATCATTAGAAAACTTTTAAGTTCTAAATCATTACCTTCATTAATCTTGTGGGGGTCGCCCGGCACAGGAAAAACAACTATTGCAGGATTAATAGCAAAAGATTTACAAGTTCCTTTTTTCAAATTAAATGCCATAGACGCGGGCGTGAAAGATATAAGAAATATAATACAAAAAGCTCAACCATATAAAACAGTTATTTTATTTTTAGATGAAATACATAGATTTTCTAAATCCCAACAAGATAGCTTATTACATGCAGTAGAAAAAGGAATTATAACTCTGATAGGTGCTACTACTGAAAATCCTTCATTTGAGATCATACCACCTCTTTTATCTCGCTGCCAAGTTTATGTACTAAATCCATTAGAAATTTCTGATTTAGATAAATTGTTACAAAGGGCTATTGATTTTTACTCATCGAAAAATATAATTATTGAAGTAATTGAAAAAGAAGCTTTATTTACTTATAGTGGTGGAGATGCTAGAAAATTATATAATGTAATAGAATTATTAGTAGATAGTAGCAATAGTACAAATCTAGTGATTAGCAATGAAAATGTAGAAGCTATAGTAAAACAAAAATTTTTATTGTACGACAAACAAGGCGAATATCACTATGATCTTATCTCTGCTTTTATAAAATCTATAAGAAATAGTGATCCTAATGCTGCTATTTATTGGATGGCAAGAATGCTAGAAGGAGGCGAAGATCCACTATTTATAGCACGTAGAATGATAATATTAGCTTCTGAAGATATAGGACTCGCTAATCCTAATGCATTACTATTAGCTAATGCTTGCTTCGATGCAGTTCATAAAATTGGTATGCCAGAAGCAAGGATAGTTTTAGCTGAATGCGCTATATATCTCGCTTCATCACCTAAAAGTAATGCTAGCTACTTATCCATAGAGAAAGCTATAGAATTTGTTCATAAAACTGGCGATTTGCCAGTGCCGCTTCACCTTAGAAATGCACCTACACAATTTATGCGATCGCTTAATTATCACAAAGGTTATTTATACCCCCATGATCATCCTAACCATTTCATCGAGCAAGAGTGTTTGCCAGATGAAATATCTGGGACTTCTTTTTATATACCTGCTGATAATTCTAAAGAAAATGAACTAAAAAATTACTTAAAAAAACTTTGGAAAAATAAATATAGATTTGAATAAATCTCTAACTTAATAATATAAGATTTTACTTTTTTTGAATTATAATTTGTAATTCGATTTTTAACATAATGATGCAAGTAAATAATATGTTTTTTTTACCAATACGCAATACTTTAGATTACTATTAAGTAGCTTAGGATTTTCATAGGGAAAATTTCAATTGTTTAATTTAATATTGGATTAATATAAAATTAATTGTTAATTTTACCAAAATTTATAATTATGAAAACCATATTAAAAGATCAAGAATTAGAAGACTAC